>DYAA01000099.1 GCA_019419405.1 Collinsella sp. | reverse complement strand
TGGCGCCGTGGGGGCAGGCCGTGACACAGGCGCCACAGCCAATGCAGCCTTCGCTGCAGCGGGCGTCGCCGCCTGCGGAGGTGCAACCGCTTCCGCAGGCAACGTAGGCCACGTTATGTTGAATGGATTTGGCCATAAGAGACTCGCCTATTTCTTAAGAAGGTACGAATAGTTGTCGCGCACAGCCCTGATGGTCAGGCGGACAGCCTCGGGAAGGCCGGTGTTGACGGCATCGACCGAGACGGTGCGGACCGTGCCGGCGACGCGGACCTTAAAGTGATCCTCGTCCACGGCCAGGAAGCCCTCGTTCTCGGAGTTCTCCATGTCCTGCTCGCTCCAGAACAGGGTGAGCTTGTCCTTGTAGGGACGACCCTCCTGGTAGGGGCAGAACACGGCGCAGTTGCCGCACTCGTTGCACATGCCGTCGACATGGACGACCTGATGCTTGGCCAGGCCCGGCACCTTGATGGCAACGTTGGCGCGGTTGGGGCACACGTCGCAGCAGACCTCGCACACCGAGCCGCAGCCCAGGCAGCGAGTCTTGGTGCAGTTGCGCTTGTCGCGGCACAGCGACCCCTTGCGCTCGTAACAGGTGTCCTCGCGGCCGGTTTGCTCGTTGCAGTCGGCGTACTTGTTAAAGTCCACGCCGGCGATGGCACGAGCGACCTCGGCGGCATCGGCGATAGCCTCGACCACGGTGGCAGGACCGCGACGGCAGTCACCCGCAGCCCAAACGCCCTCGACACCGGTGGAGGTGGCGGCAAGGCGACCGCGACGGTCGTGCTCGACGCCCGCGGCATCGTACAGGCTGGCATCGATGCCCTCGCCCACGGCGCAGATCACCGTGGTGGCGGAAAGCTCAACGGTCTCACCCGTGGCGACAGGGCTGCGACGGCCGCTTGCATCCGGCTCGCCAAGTTCCATGACGTCGCAGGTCAGCACGGCGCCGTTGAGCGCCTTGGGCGCTAGCAGCTCGCAGAACTCAACGCCGTCGGCAAGAGCAAGATCGAGCTCTTCCTCGTCGGCGGGCATCTGCTTCTTGGTGCGGCGATACACCAGGCGCACGTTCTTCACGCCAGCAAGGCGCTTGGCCACGCGGGCCGCGTCCATGGCAGTGTTGCCGGCGCCAATGACCACGACGTCCTCGCCCAGCTCGAGCTTCTCGCCCTTCTTGGCGGCCTCGAGGAACTCCAGCACGTCGAGCTCGGCACCCTCGCCCAAGCCCGCAGAGCCGGGCATCCAGGCACCGGTGGCCACGACTACGTCGGTAAAGCCCTGGGCCTTGAGCTCGTCAATGGACTCCACGCGGGCGTTGAGCTGCACCTTGGCGCCAAAGGCCAGACAGAGCTCGGCATCGTGGGAGATATCGTCGCTCGCGATACGGAACTCGGGGATCACGTGACGGACCACGCCGCCGAGAGAGTCGCGGGCCTCGAAGATAGTGACGGGCACGCCGGCGCGCGTCAGGAAGAACGCCGTCGCCAGACCGGCCGGGCCGCCGCCGATAACGGCAACGTTGCGCTCGGCGTCGTTGGCAATGGCCTGGGCGCGCAGCTTGGGCAGCACGGCGGTCATGGCCTCGCGGGCGGCCTTGAGCTTGCTGGCGCGAATCTGGGCGCCCTCGGGCTCGTAGAATGCACGCTCGCAGGCACGGCCGCAGGGATGCGGGCAGATGGTGCCGGTAATGAACGGCAGGGCGTTGCGCTCGATGATAATGTTGAGCGCGTCCTCGTAGCGGCCCTCGTCAACAGCCGCCAGGTAGGCAGGAATGTCCTGCTGGATGGGGCAGCTCGTGCGGCACGGCGTGGTAAAGCAGTCGGAAAGCGGGCTCTTGCCGGCGACCTTGCGGTCGGGCAGCGGGCGCAGCGGCTTCTTGTAGAGCGGGTTGGTGAGCGAGTCGGTCTGGATCGCGGTCACGGCCTCGAGAGAGACGCCCGCGAACGGCTTGCCGTCCAGATCGGTAAACTCGCCGGCCATCTGGCTAAAGCGCTCGTAGCCACCGGGCTTGAGCACGTCGGTCGCCAGGGTAACGGGCCAAATGCCGGCATCGTACAGGGCGCGAATGTTGTAGACCGTGGCACCGCCGGAGTAGCTGATACGCAGCTTGCCATCGAACTGCTCGGTAATGCGGCGGGCGGCCTCGATG
>DYAA01000098.1 GCA_019419405.1 Collinsella sp. | reverse complement strand
GGCAAGAAGCTCTCCAAGCGGCACGGCGCCACCTCGGTGGAGGAGTACCGCGACGCCGGTTCCCTGTCCGACGCCTTCGTCAACTACCTGGCGCTGCTCGGTTGGTCGCTCGACGGCGAGACCACGATCATCCCGCGCGATGTCCTGGCCAGCAAGTTCTCGCTCGACCGCATCTCCAAGAACCCGGCGACCTTCGACCCCAAGAAGCTCGATTGGGTCAATGCCGAGTACATCAATGGCATGTCCGATGCCCAGTTTGCCGACGAGATCATGGTTCCCGAGCTGCACGAGGCGGGTCTTATCGAGGGGAATGTCGAGTACGGCGAGGACTGGATCGACGCGCTTGCCGCCATCGTCAAGCCGCGCACCAAGATGCCGGCCGACGCCGTGACCGTCGCCGCTCCCATCTTTGCTACGGCCGAGACGCTCGAGTATGACGAGAAGTCCGTCAATAAGGGCTTGGCCAAGGAAGGCATGGGCGCCATTCTGGATGCCGCCAAGGCCGCGCTTGAGGGCGTGGACAAGTGGACTGCCGAGGCCATCGACGCCGCGCTTGAGCCGCTGCCCGAGCAGATGGACCTTAAGAAGCGCGTGGTGTTCCAGGCCGTGCGCGTCGCCGTCTGCGGCAACATGGTGAGCCCTCCGCTGGGCGAGACCATGGCGCTCGTCGGCCGCGACGACTGCCTGGCGCGCATCGACCGCGCCCGCACGATGGCGCTATAGTAGACGCGTAAACGCATGTATCCGAGCCCCGTTCCCCCGAGCGGGGCTCTTGTTTCTGTACCGATGAGTGGGTTGTTGGGACAAAATAATCAGTAGTGTTTGTCCCATGTTCGAGTGACGCAACAAGCTCGACACTCGTATCGGCCATGGGACAAACTCTACTGATTATTTTGTCCCACCCCTTTCAGGTCCGTTCGCTAGAGGTGGTGTATGGCTCAACAACTGTCGCTGTTTGGCTCGTCGGAACCGGAGGAAGCTCCGGCGAAGCTCGCACCTGCCGCCGCCTCGGCTCAGCCTAAGCCTGCACCTGAGCCCATCGCTGCCTACGCGAGCGTGGTCCTCGACATCCCGACGCGTGCGCTGTCCGAGCCATTCGCCTACTGCATTCCCCAGTCCCTTGCCAACGAGACGCAGATCGGATCCACGGTCCTGGTTCACTTTGGTAACCGTGCCGCCGCGGGCTATGTCGTCGACATTGCGCCTGAGCTGGGCGACCTGCAGGGTAACAACGCCCTCGACCCCGCGCGCATTAAAGCCGTCGAGGCTATCCTCAGCAAACCGCTCTTTACCGCCGAAGCCGCCCGTATCGCACGCTGGATGAGCCACGAGTACGTCGCAACGCTTTCCGAGTGCCTGCGCCTGTTTTTGCCCCCGGGCGGCAGTCCGCGTGTGGTCAAGGGTGACGACGGCGTGTGGACGGTTGAACGTCCAGCCGTCAAACCCATCCAAAATCGCTGGGTCATGCTCACGCCCGAAGGCTTCGACTATACGCCGCCCAAGACCGCGGTCCGCCAGCGCCAACTCATCGAGGCGCTCCAGTGCGGCCCGGTCACGACGCGCGACCTCAACCTTCTCTATAACAGCATGTCGGCGACCATCAAGGCGCTCGAAAAACGCGGCGTCGTGGTTGTGGAGGAGCGCCGCGCCTGGCGTGGCTGCAACGAGCAGACCACGCTGTCCTCGGCGAGCGGCAAGGCCCCGATGGCACTCACCAACGGTCAGCGACAGGCCCTCGCGCAGATTGAGCGCGCACGCCTTGACGCTCACGGCGACGTGGTCCTAGTCGATGGAGTCACTGGATCCGGCAAAACCGAGGTCTACCTTTCCGCTATCGAGCGCGTGCTCGCGGCCGGCCGCTCAGCCTGCGTACTGGTGCCCGAGATATCGCTGACAGCCCAGACCGTCGGCCGCTTCCGCTCGCGCTTTGGCGAGACGGTCGCCGTGTTCCATTCGCGGCTTTCGGCCGGCGAGCGTCTGGACCAGTGGGATATGGTTGCCAGCGGTGCGGCCCGCGTGGTCGTCGGCGCTCGCTCGGCGCTCTTTTGCCCGCTCAGCGACTTGGGCCTCATCATCATCGACGAGGAGCACGAGACCAGCTACAAGCAGGGCTCCAGTCCGCGCTACCACGCGCGCGAGGTGGCGGTCGAGATGGCGCAGCGCTATCGCTGCCCGCTCGTGTTGGGCTCCGCCACGCCCTCGGCCGAGGCCCTCGACCGCTGCCGTCGTGGCACGTATAACGGTGCCACTTGGACGCGTGTCGAGATGCCCGAGCGCCCGGGACACGCCGTGCTTCCCATGGTCCGAATTGCCGACCTGCGCCGTGAGTTTTCTCACGGCAGCCGCTCCATGTTCTCAAAACCCTTGATGGAGGGATTGGAGCGTGTGGTCGAGCGCCGCGAGAAGGCCGTGTTGCTGCATAACCGCCGTGGCTTTGCGCCATTCCTGATGTGCCGCGAGTGCGGCTGCGTCCCCACCTGCAACCACTGCTCCACCGCGCTTACGTATCACGAGCGCACACACACGCTGCAGTGTCACACATGCGGTTCGTC
>DYAA01000097.1 GCA_019419405.1 Collinsella sp. | reverse complement strand
CCTTCTTCCTCTTTCCGGACATGCCGTCCTCCGATCTCCCGGGGCCGGCCGGTCCGGCCCTCAGGGTATCGGATTCCCATATTCATCCGTACATGTACGGATGAATATGGGAGGTGTTCGGATGAAGTTGCCAATCAAGGTAGTCGTTTAAGAACGTCCCCAATGACTACCAGCTGCCGCCTGGGCAGGCTGGGCTGGTATCCTTATGCGGTAATGTCTCGATTCGTTAGGATTGCATGTGAGAGCTGCCACTGTCCTTCGTTCAGTTATATGTCGCGCCCTGGCCATTGTGCTCGCCGCGCTTGCCGTGCTGAGTTCTATCGCGCCTGTCCAGGCTTTTGCCGCTGACTCTAGCCAGCCAGTCAAGACGGTCCGCGTTGGTTGGCTCGTCAACAACGAGGGCTTCCAGGACGGCACCCCCGGCGAGCGTCTATCGGGATGGGGTTACGAGTACCTCCAGACCCTGTCGTACTACACGCCCGGCTGGCGGTACGAATACGTCTCCGGCACCTTCACCGAGCTTATGGACATGCTCGAGGCAGGCGAGATCGACCTCATGCCCAACATCTCCTACTCCGAGGAACGCGCCCAAAAGCTGCTCTTTTCCTCGAACCCCGAGGGCACCGAGCGCTACTACATCTACGCCAGGCCAGACCGTGACGACCTCGCAAAGGGTAACCCTCAAGCACTCCAGGGTCTCACTATCGGCTGCAACCCCAGCGTTATGCAAACCTTCGTTGGCAAGCAGTGGCTCGCCAACGAAGGCATTACCTGCACCTATAAAGAAATCGACACTGGCGGCGCCCTCTTTGACGCGCTCGCAAACAACGAGGTCGATGCCGTCATCATGAACGACACCATTTCGTCGCCCAGCGCCTCCCCCATGTTCTACATTGGTTCGAGCGACTACTACTTTGCCGTCCCCAAAAGCCGCCCCGACCTGATGGACGACATCAATGCCGCCATGTCGGCAATCGCCCGTGTCAACCCACGCTATATCGACGAAGTCAAATCTAACTACTCGGTCCAAAACAGCGGTTCATCATCGCTCAACAGCCCCGAACGTTCCTGGCTCAAAGCAAATGACAACACCATCACGCTCGGCTACATTACGGGCAAACTCCCCTATTGCAACGAAGACGAAAACGGCGAAATGGAAGGCTCGCTCGCATCGCTTGCGACGACGTTGCACGATAAATTTGGCATTACGGTCAAAACCGTCGCCTTTGATAGCTACAAGATGATGTCAAAGGCCCTGTCAAAGGGAAGCATAGACGTTGCGCTACCGGTATACCGAGATTACTGGTTTGCCGAGCAATCAGGCGTTGTGCAGTCGGTATCGTTGGGGACCGTGTCCCTCACCGCCATCCACACCGGCGGCAACCTGAACAAAGACCTTCAGAACATCGCCTGTACCAAATCATCGTTTATCAACCAAAATGTACTTGAAAGTCTGTTCCCCACAGCGACCGTGACCGAATACCAATCCGACGATGAAGCGTTCGACGCCCTCAGGAAGGGAACGGCACATTGCATCGTCGCTCCCAGCTCACGCGTAAAAACCATCGGCGACCGTTATGATCTCGAGAGCTACAAGACGGTCGAGCTCCCTGACACCTGTGAGCTCTCGTGCTGGATTTCGCGCGGAAAGCCCGAGCTGCTGGGAATCATCAACAAGGGCATCATCAATGCCGGAGAATCGCTCTCCGCAAGCAATTACTCATCCACGTCGTACACGGCCCAGGAATCCAACACGCTTCAATTCCTTTATCGCAACCGCACCGCCGTTGCCGCTACCCTCATCAGTATGTTGTCGGTCGGCATCGTCCTGCTCATCTGGGCGCTCGTGCGCGCTCGAACCGAGCGCAAAAAAGCCGATGCTGCCAACGCCGCTAAGACGGCATTCCTCACGCGCATGAGCCACGACATCCGTACGCCGCTCAACGGTATCCTGGGCCTTATCGAGATCGAGGAATTGAAGGAAGGCGATATCCAGGTCGCCCGCGAGAGCCGTGCCAAAGCGCGCGTTGCCGCCAATCACCTGCTCTCGCTGATCAACGACATCCTCGAGATGGGCAAAATCGAAGACCGCAAGCTAACACTGGAGCATGCGCCTTTTAACCTCAAAGAGCTCTGTGACGATACACTGGCGCTGTGCAAGCTCCGCGCGTCCAGTAACGGCATCACCATACAGGACAATAGTCTGCCGTACGCCACGGGGCCATACATGATCGGCAGTCCCACCCATATCCGACAGATTATGATCAACCTGTTAGACAACAGCATTAAGTACAACAAGCACGGCGGCTCCGTCACCTTTAGCTCAAAGACCAAGCCACTCGATAACGGGCGCGCGCTCTTTTGCTTTAGCGTTTCGGATACCGGCATTGGCATGACTCCCAAGTTTTTAAAGCATATCTATGAGCCGTTTGCCCAAGAAGGTGACGATGCGCGCAGCAAGTTCCAAGGAACCGGCATGGGCATGCCAATCGTCAAGTCGCTTATTGAACTGATGGACGGCACTATCGAAGTCACCAGTGAGCTCCATGTGGGCACCTCGTTCTACGTGGAGATTCCGCTCGATATCGACGAGAATCCCCAGGCGCGGGCGAATACGGTTGAGAGTGCGCCCGACTGCTCGCTCGCCGACATGAACGTGCTGCTCGCCGAAGACAACGAATTGAATGCCGAGATTGCCCAGGCGCTGCTAGAATCCGAGGGCATCGTGGTCACCCGCGCCGCCAACGGCAACGAAGTCGTCGATCTGTACCTGTCGCATCCCGCCGGCAGCTTCGATGCCATTTTGATGGACATTATGATGCCGGACATGGACGGCTACGAGGCAACCCGCGTGATTCGTCTGAGCGAGAAGGTCGATGCAGCCGATATCCCCATCATCGCGCTCACCGCCAACGCCTTTGCCGAAGACGCCCAGGCGGCACACGATGCCGGCATGAACGCCCATCTGTCCAAACCGCTCGACTTTAACAAGCTCAAAATCATACTCGCCCGCATCAAGAAAAACGGATCCGTTTCGCTATAGTTTGTGCTCAACCACCACGCACGACCAGAAAGGAAGCCAACGATGTTTAGGCCCTTACGTCGAAAGAAACGCGCCATCACCGACGAGGAAGCGCGCGAACTGCTCGCTACCTGCAAGCGCGGCGTCTTTGCCGTCAACGGCGACGATGGCTACCCGTACGCCATTCCCGTCAACTACTTCTTTGACGCCGAGCACGACAAGATTTATTTCCATGGCGCCAAGGCTGGCCACAAGGTCGACGCACTCAAGCGCGATGACAAAGTCTGCTTTACCGTTTACGGAAACGAGTGGTACCAGAACGGCGACTGGGCTCCCTACGTTATGAGCACCGTCGTCTTTGGCCGTTGTCGCCTGGCGAATGACACCCCCGCGTTTATCGAGGACAAAGTCCGCCAGCTCGCCCTTAAGTACTACCCTTCTGCCGAGGAAGTCGAAGAGGAAATCGCCAAGGACATTAAGGGCGTCCAGCTCTACGAGATTACGATTGAGCATCTCTGCGGTAAGCAGATTCAGGAAAAGTAAGCCCCTCAGCAGGCCTCATCAATAGCAATATGGCCCGATTCCAACCCACCTTGGAACCGGGCCATATGCTTATAGAGCGTCGGCAGCGATGTGCGCAAGCGCCTCAACGAGCTCCTGCGAGCTCACGGGTTTACTCAGGCGCGCGTTCATGCCCGCCTCGCGCGAAAGCCTGCGATCGTCGGCAAAGGCGTTGGCGCTCACGGCGATAATCGGCGTGGTCGCGGCATCCTCGCGATCGAGTGCTCGAATCTGACGCGTGGCCTCAAGGCCATCGATGCCAGGCATCATGGTGTCCATCAACACCACGTCGTACTCGTGCGGTGCGCTCGCGGCAAACGCCTCAACGGCAGACTCGCCATCCTTAGCATGCGACACGACGGCACCGGCACGGCTGAGCGTAAACTGCGCGATCTCGGCATTCAGATCGTTATCCTCTACGAGCAAAACGCGCAAGCCCTGGAGTGCATCGCCATCGCCCCCATCCACGCGAACTGCCTGAGGAATCTCGGAGCGTTTGCATTTCTCGAACGGCAGACAGATGGTAAACGTCGTCCCCTGCCCCAAGACGCTCGTAAAGCTCATGGTTCCGCCCATAAGCTCGACCAACTGTTTTGCGATAGGCGCGCCCAGGCCAGTTCCCGATGAAGTACCTTCCACCTGTTGCTCCTCGCGGCAAAACGGCTCGTAGAGGTGCTGTTGGAACTCCTCGCTCATGCCAATACCGTTGTCGGCGATCGTGTATTCATAGACGGGGATGCCATCCGCCGGCTCCACCTCGCGGCACACCAGGCGGACATAGCCGCCCTGGCGGTTGTACTTGACGGCATTGCCGGCAATATTGAGCAACAAACGCTTGAGGTGCGTCATGCTCACCCACGCATAGGGATGATTAAGCGTCTGCTGGTCGTAGACAATTGTCACCAGGCGCTCCTCGGCCTGGCGCTCCAGAATATCGCACACTTCGCGGGTGAGGGTCACCAAGTTTGTGGGAACAAGTTCCAGATTGACCTGGCCGCTCTCCAAGCGACTCATATCGAGCGCCTCGTTGGCAAGGTCGAGCAGCAGTCCCGATGCCGTCCAGATTTTTGAGCGGCACTCGGTCTGCTTTTGCAGATCGTCCGCATTGGCATCGCCGACCTCGACCATGCCGCGAATGCCGTTGATGGGCGTGCGCAGATCGTGGCTCATGCGACGTAGAAACTCCGTCTTTGCCGAGTTGGCAGACGAGGCCTCACGCGCTGCCTTAGCCAGCCTGTCACCATAGTCGCGCTCCTGCTGCAGCAAGTCCGTCAAACGTCGACGATCAGCGCGGCGACGCGCCATCACAACAACGGCTATAACACCGCCGTAGAGCACCAGCACGCCGGCAGCAACAGCCGCGACGACCTCAAAGTAGCGCCGCGCCGAGGCATAGGTGTACACGTAGAACCCGCGCGCTTTTCCAAATGTGCCCAAATACCACTCGCCGCTGGCGTTGACCAGTCGGACTTTGCCGGGCAGGCATCGATCCTTAATACCGTCGACAATAAAGACATCCGTTGCAGGCAGATCGAATACGCCCAATATGGTGGGTTCAACGACATTGGTCGCAACGACCTTGCCATCGCTTTCGATCACGATATTGCCACTGTCGATGGTCTCGTAACCACCGAGCAGGCTCTGCAGTTTGAGCGTATTGCTCGCGACCGCCTTGGCGCTCTGGTGTCTCACTGCGACAACGATGCCCTCGCCATCCTGCCGGGTCACGCAGCCAATGTCTGCGACCGAATCATCCGCAAGCGTGATACGGACGGTATAGAACTTAAGCGGATGGGCTGCCACCTCCAGCACGGACGTTTCTTTGAGATACGTAGCAAGCGACTCGTAGCCCACGCCATCCGTCGAGAACTCAGACACCAGGTTGCCCGATGCGTCCGTTACGATCAGTGCGCTCACGTTGAACTGGTCGGCATATTGCTCCAGCATGGCGTTATCCACCGAACCGTCGCGCTCCATATCGCGCGCTGTCTCTCCGGCGATCTCCATAACGCGAATCAGGTTTTTGGTCGTATAGGCGCTGTTGAATGCATCGTAGGAAAGGCTCTGCGTCGCCACGTAATCGACAACGTCGGCAAAGCGCTGCTCGGCCTGAGCTGTCGTGTAGCCGTAGCTCATCATACCGGCAACAACCGAGAGCGCCATCCCCAGCAGGGCGACAAGGAGCCATGCCCCTGCCGAACGATTGCCCCGCTTCTCTACGGCGTGGTCGGGTGCACCGATCACGACAGGCCCTCTATATTCAAAAAGGGCGAAGGGTCATCAAAGTACTTTGACACCAGGCGTTTCATGGTGCCGTCGGCTAGCATTTCCTGGTAGGCATGGGTGAGCTTAACGTCGATGCCGCGCGTATCGTTGATATCGAAAGCGGTACCCAAACCAACCTCAAGCAGCGGCTCATCCAAAATGCGATACGTCACACCATAGTCTTTTTCGTAGGTGAGCAGCGAGGACTCATGCGCGGCGATAGCGTCGACCAGACCCTCGACGAGCGCCGGGTTCAGGTACGAGCGGTCCGAAAAGCAGTAGAGTTCCTTGATCTGCGGAACATTTTCATTTGTACGATTGAGCAAAATGCCCTCGGGCTTGGTGGTGGACTGAACGGCCACGACCTTGTCCTCAAGATCGGCAAGCGTGTAGATATCGCTCTGGGGATCAACCGCGACTACCTGGCGGCTCGCAAGGTACGGACCGGCCCAACGATATTCGTTTTCGCGACCCGTCATGCTAAAGCTGCCCATGACGCAATTGAGCTCGCCGCTCGCCAGTAGCTCGTTCTTCTTTTCCCAATCGATCAGCTGGTACTTTGGCTTGTAACCAATGCGGGCCAAAGCCTCGGTCAATATCTCGACATCCAGGCCAACGATATCGCCGTACTCGTCGGTATACACAAACGGCGGATAGAGGTCGCTGCCAACGTTGAGCGTCTTAAGGTTGTCGTCCTTGACCTGCGAGGTGTCCCGGGCCTTTTGATGCAGGCGTCGAGGCTCTGCCATTCGACCCTGAACAGCCAGCTATCGCTACGACAAAGGCGCTCGCCACTGCAAGCGCGACAAACAACGAAATGGCAACCGAGCGACGGGGTCTTTTCATCGAGCTCCAGACGATCCTGTTTACAGACTGAAATGGTTAAAGATAATAGCAAACAAAACCACACGAGTGCCCAATGGTTACAGACGCTTTACCATGTGGGGCCTTCTAGCCGACTTGGCAGAAGGCCCCACATGCAGCGCACGCTTACCGTGCATTAAAAACGTAGCGGTCCAGGCGGTCGCACGCTTCCCTCACGCGCGAAAGCGGCAGCGCCAGATTCACGCGAATGTGGCAGGGCCCGTGGAACGGACGGCCGTCCTGATACCCCACGCCCACGCGCGCCCCCTCGTCGAGCAGCCACTGAATATCGCGGCCATGCTCGCGGCACCACTCGGTGCAGTCCAGAAACACCATGTACGTGCCCTGCGAACGTGAATAGGACACGCCCTCAAAATGCTCGTCCACGTAATCGCAGAAGTACTCGATATTGCCGGCAAGCACCTGGTTGAGCTCGTCAACCCACTCGTAGCCTTGCGGCTGGTAGGCACCGATAAGCGCATGCATGGAGAGGACATTCATCTCGTTGTAGTGAGTCTTGTTGGACACGGCGCACACGCGGTCGCGCAGTGTTTCGTTATAGATGATGTGGTAGCTGCCGACCAGACCCGCCAGGTTAAACGTCTTGCTGGGCGCGTAGAGGGCAACCGTGCGCATGCGAGCATCCTCGCTCACCGACTGCGTCGGGATGTGCTTGTGTCCCGGCAGGATGATATCGGACCAAATCTCGTCCGAGATCACCACGCAATCGTGCTGGCGATAAATGTCCATGGCGCGCTCGATCTCGTCGCGCTCCCATACGCGGCCGCAGGGATTGTGCGGCGAGCAGAACACCACGGCATGAATGTGGTTTTGGGCGAGTTTGCACTCCATGTCCTCAAAGTCCATGCGCCACACGCCCTGGTCGTCGAGTTTAAGCGGACTGTGGACAATACGATAGCCCGCGGCTTCGATGGACTTGGTAAAGCCGATGTAGGTGGGGCTGTGGACCAGCACCGCATCGCCCGGCTGAACATACGCACGCAGCGTCGACACGACACCGCCCAGCACGCCGTTTTCGTAGCCGATATGCTCGGGCGCCAGGCCCTCAACGCCGTTGCGACGGCTCTGCCATTCGATGATGCGGTCAAAGTACTCAGGACGCGGATTGAAGTAGCCGAACATAGGGTGCTGGACGCGCTGGATGATGTACTCCTGGACCGTGGGCACCGTGGCGAAATTCATGTCGGCCACCCACATGGGAATGCGGTCGAAGCCCTCGTCGGGTGCGTTCGGAGCCATGCCGGGGATCTCGCCCCAAGAGTCAACGGCGATGGAGTCCATGCCGTGGCGGTCGACAAGCGAGCTAAAGTCGTATTTCATGCTGAGCTCCCGTGCAAAGTAGGCTGTTCCGATAGGCGTTATTGTCCACCAGCGTGGGCGGTTTTGGCGCGGGGTTTGGCGCTTAATTTGACGGGTGCAGACGAATGGCAGGTTAGCCCCGCGCGTCGTTGACGGCGACTACGGTTAGCTGGGTTTCGTCGACCGTAAAAGATATGTCGAACCCGGCGAAGGCCAGATGATAGACGCGGTTCGGCTCGTGCTTGCTGCCTGCGCGGCGCGGGTCTTGGCGCAGGACCTCAACCAGGCCGGGGAGCTTTGTGGGCGGGACCATATCCTGCAGCGTCTGCGGGAACTCGATGTCGAGCTCTTGCCACGGAGCATCCTCAATCCAGCCGCCGGTCGCATCCGGGTGACAGTCCGCAAACGGAATGTAGGGCTTAATGTCGTAGATGGGCGTGCCGTCGCGCAGATCGGCCCCCAGCACATGGATGATGGGGCCATCGTCGGTGAGCTCGACGCGATCGAGCTTGACGCAGGTAAGCCCAATGGGATTAGGGCGAAACGGACTGCGCGTGGCAAACACGCCCACGCGCTCGGCTCCGCCCAGACGCGGCGGGCGCACGGTTTTCGACCACTTGGCATTGGTGCCGGACCTGTCCTGCGCCTTGGCATCGGCAGCTATGTCCTTAGCCGTGCCGCCGGGCGTTCCGTTTTCGAAGCGCCACAGCAGCCACAGGTGAGAGAAGGAGTCCAGACCCTCAACCGCTGCGTTGGAGGCAAATTCCGGCTCAAACACGATGCGTCCCTGCAGATGAGGCGCCAAAAAGCTGTTGCGCGGAATGCCGAACTTCTGCGGCAGGTCGGTATGTATGTGTGCGATAGGTTCCATGCCGGTCATTGTACGGCATGGAGGCTTGGGGCGTTGCGCGCAATTCTTCGCCGCGGTCTCCCGTCGTGCAACCAACGGTTGCTTGGAAGGGCGCCTGCCGCCGCGTATGCTTAAGCCATCAACCAGCAGAAAGGAGCCGCTATGGCCTTTGCAGAAAAGCTCATTGCCATCCGTCGCGCCCATCACCTTACCCAGGAGCAGCTCGCCGCCAAGCTCTTCGTCACACGCCAAGCCGTCAGCCGTTGGGAACGCGGCGAGGTCACACCAGGCATCGACATGATGAAACTCATCGCCGCCGTAACCGGCGAGCCCCTGTCTCACCTGCTCGAAATGCCCGAGCACTATTGCCAGAGCTGCGGCATGATACTCACGCCCGACGACTGCGGTACCGATGCCACGGGCGCCGCGACCGATCATTACTGCAAGTGGTGCTACGACCACGGCCAGTACACCTACGAGACCACCATGGAGGCGATGATCGAGGACTGTGCCCCGCGGCTGGCACAAAACACCGGCATGTCGCTCGACGAAGCCGTCTCGCTCATGGGCGCCGTCCTGCCGCAATTGGAGCGCTGGCGCGCCGTGCAGGAAAACGAGGAGCACTACGGCGCCGAAGCGCGGGCGCGCTATGGCGATGAGGCTATCGATGCAGCAAACGAAACGTTACTGGACATGGACCCTCAGACATGGAACGATATGAAGGAACTTGAACGCGCTATTCTGGGCCAGCTCTCGATTGCCATGGGCGACGGCGATGCGGATGGAAGCGAGGCTCGCAAGCTTGTCGCGATGCATCGTCACTGGATTGGTCTCAACTGGGGACGTGAACCCCAGAATGAAGCGTACCTGGGTCTCGCCCACGGCTATCTTGCCGACCAGCGCTTTGTTGACTACTACGACAAGCCCTGCGGCACCGGAGCCACGGCGTTTCTGGTCCAGGCCATCGAGTCGTCGTTGACGCGCGCATAGACCGCGGCGGCTTTGGGTATTTCAATCAAAACCGCAACCGATTGGAGACCTATGGCTACTAATCATGAGCTCGCGCTGTACGCTATGACCGGCTGCCCGTATTGCATAAAGGTCAAGCGTTTCCTTGCCGATAACGGCGTGACCATTCCAGAGCGCAATATCTCGACCGATACCGATGCCGAGCAGACACTCATCGCCGTCGGCGGAAAACGCCAGGTTCCCTGCCTGTTCATCGACGGCAAGCCACTCTACGAATCGAGCGACATCATCGCGTGGGTGCAGGAGAACCTGCTCTAGTGCAACACAGCCATTGGGGACGTTCTTAAATGACTAGTCGTTAAAGAACGTCCCCAACGACCAACTAGCCGTGGAAGCGGGCTATGGGTGCAAGTGGCTGCTCGCGAAAGACGCGCTCGACGGCGGCGCGGTATTCGTCGACCTTTTTGGTCTTGCGTACGATCTTGTGGACGGTAGCGGGATCAGCGAAAGCGCACTTGGCGTAGAACCACCACTCCTTCATGCGGAAGACCGCATTGCCGCCAATCTCTTCTGCATATGCCGCAAACAGCGTGTCGTGGAAACGCTGCAGCTCGGCTGCTGTGGCAACAGGACCGCCGTTGACCATGCGTGCCAGCGCAGGGTTCGCGAGCAACCCGCGTCCCAGCATCACGTGGCGCGTAGCAGGATAGGCCTCCACCAGCGCGTCCATATCCTCAAGATCAAAAATGTCGCCGTTGTATGCCACCGGAAACGGTGCCCGCTCCAACGTCTCGCCATAAAACTCTTTGCGCGGCGAGCCCGTATAGCGGTCCTTTTGCACGCGCGGGTGCACAATCAGCTCTGCCAGCGGCATGCGGCAATACAGATCGAGCGCACGCTCGTATTCGTCGTCGCTCTCCAGCCCCAGCCTGGTTTTTACCGACACCGGCAACGGCGAACGTTCGCACACATCGCTCAAGAACACTTCGAGCTCGTCCAAGTGGCGCAAAAAGCCCGAGCCCTTGCCCTTGGCGACAACCGTCCCCGAGGGGCAACCCAAGTTGAGATTGACCTCTCGATAGCCCATGTCGGCGAGCACCTGTGCCGCCCACACAAACTCATCCGCGTTCTTGGACATCAACTGAGGCACCACGTTGAGCCCCTGGTTATTGGCAGGATCGATCTCCTTAAACGCCTTGCCGCCAAAGCGATTGCCCACCCGCGGCGGCGGCAAAAACGGCGTGTAATAACAGTCGAGCGCGCCAAAGCACTCCGCATGCACGCGACGAAACACATGCCCGGTAATTCCCTCCATGGGGGCCAGCGAAAGGATCATCTACTCTTCTCTCATATCAACGAACATGACTAAGGGACTGCCCCTTTGTCATGTTCATTATGCCTTGTGCTCTAACACCACGCCATTAGCGCCGTGTTAGAGCAACCGACGCCCTGCACTCATTTATACTCAAACGCATGCGTGCATCGTCCGCGTAGAACGATGAGAGTCGAGGCCCCCATGCAGCAGCTCACCGAGCAAGAAAAGAAACGCATCCAGCGGTACTGCACGTACCCCAAGATCGCAGCGACTGCACTCGCCATGTCGTTCGTAGCATGCCTGCTGATGTTGCCGCTCCAAATGATCAACGATATCGCGTTCCACCAAAAAGAATTCCAACCCGCGGGCATATATACCGCCATCGCACTCACCGTAATCGAACTCGCCGTCTTTTGCTATTGCGCTCTTGCACCGCGCTTTGGAATGCAGGGCAAACAGTGGAAGGAGCTGCAGAGCAGGCTTGCGGTAGCCCAGACCAACAAGGACCGTTCCGCGGAGGTCGCCGGCGTGCTTGCCACGCAAGCTGCCGGCCGCCTGCTCAAGAACAGCGATAACGATCTCGCGCGCAACCTGGGCGGTGCCGCCGAGGTTGCCAGCGCCGTAGGGGCAGTCGCCACGGCGGCAGACGTGCTGGCCGAGACCTCGAGCAACGCCGAAGCCATGGCAAACGCATACGGCGTGACGATTCCGAGCGCCAAGAAGCAGATGATCGCCCTCATCGTCGTGCCCGCCATTGTGCTGCTTGGCGTCTACATCCCGCAGTTTGTCCAGGGAAATAACGAGCTTCAGGCAAGAAAGGCTGCAGCCGCCGAGCAGCTCGCCATCGCGCAAGATGCCTTGGAGCCCGTGTGCGAACGCGTCGCGGCAGACGACCCATACGAGTCGTATCACGACTACGGCTACCGCATTATCGGCTATCTGCGCGATAATGACCTTGGCGCTCAAGCAGCCTATGTCTACCTTTCTTTTGATGCAGACGGCATGCTCACGGACGTCGATTACACCAGTCAGATCGACCCCGAGGCAAGCCTTGCAGACAACCTCGCCCGCGCCGAGCAGGATATCGCGACGCTCTGCGCCCCGCTCAACGGGTTGGACATTTCCGTTGCCACACCGGGCCTCCTCACGCCATGTAGCCTGTCGGATGAATTTAAACAGGCATTTTTAGCCGGATCCCTATATGAAGAAATCAGCATCAAGACGGAGGACGAATCTATCAAGTCGTACTACACCTTTGACACCGAAGCCGCAGAAGAATTCGACGAATACACCCATCCGGAAATTAGGCTCATGCTCTCTGCAAAGAAGAACTAAAGGCTTACGCTCTAATTTCGCAAGGGTCTCAATGTGACAAAGCGACCGTCCCTTTGTCACATTATTCGGAGCGCAGGGCCTCCACGGGGTCTTTCTTGGATGCGCTACGGGCGGGCAGCAGGCCGGCGACGACCGTCAGCAGCACCGAAATTGCAATGAGCACCAGCGCATCCTGCACGGGCAGGCTCATCAGATTGGGTACCTGTTTGGCAGCAAGCGCCCAGGCATTAACCGGGAAACTCACGGCCACCACGACGACAATGGCAAAGACACCGGCGATGAGGCCCTCGATAAAGGTCTCGGCATTGAATACGTTGGCCACGTTGCGCTTCGACGCACCGATTGCGCGTAGGATACCGATCTCCTTTTTGCGCTCCAGCACGCTGATGTAGGTGATGATGCCGATCATGATGGAGCTCACCACCAGGCTGATGCTCACGAATGCGATGAGCACCAAGCTGATGGTGTTCACGATGTCGGTCACCGAACCCATGATGATGCCCATGTAGTCGGTGTACGAGATTGCCTGTTCATCGTGGCCGGCGGCTTTGACCTGCTTGTTGTACGCATCGATGTGATCAAGTACGCGCTCCTTGGCCTCAAAGTCGCGCGGGAAAATCTTAACCGAGATGGGGTCTGCCTCATCCGCATAGCCCAACGTGGTCAGATTGTTGTCGTAGGTGAGCTTCGAAGCCTTGGCATAGCTCATCATGAGCGAACTCAGGTCCTCGGCGTCCATGTTGAAATGGATGGCACGAGCAAAGGCACTCGCATCCACACGCATAGCGCTCGCCAGGTTGGCAAAACTCGAAGACATCTGCGTCGCCATCTGGTCCATGAGCCCTGCCGCGCCCGCTTTGAGCTGAGCTGACACCGTCGCCGCAATCTGATCGCTAATCGACTTCATCACCTGATCCATAGCCTGCTGCAGATACGGAGCCAGCTGCTTTTGCACATAGTCGGTCATCGCCTGTTGCAGGCGCTCAACCAGGGCATCGCCGCCGAGCGCTTTGAGCTGAGTCAGGTATTGCTGCGCTGTGGCATCATTCTCAAGATACGTCGAGAATGCGGCAGCGAGCTTTGACGCATCCTTAAGATCATCGGGCGTCAACGCCTTAAACTGATCAGACTGCAAAAAGCCCTCAAACAGCTGGTTGGCAAGCGTTCCCACCTGCTGCATTTGCTCGGGCGTGAGCTCCAGACCGTCAAAGATGCCCGAGAAATCTGGGGCCGGTGCTTTTGCCATGATGTCGCTGAAGTCGATATCCTTGCCAACGTCCGAAAGGTCAATGTCCAGCCCGGACAAGTCAAGACCCGACAGGTCCATACCGCCCGCCGCACCTGAGAGCGCAGACGTATCAAACGAGAACGCACTCTTCAGCGCCGCCTCGTCCACGCTGAACATGCTGCCCAGATCCACGCCTTGCTTGGCCTCGCCTTGCAGTTCGTCGAAGGTTTTGCCCGTAAAGACATCCGTCTCGGGGTGGGCAAGCTGCTCTTGCACAATCTGCGAATCGGCGGCGCGCTCCATAAGCTGGCGGGTCAGCGCATGCGTATAGGCAATACCCGGAGACAACGCGCTCGCATTGGCTGTCTCGTTAGGTCGCACCACGCCCACAATGCGCACGTCAATACCATCGGCAACCTTGGCGGCCATAAAGTCGGCGTCGCCAGACATGTCGGTCCACATGCCGGTCTCTTCGTTTTTGCGATAGGCATCGGCCGGCGACAACACCTTAAACGTCGTGGACAGCGCATCGTCGTAGGTAAAGTCGGTGCCGGTCTCGGGCGTTTCGACCCCACCGTCAGCCGTCATAGCGCTGTTAACAAGGTCGTTGAGCTCATCGATATCCAGCGCGCCGATGCTATAGAGCGTGTAGTCGCCCACCGTGCCACGGCTCGAAAGCACCATGACGGCTTCGTTGGCAGACGTGGGCCAATGACCGGCGACGACATCGTACTGGCTGTCGAGCAGGCTCTGGTCGTCGATCATCTCGTTAAAGACCGAGGTTCCCATGGATTCCATGCTCACCGTCGCCGCCGAACTCGCGCCGCCGCTCATTGCCTCAGTCATAGCGTTGGGCACCAGCCGAACGGGTTTCTCGTCACCCTTGCCCGCACGATAGACAACCGGCGTCACGCCATAACCGTACTGGATGGCATTGACTTCTTTATCGATGCCATCGCCACCGGCATCGAGCCATGCCTTAAAGCTCGTCATGTCATTGGACTTCACGCTCGCAAACATATCCTTTACGGCCGTGACCACGGGAATCTTATCGGTTCCTTTAGCCTTGCCGCCGGCACTGTCGTCGGACAAATCCACGTTTTCAGGCGAGTCATCATCCGTAGCCCCCTGTCCACCCATCATGGACGACAGGTCGTAATCCTGCTTGGAAATGGTGAGCGGGTAGCTCGAGAGCGTATCCTCCTCGACCTTTTTGATGTAGCCGTTTACGCCGTTGGACAGCGCCAGAATCGCCGCGATACCGATAATGCCAATCGAGCCCGCAAAGGCCGTCATGGCCGTGCGGCCCTTTTTGGTCATGAGGTTTCGGGCAGAAAGCCCCAGCGCCGTCACAAAGCTCATCGAGGTTTTGCGCGTAGGCTTGGCCTCGCGACGCGCGGCCTTTGCTACATCAAAGGGGTCGGAATCGTCGGTAATCTTGCCGTCCGCCAGGTTGACGATGCGCGTGGCGTACTGGTACGCCAACTCAGGATTATGCGTGACCATAATAACCAGACGGTCGCGTGCCACGTCCTTGAGCAAGTCCATGACCTGCACGGACGTTGCGGAATCCAAGGCGCCGGTCGGCTCGTCTGCCAGCACAATCTCGGGATCATTAATCAGGGCGCGGGCGATGGCCACGCGTTGCATCTGTCCGCCCGATAGCTGGCTCGGGCGCTTGTTAACGTGCTCGCCCAGGCCGACTTTCTCCAACGCCTCACGTGCACGCTGGCGGCGCTCGGCATGGCCCACACCCGTGAGCGTAAGCGCCAGCTCAACGTTTTCCAAGATGGTCTGATGCGGAATGAGGTTATAGCTCTGGAACACAAAGCCGATGCGGCTGTTGCGATAGGCATCCCAATCGCGATCGCGAAAGTCCTTGGTCGAAATGCCGTCGATTAACAGGTCGCCGGAATCGAAATGATCGAGCCCACCGATAACGTTGAGCATCGTAGTTTTGCCCGAGCCCGAGGGGCCCAGAATGGCCACGAACTCGTTATCGCGAAAAGACAGGCTTACGCTGTCGAGCGCCACCTGCGTAAACGACTGGGTAACGTACCTTTTGCAAATACCTTTGAGCTCCAACATGGACGGCAACCTCTCCTGCACAGGCACTCTGCCCGCTCTCACCCGCCGTTCGTATTCGACGCGTTTGTCCTACTCTATCTTGTCATTGTCATACACGCCGCTCAAAAGGCCTTACTTTTCCAATCCACACGGCATCACGTTATCGCTACCGCGATGGTCTTTAGTCACAGCTGCAAAGAAGCGATAGCCACCCGAGAAGTTATAGCAGTCAAAACCGTACTGAGCGAGGATGCGGCAGCCAATGTAGCTGCGAAGACCACTTTGGCAAATAACATAAACAGGCTTTGTCACGTCAAGCTCCCCCAAGCGAGCACGCAAGTCATCGACGGGAATGTTCACAAAGCCGTCGATATGTCCGCGGTCATACTCGCCAACCATACGGACATCGAGCAGCTGCACACTACCATCGCGCGGCAGATCCGGTTCCTGCTCCCAATGCCACTGCTTGAGCATGCCCGAGCCCACGTTTTCGATCATAAAACCGGCCATGTTCACCGGGTCTTTCGCCGAAGAATATGGCGGCGCATAAGCCAAATCCAAATCCTTGAGCTTATCGGCCCGAATACCGGCCTGGATTGCCGTCGCCAGCACATCGATGCGCTTGTCCACGCCATCGATGCCCACAATCTGCGCGCCCAGCAGACGCAAGGTTTCCCTCTCAAACACAACTTTCATGGTCATGGGCGTGGCCCCGGGATAATAACCCGCATGCGATCCAGGTGACAGCACGACGCTCTCGTAATCGATTCCCGCCGCACGCGCTGCCTTCACAGAAAGGCCCGTGCTCGCAGCTGTCAAGTCGAACACTTTGATTACCGAAGAACCCAGCGAGCCCTGATAGCGACTGTCTAAGCCACAAATCACGTCGGCGACGATACGTCCCTGCTTATTAGCGGGGCCTGCAAGGGAAATCACCGCGTCCTCGCCCGTCACCTGATGCTTGACCTGCACGGCATCACCCACGGCATATACGTCAGGAGCAGACGTCTCCATGCGGTCGTTCACCACAATGGAGCCCTTGATGCCCAGCTCGATACCAGCTTTCTTTGCCAAATGGCTCTCGGGCGCAACGCCGATAGCGAGTAGCACCATATCGGCCATAATGGAATCATCGCCCGCCACATGTGTGACCACACGGCCATCGGCCTCCTCAAAGCCCGTAACGTCGGCACGAAGGCGCAGGTCAATGCCATGCTCGCGGACCTCTGCATGAAGCAGCGTCGCCATGTCGTAGTCCAGGTTGTTCATCAGCTGCCCGGGGCGCTGCAAAAGCGTCACCTCGAGACCCAAGCCACGCAGGTTCTCGGCAGCCTCAACACCGATAAAGCCGCCACCGATCACCACGGCGCTCCTCGGCTCATGCTCTTGCACATAACCATGAATGCGCAGCGTGTCCTCTACCGTTCGAAGGCTAAAGATCTTATCCAAATCGATTCCCGGAAGAGCGGGGCGAATGGGATGCGCGCCTGGCGAAAGAATCAGCTTGTCATACGTCTCGACAAATTCCTCGCCGGTGAGCAGGTCGCGAACGTCAACCGTATGCACATCGGGATGAATGGCGATCACCTCGTGGCTCGTCTTCACGGCAATGCGGAATCGATTCCAAAAGCCCTCGGGCGATTGCAGCGTGAGCGCAGGCTCCTCCTCAATCACGCCGCCAATAAAGTATGGCAATCCGCAGTTAGCATAGGAGACATAACCTG
>DYAA01000096.1 GCA_019419405.1 Collinsella sp. | reverse complement strand
GGAGATGTGTATAAGAGACAGGGTCCACCAGATACCGGGGATTGCGGTGCTCGGCATTGATGCCGGTGGCCGTCTGCTCGCTATGGGCCCACATGGTCACGCGCTCGGCTCGCTCGGCGGCGAGGCCGGCGACGGCGGTTCCCCAGGAGCCGGAGCCAATCAGCGCAACATTCATGACTCTCTCCTACTTATCGTCGGGCTCGGTGACGCGCTTGGTAAACGAGAGCTTGGACTCCTTACCGGCCATGAGCTTTTGGATATTCGAGCGATGGGCCCACACCACGGTGATGCCGATCATCGCCATGCAGAACTTGAGGCCCAGGCTGCTGTACGGAAAGACCGCGCAAGCAGCGATAGGAAGTCCGATGGCCGCGGCAAGCGAACCCACTGACACATACTTGGTGATGGCGACGGCTACGATAAACATGCCCAGCAGCGACAGGCCAATAGGCCAGTACCAGGCGAGGATGACACCCAGACCAACTGCGATACCCTTGCCGCCGTGGAAGTTGAGATAGGGCGAGAAGATATGGCCCCACACGGCTGCCAGGCAAATGACACCGAGCATCCAGTCGCCGGGGGCTCCGGGCGCCATGATGTTCGGCGGAAATCCATAGCCCACGCTCGCGATGAACGGACGGGCGATGACAACGCAGATGGCGCCCTTAAGGCAGTCGAGCAGCAGCGTGAGCGCGGCCACCTTGGGGCCGGCTACGCGCAGGGCGTTAGTGGTGCCGATGTTACCGGAGCCCGCCTTGCGAATGTCGGTGTGGTTAAACACGCGGCCCAAGATCAGGCCAAACGGAATCGCTCCGATAAAGAACGAGACCACGGCGCAGATGGCGGTCAGCAGAATCGGATTATGCATCCTTTTGCTCCTTCTTCCTAAAGAAGAGTCGAATGGGCGTGCCGGCAAAGTCGAAGGTCGAGCGCATGCGGTTCTCCACGTAGCGCTGGTAGGTGTCGTTGACCAGGTCACTGTGGTTGACGAAGAACGTGAACGTCGGCGGGTTGACGCCCGTCTGGGTCACGTAGTGCATGCGCAGGCGGCGCTTGCCGTCCACCACGGTATGACCGAACTCGCGCAGGTCGGTGAGGAACGCGTTGAGGCGCGAGGTGCTAATCTTCTGCGAGCGCGTCTTTTCGGCGGCGTCTACCATCGCCCAGATCTTCTCGACGCTGCGGCCGGTGAGAGCAGAGATGCGCAGGTACTGGGCCCAGGGAGCCATGACGCCCAGACGGCGGTCGATGGTCTCCATGCAGGCCTCGCGCTTACGGTCGTCGTCGAGCAGATCCCACTTGTTGAGCAGCACAACGATGGCGCAGCCGCGCTCGATGGCAAGACCCATGACCTTCTGGTCCTGCTCGGTAACGCCCACGGAGGCGTCGACGACGAGCAGCGCCACGTCGGCGCGGTCGATGGCGCGCAGGCCGCGGACCATGGAGTAGTACTCGATGTTCTCGTACACGGTGCTCTTCTTGCGAATGCCCGCGGTGTCGACCATGCGGTAGTGCTTGCCGTTACGCTCGACGACAGTGTCGATGGCGTCGCGCGTCGTGCCGGCAATGTTGGACACGATAGAACGGTCGGCGCCCAGGATGCGGTTGAA
>DYAA01000095.1 GCA_019419405.1 Collinsella sp. | reverse complement strand
ATGCAGACTTTGCGTTAAAGCTGCCCGATTTTAGAGCAGGGGAGCGCGCCTACGATTTACTGGAGCAGGTCGCCGGCCGTGCCGGTCGCGGCGATCGTCCCGGTGAGGTGATCATCCAGACCTACCTGCCCGAGGATCCGGTCATTCGCGCCGTCGCTAAGCACGACCGTTCGATCTTTACCGACTACGACCTGGACCAGCGCCGCGACGCCCTGTATCCACCGTTCGTGCGTCTGGTCAACATTTTGGTGTGGTCGGCGAACCGAGACGACGCGCAAGACTACATCGGCCGCATCGCCAAGCTCCTCAAGCGTCGCTGGCATGCCGCCGCGCCCGATTTTTTGCGGGCAGGGAGTGCCGCGCCGCAGGTGCTGGGCCCGGCTTCGTGTGTAATCGAGAGAGCCAAGGACCGTTACCGCTTCCATCTGCTTGTGAAGTCGCCCGTGGGGTACCATGTCTCTGATGATATCGACGCCTGCCTCAAAGAGGTGGGCTCCGTGCGCGGCGTGAGCGTGAGCGTTGACGTCGACGCCTATGATTTGATGTAACAACCTGAAAGGATGGCCATGGAAGCCAACGGAATCGTACTGTCGCCCGACCCTCGTTTGCGCCAGGAGTGCGCCGTCATCGAGGAGATCAACCCGGCGATCGAGGCGCTTGCCGAGAAGATGAAGAAGATGATGTTCGAGAACGGCGGCTGCGGCCTGGCTGCTCCGCAGATCGGCGAGCTCATCCAGCTCGTCACCATCGACTGCGACTACACCGACAAGAACGACTATGACCCGTACGTGCTCATCAACCCCGTGATCGTGGAGCAGAGCGACCATCTGGTGCCGTTTAGCGAGGGCTGCCTGTCCATCCCTGGCATTAGCTGCGAGATCGAGCGTCCCGACCATGTCGTCGTCGAGGCGTACGACTTGGACGCAAACCTGATTCGCTACGAGGCTACGGGCGACCTGTTCTGCGTGTGCCTGCAGCACGAGATCGATCACCTGCATGGCAACACTATGTTCGAGCGACTGAAGCCCATGCAAAGGCTCAAGGCCGTCAAGGAGTACCAGGACGCCCTGGCCCGCGGCGCTCGACCGGGCGAGACGGAGTAGGTTTGTCCGTCCCCGGGGCGCCCGCCTATATCATCCCGTGCTCAAACATTCTCGCTGCGCTGCGAAACTGCGCGCGGAACGATATAGGCGGGCGCCCCGGGGACTACGTTGACGCTGCTTGACTCGCCCGGGTGCCGTCGGGCCAGGGATGGGCGTCTTCGCTGATAGGTGCTTTGCTGAAAGAGCTGCTTTTATTGCGGCTCTTTCTTTGGTTTTGGGTATATTTGTTCTTGTTGAAATGTTATTGCGGATGGGCTGGTGACTTGGCTTTCCGCTGTTCTTTGTAGCCGTCTCGGCTTTGGTTGAGAGGAGACGTTCTTTATGCGAATTGTGTTTATGGGTACGCCTGATTTTGCTGTGCCTTCGCTGACTTCGCTTGTTGCGGCTGGTAATGAGGTTGCGCTCGTTATTACTCGTCCCGATGCTGTTCGTGGGCGAGGTAAGAAGCTAGAGCCGTCTCCTGTTAAGGCTAAGGCACTGGAGCTGGGGTTGCCGGTCATTGAGGCTAATCGTATGACGCCTGAGGTTGTTGAGGTGCTCAAGGCTGCGCAGGCTGATATTTTCTGCGTGGCAGCCTATGGTTGCATTTTGCCCGATGAGGTGCTGCATATGGCGCCGCTTGGTATTGTGAATGTTCATGCTTCGCTGCTGCCTCGCTGGCGTGGCGCCGCTCCCATTCAGCGTGCCATTCTTGCTGGTGACGAGGTTGCTGGCGTTTCCATTATGCGCATTGGGCATGGTGTGGATACTGGTGCTTATTGTGCTCAGGCTTCCACGTCGGTTGCCGGTAAGCATGCCGAGGCGCTGACTATGGAGCTCGCTGAGCTCGGCGGCAAACTGCTTGCCGATATGCTTCCTTCTCTTGCCGATGGCACTGCCGTGTGGACTGAACAGGATGAGGCGCTCGTTACCCATGCTGCCAAGATTTCTAAGCAGGAGATGCGCTTGGATCCGCACATGGCGGCGCTTGATTGCGTGCGTCATGTGCTGGCCTCGTCCGATACCGCGCCTGCTCGTTGCGTGATTGCCGGCAAGACCGTGCGTGTGCTCGATGCTGCGGCGGCTGATGTGTCGCTCGGCGAGGGTCAGGTTCTCGTTAAGGCCAAGCGTGTTTACCTGGGCCTTTCTGATGGCTCGGTTGAACTGCTCGAGGTTAAGCCTGATGGCAAGCGTGCTATGACTGCTTCTGCTTGGTCTGCTGGCCTGCAGGGTGCCGATCTTATCTGGGGTGTTTTGTCATGAGCAAGCTGTCTCCCGCGCGCAAGCTTGCGCTCGATGTGCTGATGGAGGCCGATCGCCGCGGGATGTATGCACGCGACGTGCTGTCCTCTCGCGCATCGGCCAAGGCTATTGACCAGCGCGATTCCGCTTTTGCCGCCCGCTTGGCGCTGGGTGTTGCCGCCACGCAGGGTATTTTGGACGAGCTGCTCGATCAGTTTCTCGATAAGCCCAAAAAGGTTGCGCCGCGCGTTCGCATGGCGCTTCGTATCTCGGCCTTCGAGATGCTCTACCTGCATACGCCGGGCCGTGTTGCCGTAAGTCAGGGTGTTGAACTGGTTCGTTGCGGTGCTAAGTCCGCCGCCGGCTTGGCCAATGCTGTACTGCACAAGGTTGCGGACAACGTTGAGGACTTTGCCACGGCATCCGACGTGGATGAGTCCGAGCGACGCTTGGTTCGTCTGTCGCGCCTGATGGGTCTTCCGCGCTGGCTATGCGCTCGCATTATGGCATCGTTTGACACGCCAGAGGGTGCGCTTAACTTTGCCGGCAATCTGGCTCCCGCGCCGCTGGCCCTGCATGAGAACGCCTTTGCGACTAAGCCCGATCCGTATATCTCGCAGCTCGTCGCGCCTGTTTTCCCGGGCTGCCATGCCCCGGTTGATGCCCAGGTTACGGTTGCGTCGGGCGTATTTGAGCGTGCTGCTGGCGTGGCCTCGGACCTTAACGCCCAGCTTATCGCCACAGCTGCCACGCGCCCTGGTAGCTGCCTTGAGATTGGTGCCGGTCGTGGCACCAAGACCTATGTGATGATGTGCCAGGCCAAGCGTACGGGCTATGAGCGTCAGCATACGGCGCTCGATCTGCATGATCGCAAGTGCGATCTGAATCTCGCTCGCCTGCATAAGGCCGGTATTCAGGGCGTTCGTACGGTTTCGGGTGATGCTTGCGAGCTTGATGAGGTGCTCACATCGTTTGATGCCATGCTTGGCGAGCCGGTTATGTTCGACACAGTCTTTATCGATGCGCCGTGCTCTGGCACTGGAACCATGCGCCGTCATCCCGAGATCCCGTGGCGCCTTGCCGAAAGCGACGTGACGTGCGAGTTGCCCAAGCTGCAACTGACGATGCTCAAAGAGGCCTCCGCGCGCGTGGCCGTTGGCGGTGAGCTCATCTATGCGACGTGCTCGGTGTTTGATGAGGAGAACGCGCAGGTTGTGGATGCCTTCCTGGCTTCTTCCGAGGGCGCCGGCTTTAGCGTGGCGCCGCTTTCTGAGGCGCAGATTCTGCAACTGCCCGAGTTTGCCCAGGCCAAGAAGCTCGTCTGCGTACGCCAAAACGACCGAGGCCTCTTCCAAAGCGTGCCGGTAAACGCTGACTCCTACGACGGCCACTTCTGCGCCAGGCTGGTCCGCCAGTAAATCGAAGCCCCGTCCCAAATCAGCTAACTTGGGACGGGGCTATTTTAGCTACTTTGTGCCTCTTCGATCCGTTCGCCATGAAATGCGGTTATTTACTACGTTAAACCGGCTGTCCTCATCCATGCCGAATTTTGTGAAATCAAAACCGCAGGTAGACGGCTTGTCGTTTTTGCAAATACGCTGCTATGCTCGACCAATACGGGTCAAACGTAGTAAATGGGCCGCTTTCGTGGCGCAACTCCAGAGTAGTCAATTTGGGAGCGGGGCTACTTGCCTGTTAGTGGTTGTGTGGGCAGTTGGCGCAGCAGCCGCTGGTGGCGCTGGTGCTTGAGCCGCCGCTGCGCTGGTCGGTGTTGTAGAAACCGCTACCCTCAAATTTAATGCCGCTGGCCGAGAACGTCTTGGCGGCCGGAGCGCCGCAGCTGGGGCACACGACCTCGGGGGTCTCGGACATGGGATGCTCAACCTCAAACACGTTGCCGCAGCTCGAGCACTTGTAATCGTAGCGCGCCATAATACTTCCTTTTCAGCACAAAGCGGGCAGATCGCTCTGCCCGCAAAAATTCAAACGTCTGTAACTGTACCCTATATCGGGCGTTTTATCACGCTTCGCCCCAGAATCTATGCGTGTTGCGCAGGAGCTGTGCGGTTTTGCCCTCAGCGGCCGCAACGTCGGCCTCGTCAGCCTGCCAGGTCCAGTTGCCCGTGGCCACGCCCGGTACGTTCATGCGCGTGTCGTCGCCAAGCCCCAGCACGTCCTGCAGCGGCATCATCACCAGGGGAGCGTCGCTTGTCAGCGCGTCGCTCATCAGCTTGGCTGCCACCTCAACACCGCTCGGCTCGTCGCCGCCCGCAAAGGAGCGCGTGCACCAACCGGCGAGCGTCGACGTGTCGTGCGTTGAGGTGTACAGAATCTTGCCCGGCGTGGGTTGCACGCCGTTGCGGACGTCGTAATCGCTAAACTCCAGTACGTCCATACCGGGGAAGCCGCAAGTCGAAGCCATGGCGCGAACGCCGGGCGTCAGGTAACCCAGGTCCTCGGCGATAAAGTTGAGCGGCCCCAGCTCGTCATAGGCGGTCTGGAACAGGTCCTTGCCCGGGCCTGCCAGCCAACGCCCTTCGGCGCAAGCCTTGCCAGTGGGGATACTGAAGTAGCTGTGGAAGCCCAGGAAGTGATCCAGACGCACGCGGTCGTAGAGCGAGAACGCACGACGTAGGCGATCCATCCACCAGCTATAGCCGTTCTGCTTCATGTGGTCCCAGCGGAACGTCGGGTTGCCCCACACCTGACCCTCGGGCGCAAAGTTGTCGGGCGGCGCACCGGAGATCTCGATTGCCTTGCCGGTATCGGACAGCCAGAAGTTCTCGGGTTCGCTCCACGCATCTGCCGAATCGTCGGACACGTACATAGGAATATCGCCGATGACCTCGATGCCCTTCTTGTGTGCATAGTTCATGAGCTCGCACCAAGCCAGGTCAAAGCGGTACTGCATGTACGCCTGAAGCTCGGCCTCGTCGTGGAAGCGCTTGTCGTCGATCAGATGCTCGTTGTAGCGCGCGACATCTGCCGGCCAATCGTGGCGCGACTCGCCCTCAAAGTACTTCTTAACGGCCATGTAGACGCAGTATTTCTCGAGCCAATCGGCATTTCTATGTTTAAACGCGGTGTACAGCGGATCGGCATCCTCGCCGCCGCGGGCCTTCCAAGTCTCAAAGTCGGCGGCAAGCTCCTCGTGGCTCTCGGGCAGTAGGTCGATATTGCCTGCAAAGGCCGAAGGACCGGCGTAAGGAGAGCGGAAGAAGTCCGTGGGGTTGACGGGGAGAACCTGCCAGTAGCGCATGCCCATGGCGGCCAGATGGTCGATAAAGCGACGCGTGGGCGCGCCGATTGTACCGGGCTTGCCGTCGTCGGTGGGCACCGAGGTGATATGGCACACAACACCCGCGCCGTGATCGAGCGGCTCCTGCAGGCGCTGCTCTGCATGGTGATAGATAATCGACGAGCCCAGCGGATACAGATCGAGCGTGACCGTACCGTTGTGGATCTCGCACTCGTGACCGCTAATCACATCGCTCGCGCATTCGCCGAGCGCTGGAATGGTCACGCGATGCGAATTGCGCAGGCTGCGGTTGATGATAACCGTCGCGGACTCGCCATCCTTGCCCGTGCGGTTGTATGCCAGCACCTCGTCGTTGAGCGCGAAGGCCTTGATCTCGCCGTCGATCATACACGGCAGTGCGTGGCGTACGGCGGAGGCGTTTTTGACAATAGCCAGCGTGTCGAAGTCGTGCAGTTGGTCCTTGGTCGGCAGGGTGCGGCGGTTGCCCGGATCGGTTAGACCCTCCAGGCCGTATTCGTCGCCGTAGTAGATCGAAGGCACGCCGGGGAAGGTCATCTGCATGAGCGTGGCGAGCCAAAAACGGCTCTTGGCTAGGCCCATCGAGTTCTCGTCCAGGCGCCATTTGCTGCGCTCGCACTCGGGCAGCTGCGACTCGTCGGGGCCGCCGCCGAGCACCGAGATAATGCGCGGACGGTCGTGGCTCGAAAGCAGATTAAGTGCGCAGGACAGGGCCTCACGGGGATAGTTCTCGCGCAGGGTTTCGATATCCTCGGCTGCCTGGTAGGCGTTCTTGTAGCCCATCAAAAAGCCGATGACCATGTCGCGGAAGGGGTAATCCATAGCAGAGTCCAACTCGGAGCCCTGTAGGTAGCGACGCAGATGGCCGTAGCTGATCTTGTTGGAGGCATCTTCCCAGACCTCGCCGAGCAACAGCGCATCGGGCTTTTCGGCAAGTACGGCCTTCTTGATCTCGGCCAGGAAGTCGTCGGAAAGCTCGTCAGCGACGTCCAGGCGCCAGCCATGAGCGCCGGCACGTAGCCATTTACGGATCACGCCGTCCTTGCCCAGGAGCCGCTCGCGTACCAGTTCGGAGCTCTCATTGATGGCGGGCATGTTGCCCACGCCCCACCAGCAGTCGTACGAGCCGTCCTCGTGGAAATAAAACGCATCGCGCCACGGCGAGTCCTCGCTCTGCCACGCGCCCACGCCGGGGTAGTTGCCGTAGCGGTTGAAATAGATGGAGTCGTCACCCGTATGGTTAAAAACGCCGTCCAGGATGATGGAGATGCCCAGCTTCTCGGCTGCCTGGCACAGCTCGGTAAAGTCCTGCTCGGTGCCCAGGATTGGGTCGATCTTGGTGTAGTCGGCCGTGTCGTAGCGGTGGTTGCTCGCGGCCTCAAAGATGGGGTTGAGGTAGATGGCCGTAAAGCCCAGCTCCGCGATGCGGGGCAGGTCATTTTGGATGCCCTTGAGCGAGCCGCCGTAGAAGTCCCAGGTCTTGATGGAGCCGTCCTCGGCGCGCTCGTATACGGGCGGCTCGTTCCAGTCCTCGATCATGCGGCGCTGGATTCCGTTGCGCGGTTTTTCGACTTCGGCCAGCGTGCGCTCGCGCCAGTTTTCATCTCGGGCGTAGCGATCGGGGAAGATCTGGTAGACCATGCCACGCTCGTACCACTCGGGACGCACTTCGCGGTGCTTATAGACGGTAATCTGGAAGGACGGAACCTCGGCGTAGTCGTAAGTTACGCCCTCTCCGCCGGTGCGACCCTGCGGTGCGCCCAAGCGGACCTCGGGCTGGCCCTCGATATTGCATATAAAGCTGTACCACACAAGACACGGTTCAGTGCATTTGAGCTCGCCGGTAAAAATGCCATCGCCTTCGTGCTCCATTGGGATCAGGGTCTCGCCGACTTCATCGACCCAGGTGCGCAGCGTAAGCGTTGCCTGGTTGGGATCGGCATCCTCCAAAATCACCGAGAGTGCAACGGAAGTTCCAGTGGTCACAGCGCCAAACGGAGTGCGAAACTGCGGTAGACGGCTGTTGTGTATCAATCTCATAGTACGGTCCAGTTCAATAGAATCATGGCCTGCGGGCCATGGGTTTTACGCCTAAGATGTAAGTATATCTGTAGTACACAGGGTGTATAAACAACATCCGTTTACCATCGGCGAACGGTTGTCCTAGAAAATCGTTTTACCACTACCTACAGAGAAAGGGCGCCCGGTTGGAGCGCCCCTTGCTTAGGGTTTGATGAGGTTTTGGATCGTCTGGATTAGCGGCGCTTGCGGGTGGCCGTTGCCTTGCGGACGGAAGTCTTCTTCGACGGCGCCTTTTTCTCGGTTGCGGCGGCGGGGGAGAGCGGGGTCTCCATTGTGGGCTCGGGCTTGGCCTTTACTGCGGGTTTGGCCTCGGCCTTAGCCTCCGCTTTGGGAGCAGCAGCCTTGGTCGTGGACTTCTTGGCCGTCGTCGTTGCGCGCTTGCGCGTGGTGGTCTTGGCGGCCGGCTTGGCCTCGACGGTTACCTTGGCCTTGGATTCGGCGGGCGTCTCCTCGACTTTGGCGGCCGGCTTTGTGGCTGCCTTGGTTGTGGTGGCCTTCGTGGTCGTCGATTTCGTTGTTGTGGTCTTCTTGGCAGCTGTTGCCTTCTTGGCGGTCGCGGTCGTCTTCTTGGTAGCGGCCTTGGCCGGTGCCTTTGCCGCAGCCTTAGCCTCGACGGCGTCGGCCTTTACCTCGGGAGCAGCCTCGGCTTCGGCGGCCTTCTTGGCAGCTGCGGTGGTGCGCTTGCGCGAGGTCGTTGTCTTGACAGCGGTGGTCTTGGTTGCCGTCGCCTTGGCCTCTGTGGCCTTCTTAGCCGTCGTCTTACGAGTCGTGGTCTTCTTAGCTGCAGGCTTTGCAGCTGGCTTGACCTCGGACTCTGCCTCAGGAGCAGCCTCAGCCTTCACCTCAGACTCGGCCGTAACGGGCTCAGCTTCAACCGGCTTCTCTTCGGCCTTGGGCTCCTCAGCGGCCACCGGCTCAGCAACAGCCTCAGGCTCGTCGACAACAGCCACCGGGCGCTCGATCTCCGGGTGCATAAAGAAGTACAGGTCCAGATACTTATCGGCCGAGCGCGTCCAGCTAAAGTCCTGGCTCATGGCCTGCGTTACCAGCTGGTTCCAGGCGTCGCGGTTATCCCAGAACAGACGCGCCGCGCGGAACACGGCGTCGCCCATCTCGTCGCCGTTAAAGTTGGTAAACGAGAAGCCCGTGCCCTCGCCGGTAAACTCGTTATACGGAATCACAGTGTCTTTCAGGCCGCCGGTCTCGCGCACGATAGGCAGGGTGCCGTAGCGCATGGCGATGATCTGCGACAGGCCGCAGGGCTCAAACTTCGAAGGCATTAGGAACATGTCGGCGGCGGCATACATGCGCTGCGACAGCGCAGGATCGAACTCGATGCGTGCGGCCATGGTACCGGGGTACTTGTCCTGGAAGTAGCGCAGACCGTCCTCGTAGTCGCGGTCGCCGGTGCCCAGCACCGCCACCTGCACGCCGCCGGCCAGAATGCGGTCGAGCGCGTACATGACCAGGTCCATGCCCTTCTGGCGCGTCAGGCGCGTGACCATGACCATAAGCGGACGGTCGTCGCGAACCTCGAGCCCCAGCTCTTCCTGCAGCTTGGCCTTGCATACGGCCTTACCAGAACGGTCCTCCACGGTGTAGTTGGCGGCAATGCGCTTGTCGGTCGCCGGGTCAAAGCCCGCCACGTCAATGCCATTCAAAATGCCCTGCAGCGCATAGGAGCGCTCGCGCAGCACGCCGTCCAGGCCCTCGCCAAACTCGGGCGTCTGGATCTCGCTGGCATAGGTGGGGCTCACCGTGGTAATGGCATCGGCATAGTGCAGCGCGCCCAGCATGTAGTTGATGCTGCAGGCGTCGCAACGCAGCTGCGTAGCAGCCGCCGGAATATGCGCCACACCCAGGATGTCCTCCATCACGGTGTCGCTAAACTGGCCCTGGAACGCCACGTTGTGGATCGAGAACACAGTCTTGACGCGGTCGTACAGCGGCAGGCCCTGGTAGAACTCGCGCAAGAACACGGGCGCCAGTGCCGTCTGCCAGTCGTTGCAGTGCAGGATGTCGCACTCAAAGCCCTCGGGCAGGTGCTGCAGGCTCTCGGTGATGGCCTTGGAGAAGAACGCGAAGCGCTCGCCGTCGTCGAAGAAGCCGTACGGATAATCGCGCGCAAAGTAGCGCTCGTTGTCCACGAACATATAGGTGACGCCGTCGTGCTCGAGCTTCTCCAGCCCGCAGTACTCGTTGCGCCAGCCCAGGCTCACGTAAAAGTCGGCAAAGTGCTCCATCTGCGCCTTGTACTCGTCCTTGATGGTGGCGTATTTGGGCACCATCACGATGACCTCGGCGCCGGCGCGCACGAGTGCTGCAGGCAGCGAGCCCGCCACGTCACCCAGGCCACCGGTCTTAACAAACGGTGCGCACTCGGCCGAGGCAAACACGATCTGCATCTTTTTGCTGGAATCTGCCATATTGTCTCCCATGTTGCAATTCGAGAATAGCCGCCTGGCGCTAACCGGGCGGCTATTCTACCTGTTACGAGCGATGTTGCGGTGCCAACGTTAACGTACGATGGTTGTGTCGGAAGTTAACGGAGCCTTGCCCAGCACCAGGATGTTCTCGGGCGTGCCTCGAAGCTCGGTGTTGATGGGAACCACGTTGTTCTTGTCCAGAATGGCGTTCTCAACTCGTGCACCGCTCTTGATGACACAGCTCTGGTTGATGATCGAATTGGTCACCGAAGCGCCCTCTTCGACCACAACGCCGCGCGACAGGATCGAGTTACGCACGGTGCCCTTGATGATGCAGCCGGCCGAGATGATCGAGTTGCACGCGTGGCTGCCGGTCGCATAGCGCGAAGGCGGCACGTCGTGAGCCTTGGTCAGGATTGGGCGCTCGGGGTCAAAGAGCTGGTCGGCCACGGTCTGGTCGAGCAGGTCCATGCTGCGGCGATACAGCGACTTCTCGCTAAACACGCCCACGACCTCGCCCTTGTACTCGTAGCTGCACACGTCGATGTTGCCAAAGTCGCCTTGGAGTGCCTCGAGCAGGTCCAGATAGTCGGCTGCCTGGTAGTGATCGATGATCTCGAGCAGCGTCTCGCGGTTGACGATGCAGCAGTCCATAGAGGCGTTGTCGCCGTACACGACGCCGGCGCTCACGCCCGTCAGGCGACCGTTCTCGTTAATTTCGAGTTTGGTCTCGTCATCGACGTTGCGCGTGGCCTTGCAGTACACCACGGTCATCTGGGCACCGGAGTTCTCGTGCGCGTCGATGATGGTGTTGAGGTCCATGTTAAAGATGATGTTGGTGCCCATCATCACAACATAGGGCTTGTCCGAGCGCTGGAACAGCGTCTTGTTGGAGATGATGTCGCGCAGCAGGAAGCGCATGCCGCCCTTGGTGGTGCCATACGCGTTGCCGGGCACCATGAACAGGCCGCCCTTCTTGCGGTCCAGACCCCAGTCCTTGCCCGAACCAACGTGGTCGATCAGCGAGCGGTAGTTGCCCGGCATGACGACGCCGACGGTCTTAATGCCGGCATTCATCATGTTGGACAGCGGAAAGTCGATCAGGCGGTAGCGGCCCAAAAGGGGAACGGACGCGATGGGGCGGTCCTTGAGCAGGACGCTGCCGTAGCTCGAAGAGTAGTTAGCGGTGATATAACCGATGGCCTTGCGATTGATCATCGGATCATTCCCCCTTCCCGATAACGACGTCATTTCCAACGACGGCCGTATCCTTGGTGGTATCGACAGAGCCGAGCTTCACGCCCTCTTCGACCGTGGAGTTCTCGCCCAAAATAGCGCGGCAGATGTGCGCGCCGCTCTTAACGTGCGCACCCGGCAGCAGCACGGAGTCCTCGACCACGGCGCGCTCCTCGATGATGACATCGGTCGAAAGGATTGAGTGGCGAGCGGTGCCGTAGATCTTGCAGCCGTTGGAGACCAGGCAGTCGTCCAGGCGGCCGTCCGGGCCAATGTAGTGCGGCGGACGCGTGGTGATGTTGGACATGATGGGGAAGTGCTTGTCGAACAAATCGAACTCGGGGTTGTTGCCCAGCAGGTCCATCGAGGTCTCGTGGAAGCTGGCGATGGTGCCGACGTCCTTCCAAAAGCCGTGGAACTCGTAGCTGTACAGGCGCTTGCCCTCGCCGAGCAGCTTGGGGATGATGTCCTTGCCAAAGTCGTGGCTCGAGCGCTGGTCCAGAGCGTCCTCTTCGAGTGCCTCGATCAGCACGTCGGCCGAGAAGATGTAGATGCCCATGGACGCGAGGTTCGAATCGGGCTTATCGGGCTTCTCGGTGAACTTGGTGATGCGCCCGTCCTCGGGGTCGGTGGTCAGGATGCCAAAGCGGCTGGCCTCTTCCCACGGCACGGGCATAACGCTCACCGTGAGGTCGGCGTTGTTCTCAATGTGCGTCTTGAGCATCTTGCGGTAGTCCATGCGATACAGGTGATCGCCCGAAAGAATCAGGACGTACTTGGGGTCGTTGGCCTTGATGTAGTCGAGGTTCTGCGTAATGGCGTCGGCCGTGCCCGCATACCAGGCGCCGCCGGTCTGCGTCTCGTACGGCGGCAGGATCGATACGCCGCCGTCACGGCTGTCCAGATCCCAGGCCTCGCCGGAGCCCACATAGGCATGCAGCAGGTAGGGACGATACTGCGTCAGAACGCCCACCGTGTCGATGCCCGAGTTGGAGCAGTTGGACAGCGAAAAGTCGATAATGCGGAACTTGCCACCAAAGCTAACCGCCGGCTTAGCGATCTTTTGGGTGAGTGCCCCCAATCGGCTGCCCTGTCCTCCTGCGAGGAGCATCGCGATGCATTCTTTCTTACTCATCGATTTCTCCTTCTGTCATCGATGTTCCTAAACCCATTAGCGACGGGCGCGGCGCAACGTCACGCCCGTCGAGTAATGCCGTGCTGGCATAGGGGAGCTCGCGCGCCTTTACGCGTGCCAGATCTCGTCGCGGTACTCGCGAATGGTGCGGTCGCTCGAGAACCAGCCGCTCGAGGCGGTGTTGAGCAGGGCCTTGCGGTTCCAGGTCTCCTGGTCGCCGTAGCTGCCCGTGAGCTTCTCCCACGCATCCACGTAGCTGCGGAAATCGGCCATGACCAGGTCGGGGTCGTTGTTGTTCATGAGCTCGTTGTAGATGCTCTCAAAGTTGCCCGAAAGACCCGCAAAGGTGTTGTCCTTGAGCTCGTCCATCACGCGGCCCAGACGCTCACGGTCGCCGTTGAGGGTATCCCACGCAAAGTAGCTGTTCGATGCCCAGAGCTGCTCGACCTCGGGGGCGGTCAGACCAAAGATGGCCTCGTTCTCGCGGCCGGCCAGGTCGGCGATCTCGATGTTGGCGCCGTCGAGGGTACCCAGCGTAATGGCGCCGTTCATCATGAGCTTCATGTTGGACGTGCCCGAGGCCTCCTTGCCGGCCGTGGAGATCTGCTCCGAGATCTCGGCAGCGGGGTAGATGAGCTGGGCGTTGCTCACGCGGAAGTTGGGGATAAAGCAGACCTTCATGACCTCGTTGACGCGCGGATCGTTGTTGATGACGTCGGCCACGGAGTTAATGAGGCGGATGGTCTCCTTGGCAAAGGTGTAGCTGGAGGCAGCCTTGCCGCTAAAGATGAAGGTCGTCGGCGTCACGTGGAAGTTGGGATCGGCGATGCGACGGTTGTAGATGTCCATCACCTTCATGATGTTCATGAGCTGGCGCTTGTAGGCGTGGAAGCGCTTCACCTGAACATCGAAGACGGTGTTGGGGTCAATGACCAGACCGGTCTCGGCCTTAACGTAGGCGGCCAGGCGCTCCTTGTTGGCGCGCTTGGAGGCACCCACGGCCTTCAGGAACTCGGTGTCGTTCTGGAACTCCTTGAGTTTCTCCAGCTCAAAGGCGTCCTTCAGCCAGCCGTCGCCAATGGCCTCGGTCACGAGCTTGGCGTAGGTGGGGTTGGCCTCGGCAAAGAAGCGACGGTGCGAGATGCCGTTGGTCTTGTTGTTGAACTTTTCGGGCGTCAGGGCATAGAAGTCCTTGAGCACGATGTTCTTGATGATGTCGGAGTGGATCTTGGCCACGCCGTTGACGCTATGGCTGCAGATCACGGACAGGTTGGCCATGCGAATCTCGCCGTCCCACAGGATGGCGGTCTGACGCAGACGCTCCTGCCAGCCCTCCTGCGTGGTGTCGAACGACTCGTGCCAACGACGGCTGATCTCGTCGATGATCTGGTACACGCGGGGGAGGAGCTTGGAGAACATGCCGATGGGCCACTTCTCCAGGGCCTCGGGCAGGATGGTGTGGTTGGTGTAGCTCACGACCTGCGTCACGATGTTCCAGGCGTCATCCCACTCGAGCTTCTTCTCGTCGATGAGGATGCGCATGAGCTCGGGGCCGCACATGGCCGGGTGCGTGTCGTTGGTGTGGATGGCAACAAACTGCGGCAGCAGATCCCAGTTCTCGCCGTGCTCCTTCTCAAAGGTGTCGAGTAGGCTGTAGATGCCGGCCGAGACAAACAGGTACTCCTGCTTCAGGCGCAGCAGACGGCCGTGCTCGCCGGCGTCGTTGGGGTAGAGGATGGCGCTGATGGCTTCGGCCTCGGCGCGCTCGGCGTCGGCCAGGGCATAGTCACCGCGGTTGAAGGCCTCAAGGTCAAAGTGCTCCTCGACCGGCTCGGCAGCCCAGACGCGCAGCTTGTTGACAGTCTCGCCGGCATAGCCCACGACGGGGATGTCATAAGGGACGGCCAGGATGTCCTGCGTGTCCACCGTGCGGTAGAACGTGCGGCCGTTCTCCTCAAAGCCCTCAACATGGCCACCAAACTTAATAGTCACGGCCTTGTCCTGACGGCGGACCTCCCAGGGATACCCGTGGGTGAGCCACTCGTCGGTGGCCTCGACCTGGCTGCCGTTGACGATCTCCTGCTTAAACAGGCCGTAGCGGTAGCGCATGCCGTTGCCGTAGCCGGCGATGCCCTCGGC
>DYAA01000094.1 GCA_019419405.1 Collinsella sp. | reverse complement strand
AGGCGCACGCCCGTGCCGAGGCGGTTGACGGATTTGTCGCTGCTCTTTCTGAGCATGCGCCCGCGGCGGCTCGCGTTGAGCGAGTCGATATTGCGGATTTGAAGCCTAGCGGCTGGAGCGCTGCCGATGAGCAGGGCTTTCGTATTGTGGCATCGCAGGACCAGACCGCGCACACGACGCTCGTCTCGCCCGATATCGCCACCTGCGATGATTGTCTGCGCGAGTTGTTCGACCCCGCCGATCGGCGCTATCACTACCCTTTTATCAACTGTACCAACTGCGGACCGCGCTTTACCATCATCCGGTCGCTGCCTTATGACCGAGCGGCCACGTCGATGAATTGTTTTCCCATGTGTCCTGAGTGTGCCGCGGAGTATGCCGACCCACTCGACCGGCGTTTTCACGCGCAGCCCGATGCCTGCTTTGATTGCGGGCCGCATATCACGTGGCGCGAAGCGAGCGTGGGCGGTGAGCCGGGCGAAGCCGCCGCGTTGCCGGCCGTCGGCACCACACGCGAAGCCAGCGACGCTATCATCGAGCGCTGCATTGAGCTGCTGGCCGGCGGTGGCATCGTCGCCATCAAGGGCCTGGGCGGATTTCACTTGGCATGTGACGCCTCCAACGAGCAGGCGGTAGCCGAGCTTCGTCGTCGCAAACGCCGCAGCAACAAGCCGCTTGCCGTTATGGTGCGCGACCTTGCCGACGTTGAACGCCTGTGCCATGTCAACGACGTTGAGCGCGGCTTGCTGGCCGGCAGCATTCGCCCCATTGTGCTGCTGCGCCGACGTGCTGTTTGCGAGAGCGGCGGCTCCCCCGACGCCCTCGCGCTCGCGCCGTCCGTCGCGCACGACCTTCCCGAGCTCGGCGTTATGCTCCCCTACACCCCGCTTCAGCATCTGTTGCTTGCCGCAGCAGAAGCCCGCGGTGTGCACGCACTCGTCATGACCAGCGGAAACCTGAGCGAAGAGCCCATCGAGACCGATGACGACCTTGCCTGGGAGCGCCTCGTTGCCGCCGGCATTGCTGATGCGCTACTCGGCAACGACCGCGCGATCCTCTCGCGCTACGACGACTCCGTGGTGCGCGTGGTCAACGGCGCCATTATGCCCGTGCGCCGTGCCCGCGGATATGCACCCCAGCCGCTGCCGTTGCCGGCGCTCGACGGCGCTCCGTCCTGCGTGCTCGCCTGCGGGCCACAACAAAAGGCCACGATTGCGCTCACGCGCGAAGGGACGAACGGCGAGGCAACCTGTTTTGTGTCGCAGCATATCGGCGATGTTGAAAACGGCGGGACCTTCGATGCCTGGAACGCCGCGCGCACGCGCTTGGAAGATCTCTTTGACTTGGCGCCCGCCGCCTTGGCCTGCGATTTACACCCCAGCTATCTATCGGACCAGTGGGCGCGCGAGCAGGCGCGAAAATGCAATCTGCCGCTCGTCGAAGTGCAGCACCATCATGCGCATATCGCGAGCGTAATGGCCGAGGCCATCGCCGCGGGCCAGCTTACAACCGACACGCGTGTCCTTGGCATCGCCTTCGACGGCACCGGCGCCGGCACCGATGGGACCATTTGGGGCGGCGAGTTTCTTGTTGCCAGCCTTGACGGCTTTGAGCGCACCGCGCATTTGCTCACCTGGGCGCTCCCCGGCGGGGCGGCCTCCGTACGCGACGCTCGACGCAACGCCTTTGCCCTGCTCAGCGAACTCGGCCTACTCGAGCACCCAGGCGCCGCTCAGCTTTTGGACAGCCTCGACGAGCAAACGCGTAGCGTGACAGCCACCATGATCGAGCGCGGCATCAACAGCCCGCGTACCAGCAGCATGGGACGTCTCTTTGATGCCGCGGCAGCAATTCTGGGCATCTGCGACAAGGCAACCTACGAGGGCGAACCCGCCATAGAACTCGAAGCCGCCGCCTGGCGCGCGTTCAGCAGTGAAAGTGCCTGCCCCACCGGCAATATGGTCAGCTTTTCCGTAACCGAATCATCCCGTCCGGACGACTGCCATGTTCTGAACTCCAGACCGCTTTTTGAGGCGCTTTTGGAGGGAATCAGGACCGGCGTGCCCGCCGGCAAGCTCGCGCTCGACTTCCACGTCACCATCGCGCGCTCCTCGGCACGAATCGCACGCGAAATCTGCGCCCGTGAAGGCCTCGACACCGTCGCGCTCTCGGGCGGCGTGTTCATGAACCGACTTTTGCTTCAGCTCCTCACCCGCGAGCTCAAAAGCATGGGTCTCACTGTCTTGATTCCCCGCTCCGTGCCCGTCAACGACGGCTGTATCGCCTACGGTCAGGCCGTCATCGCTCGCGCTCGCCTCGCGCAGACAGCATCGCGATAGGCTGTTTTGCCAGCCTGCGCGCCGCCGTCTCACAGGTGTAACGCGTTTGCTCGTGACTCCTGCGAGCGCTACCATCAACTGATGGGTAATTAGGCGCCTATCCAGCGCAAAACGTATAAAAGGGGAACATTATGTGCCTTGCCGTTCCCGGTAAAGTGGTCAAACGCGACGACGACCTTAAGGCGACCGTCGACATGATGGGCATCGAGCGCCCCGTTTCGCTGCGCCTCGTGCCGACGGCACAGGTAGGCGACTATATTCTCGTGCACGCCGGCTTTGGCATTCAGATTGTCGACGAGCAGGAGGCGCAGGAGACGCTCGACCTGGTCAACACCATGACCGAACTGGTCGAAGAAGACCAGCTGGCCACCAACCCGGCCGAGGCTTACTAGTGGCGGCCGGACAGCCGGCTCGCTCCGGTATCGACTTCTCGGCATTCCGCGATCCCAAGCTGGCTCGCGAGCTCATCGAGCGCATCCGTGAACTCGTCGGCGACCGCACCATCAACCTTATGGAAGTCTGCGGCACGCACACCGTGAGCATCGGTCGCTATGGCTTTCGCTCCATTATGCCTGCCGGGCTCAAACTGCTGAGCGGTCCGGGTTGCCCCGTCTGTGTTACCGCCAACCGCGATATCGACCATGCAATCGCGCTCGCCAAGATGGACGGCGCCATCATCACCACCTTTGGCGACATGATGCGCGTGCCCGGGTCGTCTACCTCGCTCGCCGCGCAAAAGGCGGCGGGGCGCGATATTCGCATTGTGTACTCCCCGCTCGATGCACTCGATATCGCCGAACACAACCCCGATCGCCCGGTCATCTTTATGGGCGTCGGCTTTGAGACCACGACGCCCACCATCGCCGCCGCCATTTTGGAGGCCGATGCACGCGGACTCCAGAACTTCTCGGTCTATTGCGCCCACAAGACCACGCCGCCGGCGCTGCGCGCCATCGCCAACGATCCCGAGACCACTATCGACGGCTTTATCCTTCCGGGACACGTCGCCACCATCACGGGCTTAGCCCCCTTTGACTTTTTGGTCGATGAGTTCGAGACCCCAGGCGTAGTCACCGGATTTGAGCCGGTCGATATTCTGCAGGGCATCTGCATGCTGGTCCAGATGGTTGTTGAGGGGCAGCCCGCAATCGACAACGCCTACCGCCGTGGCGTCAACGCAGACGGCAACCCCGTGGCGCGCCAGCTGGTCGAGCAGGTGTTTGAGCCATGCGACACCACGTGGCGCGGGCTGGGGCCGATTGCCAACTCGGGCCTTTCCATCCGCCCCGAGTTCTCGCGCTTTGATGCCCGCACTCGCTTTGACGTGCCCGTTGAGACGACGGTCGAGCCGCGTGGGTGCCGCTGCGGCGACGTGCTGCGCGGGGCCATTACGCCGAGCGACTGCCCTCTGTTCGGCCGCGCTTGTACACCCGAGCATCCCATCGGCCCCTGCATGGTGAGTTCCGAGGGCAGCTGTGCAGCATATTTCCGCTACCGAGGCTAATGGATTCCGCCGCTCTAACGAACGGCGGGCCGGTCGACGCTGCGCGCCATTCAGGCGAGCGATTTGCCTTTCAATCGTCGGCTGCGGGCAAAAGCCCAGCAGCCTCCTCTTTCAAGGCAACTCACTTCGCCTGAATGGCGCTCGCTGACTTTTACTTAACATCGATTCTGCCACACTCAGCTATTGCCGACCCCCCACGATTGGAGTTTTCGATATGTCCCGTACTGCCACCGATAGCACTGTCCTGTTGGGCCACGGCTCTGGCGGCCAGATGATGAAACGCATCATCGATGAGGTCTTTTTGGATGCCTTTGGGTCGCCCGAACTGCTCGAGGGCAACGATGCCGGCGTCGCTGCGCTGCCCGCGAGCGGGCGCATCGCCATGTCGACCGACAGCTTTGTAGTCTCGCCGCAGTTCTTCCCCGGCGGCAATATCGGCCGACTCGCCGTGTGCGGAACCGTCAACGACGTCGCGACCTCGGGCGCTAACGTGCGCTACCTCTCATGCGGCTTTATCCTCGAAGAGGGCTATCCCATGGACAAGCTGCGCCAGATTGTGCAGACCATGGCCGAAACGGCACATGAGGCAGGCGTGAAGATTATCACCGGCGACACCAAGGTGGTCGAGCGTGGCGGTGCCGACGGCGTCTACATCAATACCGCTGGCGTAGGCGAGGTGCCCGCAGGCGTGACGCTCAGCGGTGCCAACTGCCGGCCCGGCGACGTCATCCTGGTGTCGGGCACACTCGGCGACCACGGCATCGCCATCATGAGCCAACGCGAGGGCTTGGCGTTTTCGAGCGCCATCGAAAGCGATGCCGCGCCGCTCAACCACCTGATTGCCGATGTGCTTGCCGCAGCACCCGACACACGCTGCTTCCGCGACCCCACGCGCGGTGGCCTGGCCTCGACGCTTAACGAGTTTGCCCAGGCCAGCGGTGTTGCCATGGAGATCGACGAGGATGCCGTGCCCGTGCGCCCCGACGTGCAGGCCGCCTGCGAGATGCTCGGCTACGACGTTCTGCAGGTGGCAAACGAGGGCAAGATGGTTGCCGTGGTGCCGGCCGAGCGGGCCGATGCCGTGCTGGCCGCCATGCGCGCCGCGCGCTACGGCGAGAATGCCGCCATTATCGGT
>DYAA01000093.1 GCA_019419405.1 Collinsella sp. | reverse complement strand
GTCCTATGGCGTCCTACCAAGACGCATCCGATCTCGCTGCTTAGGGGTTTTCCGTTGCGCGTTGCATACCAAGACTGTTTTCATTTAATTGAGCCGCTGCTCGCCAAGGTCGAGAAGCCGAGTCGCTATATCGATCACGAGTGGGGCACGCTTTCCAAGGCCGATGCCGACTACCGTTGCTGCCTGATCTACCCGGATGTGTACGAGGTCGGTCTGCCCAACCAGGGTATCGCCATCCTCTACAACATCCTTAACCAGGCCGAGGGCATCTCCTGCGAGCGTGGCTATGTGCCGTGGCCCGATATGGGTGACGCTATGCGCGAGGCAGGCATTCCGCTGCTCTCGCTCGAGGGTGCAGCGCCGGTCGCTTCGTTTGATATCGTCGGCCTGCATGTGCCGCACGAGATGGCGGTGACGAACTTCCTCGAGGCACTCGACCTCGCTGGCATTCCGCTGTTAGCGGCCGACCGAGGTGAAGACGACCCCATCATCATCGCCGGCGGCCCCTCGGTGTACAACCCCGAGCCGTACGCGGCCTTCTTCGATGCCATCCTCATCGGCGAGGGCGAGGAATCGCTGCTCGAGACCTGCCAGCTGCATCGCCGCCTGCGCGACGAAGGAGTCCCGCGCGCGCAGATTGTTGAGCAGCTTGCATCCATTGCCGGCAACTACGTGCCGTCGCTCTATGAGGTTCGTCACGACGAGCCCTGCTCGCCGCATGGCTACACCGTGCCGCGCGAGGGCAAGGATGCGCCGACCGTGGTCTACAAACGCGTCGTCGAGGATTTCGGCGCCACGAATCCGCTGTCGCAGTCGTGCGTGCCCTATGCGCAGCTGGTTCACGATCGCCTGTCTATCGAGATTCTGCGCGGCTGCGCCCGCGGCTGTCGTTTTTGCCAGGCCGGCATGACGTATCGCCCGGTGCGCGAGCGTTCGGCCGACCAGATCGTCTCGTCGGTGATTCAGGGTCTGGAAAAGACCGGCTATGACGAGGTGTCGCTGACCTCGCTCTCCACGACCGACCACTCCTGCATTCGTGACGTGCTCGGCAGGCTCAACCGTCGCCTGGAGGATACGGGTATTCGCGTGTCTATTCCGTCGCAGCGCCTGGATTCATTTGGCGTGGATATGGCCGAGTCGGTCGCCGGCGAAAAGAAGGGCGGCCTGACGTTCGCACCCGAGGCCGGCAGCCAGCGCATGCGCGACATCATTAACAAGAACGTGACCGAGGAGGACCTGGACCGTGCGGCCAAGGCGGCCTTCGAGGCCGGCTGGAACCGCATGAAGCTCTACTTTATGATGGGCCTTCCCGGCGAGCGCGACGAGGACATCGTGGCCATCGCCAATCTGGCCGATCACGTGCTGGAGCTCGGTCGTTCCGTGGTGCCCAAGGCTCGTCGCGGCTCGATCTCGGTGTCCATCTCGGTTTCGGTGTTTATCCCCAAGGCTGCCACGCCGTTCCAGTGGTGCCCGCAGCTCGACTACGACGACGTCAAGCGTCGCCAGAAGCTGCTTATCACGAGCGTTCGCAACCGTGCCGTCCGCGTGCATTACCACGATGCCGAGACCTCGCTCATCGAGGCCGCGCTGTCCCGCGCCGGGCGTGACATGACGCCCGTCATCATCGATGCTTGGCGCGCGGGCTCTCGCTTTGACGCCTGGGTAGAGCATTTCTCGCTCGATAACTGGAAGGAGGCTGCTGCCAAAAACGGCATCGACCTCAATGAGCTCGTGCACCTGCCCTACGAGTTGGACTGGCGCCTGCCGTGGGAGCACGTGAGCCCCGGCTGCACGCGCGGCTTCCTCGAGCGCGAGTACCGTCGCTCGCTCGAGGGTGTCACGACTCCCGACTGCACCCGCACGTCGTGCACCGGCTGCGGAATCTGCCCCACGCTCCACGCCAAGAATGTATTGATGGGTGATCGCGCATGAGTGAGCGCCTGACCGACAACCCCACGCTCTTTAGGCTTCGTGTTCGCTATGGCAAGCGTGATCGCCTTAAGTACCTGGGCCATCTCGAAGTAATCCATACCATTGAGCGCATCGTGCGCCGTGCGGGACTTCCCTATGCCGTCACGCAGGGCTTCTCACCGCACATGCGCGTGGGCTTCTCTTCGGCACTACCGGTGGGTACGTCGTCGACCTGCGAGTGGTATGACCTGTTTATGACCGAGTTCGTGGCGCTCGACGAGGCGTTTGGGCGTCTGGCTGCGGCGTCTCCGGCCGATCTGGCACCCATTGAGGCAGCGTACATCGACGTGCGCACGCCGGCGTTGACGGCGCAGCTCACGCGCCTGTCGTATCGCATCGATCTACACTTGGATCCCGAGGCGCCCGTAAGCGCCGACGAGGCGCGTCGTGCGATCGACACGTTGCGCGCGGACCATGGCATCGACTACGCGCGCGGAAAAAAGAGCAAGCGCTTGGATTTGGATCACACGCTCGTGGGCTATGAGCTCACGGCTGGGGAGCGTCCGGACCATTTGGTGCTCATGCTCGACACCCATGCCGATAACGAGGGCTCCATGCGTCCGGAAATTTTGCTTTCTGCAGCTGATGTTTTGTTGCAGGGCTTGACCCCGGGCGTGGATGCACCTATTGTTTCCACCGGTATGCAAGACCTCGTGACCATCTGCTCCTACGATGTCGAGCGTCAGAATCAAGCATGCGAGGACGACGAGGGCCGACTCGTCAGCCCCATACCTGTGCGAACTTGTGGATTTGCTCCACATACTCGTTGACGGGGGTATTTTCGCCTGCTACTATATTCGGCTGTTGCACTAACTGATGCATGAAGGGCAAGTAAACATGTACGCAATCGTTAACACGGGCGGCAAGCAGTACAAGGTCGCCACCGACGATGTCATCACCGTCGAGAAGATCGAGGGCAATGAGGGCGACAAGGTCACCCTGCCGGTCATCTTCCTCAACGATGGTAAGAAGATCGTCACCGATCCCGACAAGCTGGCCAAGGCCAAGGTTACCGCTCAGATCGTTGAGCAGTTCAAGGGCGAGAAGCAGCTGGTCTTCAAGTTCCACAAGCGTAAGCGCTATCGTCGTCTGAAGGGTCACCGTCAGCAGCTCACCAAGCTGAAGATCGTGAAGGTCCAGGCTACGTCCCGCGCCAAGAAGGCTGTCAAGGCAGAGGCCGAGGCTGTTGCCGAGGCTCCCGTCGCCGAGTAGATTACACTCGTAACGAAAGAGTAGGTATACACAATGGCACACAAAAAAGGACTCGGTTCCTCCCGTAATGGCCGTGACTCCCGCGGTCAGCGCCTTGGCACGAAGCGCTATGCCGGCCAGACGGTAACCACGGGCACGATTCTCGTCCGTCAGCACGGCACTCACATCCACCCGGGTGAGAACGTTGGCCGTGGCAAGGACGACACGCTGTTCGCGCTGGTCGACGGTACCGTTGAGTTCCACAAGGGTATCAAGCACAGGGTCAGCGTACGCCCGCTCGCGAACGCGTAATTCACCCTTCATAGAGCACATATGTGGGAGGCACTTGAGTTTTAGGATTCAAGGGTCTCCCTCTTTTTGTAGGAGGCGATTCTGTTGTCACAGTTCACCGATATCAGCCGCATTAACGTGTGCGGCGGCGACGGCGGAGCCGGATGCATGTCGTTTAGGCGCGAGGCATTTGTCCCCAAGGGCGGCCCCGATGGCGGCGACGGCGGTCGTGGCGGCAATGTCGTCATCCAGGCCGATGCTCAGCTGTCTTCGTTGATCGATTACCGCTTTAAGCATCACTTCCGCGCCGAGCGCGGCACGCATGGGCAGGGTGCCCGTCGTAACGGTAAGAGCGGCGAGGATCTGATCCTGAAGGTTCCCATGGGCACCGTGGTGCGTGAGCTCGACCCCGAGACGCAGACCCCGATGTTCGAGATTGCCGATCTGGTGCATGATGGCGAGCGCGTTGTCGTGGCGCCCGGCGGTGCCGGTGGCCTGGGCAACACGCACTTTGTGACGTCGGTGCGCCGCGCGCCCGCGTTCGCTCAGCTGGGCGAACCGGCCGAGGAGCATTGGATTGAGCTCGAGATGAAGCTTATGGCCGATGCCGCGCTCGTGGGCTTTCCCTCGGTGGGTAAGTCTTCGCTCATCGCGCGCATGAGTGCCGCCCGTCCTAAGATCGCCGACTATCCGTTTACCACGCTCGTGCCGAACCTCGGCATGGTGCGTGCCGGTGAGTATTCTTACGTCGTTGCCGACGTTCCTGGTTTGATCGAGGGCGCGAGCGAGGGCAAGGGCCTGGGCCACCAGTTCCTGCGCCACATCGAGCGTACGGCGCTGATCATGCATGTCGTCGACATGACGGGCGGTTTTGAGGATCGCGACCCGGTTGAGGATTACCGCATCATCAACCGTGAGCTCGAGCAGTATGGCGCCGAGCTTTCGGAGCGTCCGCAGATCGTCGTCGCTAACAAGTGCGATGCGCCGGGCACGGCCGACAAGATTGCCGACCTTAAGCGTGCGGCGCTCGACGACGGGCATATGTTCTTTGCCGTGTCCGCCGTGACGGGTGCCGGCCTCAATACGCTGATGCTTGCCGTGGGCGAGCAGGTGGCTAAGCTGCGATCCGAGCTGGCGGTCTCTGATGAGCCAGTCGATCTTCGCGACGAGGAGTGGGAGCGCCGCCGTCTGCAGCGCGAGAAGCGTTTCCGCATTGTCCAGGAAGAGCCCGGTGCCTTCCGTGTGGTTGGTCGCGCGATTGAGCGCATGGTCATCCAGACCGATTGGGAAAACGAGGAAGCCGTCATCTACCTGCAGCATAAGTTTGCTCGTATGGGAGTTGACGACGCGCTCGAGAAGGCCGGTTGCCGTGCGGGCGACGAGGTCCGCATTTGCCAGCGTGCCTTTGACTTTGAGGGCGCTGAGGACTTCTCGGAGTACGAGGAGCTCGAGGACGCTGGCGAGGACGTTGCCGTTGAGGCCATTGACGTGGCCGACGTTGCGGATGAGGGCGTCGAGGTTGTCGATGTGGCGGATGTCGCGGACGATGCCGAGACCTCGGAGGGCGAGTAAGCCATGTCGCTGCGCGGCGGAATCGGTTTGCCCGAGCTGCCCATAAAAGAGGGCAAAGAGTTTCGGCTTGGCATTATGGGCGGCACATTCGACCCGATTCATTACGGGCACCTGGTGACTGCCGAGCAGGCGCGCGAGTCGCTCGACTTGGACGCTGTGCTCTTTATGCCGGCGGGCTCTCCCGCCTTTAAGCTTGACAAGCCGGTGACGCCTGCCGAGGACCGTTATGCCATGACGGTCCTCGCCACCGCCGCGAACCCGGCCTTTTTGGCGAGCCGGTTCGAGATTGACCGTCCGGGCGTAACCTATACGGCCGATACGCTTCATGCCCTTCGCGACTTTTACCCGCCGCAGGTAAAGCTCTACTTTATTACGGGCGCCGACGCGATTATCGATATTGTGACCTGGCATGATGCCGAGCGAATTGCTGAGCTTGCTACCTTTATTGCGGCGACGCGACCGGGTTTTGATATCGATACGGCGCGTGCCCGAATCAAAGAGTCGGGGCTGCCGTTCGATGTGCGCTATATTCAGATTCCGGCGCTGGCGATCAGCTCGACGAACATTCGTAAGCGAGTTGCCCGCGGCATGAGCGTGCGCTATCTTACGAGCGAGTCTGTGCTCGGCTACATTCGCAAGCGCAGTTTGTATGTCGATCTGGGTCAAGAAGATTTTGAGTGATGGGGGCTACGTTGTCGGTAGAGGATCAGTTTGAGGGCGATGAGCGCGCGCTGCTCAAGCGCATTCAAGAGCTGCTCGATGTTCGCATGAAAGATAAGCGCAAGCGCTATGTGCATTCGCTGGGTGTTGCCGAGACCGCACTTCATCTGGCCGAGGTCTACGGCGTTGACCGCTTTGATGCCGCTGCCGCCGGCTTAATTCACGACTGGGACAAGGTGCTTTCCGATGACGAGCTCGTGGCCCGCGCGCTTCACTATGGCATCAAGGTTGCCGGCTCTCCTTCCGCCGCGACGCCGCTTTTGCATGGCCCTGTTGCCGCCTATGAGCTTCCGCAGCTTTTTCCCGAGCTGTCACCGGCTGTTTTCCAGGCTGTCGACCGTCACACCGTGGGTGCCTGCGACATGACGCCGCTCGATATGGTGGTCTTTGTGGCAGATGCCATCGAGCCCAACCGCCACGGCGACTATGCCCATGCGCTGCGCAAGATGGTGGGGAAGTCGACGCTTGACGAGTTGTTCTTCTCCTGTTTTGCGCAGGGTCTGGTCTATGTGATCCAGTCCGGGCGCTATCTTTATCCCACGGCTATTACGATTTACAACCATTACGCCCAGCTGCGCTAGCTCGGGTGTGTCTAGAAAGAGGTATTCCATGGCCGACGAGACCATGACTGACGAGCAGATTCTTGAAGGTGTGGAGCACAAGAGTTTCGTTGCCACGTCCGACCGCACCGCCGCCTCGCTGTCCGCGAGCGGTGTCGCCGCCGAGGATGTCGCCCGCGCCGCCGCGCAGGCCGCCTACGACAAGAAGGGCGAGGACGTGCAGGTGCTCGACCTGACCGAGCTTTCCGACGTGTGCGACTACTTTGTGCTTGCCACCGGTACCAACAACCGCCAGGTCGATTCGATCGTCGACGAGATCGAGGAGAAGGTCGCCGAGGCTTGCGGCGAGCATCCGTTCTCCATCGAGGGCCGCGAGCAGAAGACCTGGATGCTCATGGACTACGGCTCGGTTGTCGTCCACGTCTTCACTCCCGAAGCCCGCGACTTCTACCGCCTAGAAAAGCTCTGGGGTGACGCCCCCCAGCTCCCCCTCAATCTCCTCTAGTAGCTCATTTGATACGGGGCTTTTTAGCTAGCTTCGCGCATTTCGCCGGGCAGTTGCGGTTTTCCGCACCTGCCCGGCTTTCTTTTTGCTCAAAGGCGGTTAATCGCTGAAGCGGGATTGGCGGCCGAAAGATAGGGCGGTGTCGCCGAACTTGTCTCGGACGGCGTCGATCGCGACGGAGAGCTCGCGGCGGTCGCTGGATTGGGCTCCGCGGTCGTCGACTTCGCAGAACAAGTCGGTCTGGATGCCGCCCTGATGGTCAAAGTCGCTCATGCCGATGCCTGCTAAGCGAACATGCATGCCTTCCTGCCAAATGTTGTCGAGCAGTTCGAGCGCAACCGCCACGAAGATGTTCTCATCGTCGGTCGGATGGGGCAGCCGGCGCTGTGCCGAGCGACCGCTTCCATACGAATACTTGAGCTTGAGCGTCACCGTGGCGCCCGTCAGTCCCTGACGGCGCAGGCGGCGTCCCACTGACTCGCCCAACAGCGCAATCGCCGCTTCGATGTCCCCGCGCTCAGTCAAATCTTTCGCAAAGGTGCGCTCATTGCTCACCGATTTAACCTCGCGCTCTTCATCGAGACTCGTGACTTCGGAGATTTCAAGTCCCAGCGCACGCTGACGCATACGTTCGCCGTTGACGCCAAAAATAGAGGCCAAGGTGGATTCCGGCGCGCGTGACAGCTCGCCGAGCGTGTAGATGCGCATACGGCGCAGTCGCTCCTCGGCCGAGCGCCCGATGCCGCTCATGGCAGATACCGGCAGCGCGGCCAAAAAGCGCTGCTCGGTTCCGGGGCGCACGATGGTCAGCCCAAACGGCTTATCACGCTCGCTTGCGATCTTTGCGACCGTCTTGTTGCAGCCCACGCCAATGGAGCAGGTCACTCCCAGCGCTGCCACGCGGTCGCTTATACGCCGCGCAACCAGTAGCGGGTCTTCGGGCGCAAAGCGACCCGGTGTGATATCGATAAAGGCTTCGTCGATGGATACGCGCTCAACGCGCGGCGTCTCCTCGGCAAGAATTGCCATGACCTGCGCGCTCACCTCGCGGTAGCGATCAAAGTGCCCGTGCGTCCAAATGGCTTGCGGGCACAAGCGCCGCGCCTCGGCCGAGGCCATGGCAGAGTGCACGCCAAAGCGACGTGCCTCATACGAACACGTGGACACGACGCCACGCGAATCGGCGTCTCCGCCCACGATGAGCGGCTTTCCGCGCCACTCGGGGTGGTCGAGCATCTCCACGCTCGCAAAAAACGCATCGAGGTCCATCAGGCCCACCGCCGGACCCGTCCAGGGGGGCGGCGTGACGCCCATGGCATCCTCATAACCGTATGTATGTTCGCGTCTTTCCATGTCATGAGTATACCGCGCAGCTCATGTGGGGTGCGTGTATGTGCTTGCAAATCCCGAATTCTTGTCTAAGATATGGATTTGCCCTCGACTACACCGAAGAAGTTGGTCTCACGGACTTCACCTGCCCGCGTCGATGGCGTATTATGTTCAACTGTTTGTTTGTAGTTGCAGCCTAAAGCTGCTTGGTTGGAGGAGTTTCCTTTGGCAGTCAAGATTCGCCTTGCTCGTCACGGCGCTAAGAAGCGTCCGTACTACCGTGTCGTCGTCGCCGATTCCCGCGCCCCGCGTGACGGTCGTATCATCGAGGAGGTTGGCCGCTACAACCCGATGACCGCCCCCAAGACCATCAACCTCGACCTCGAGAAGATCGCCGACTGGCAGTCCAAGGGCGCTCAGCTCACCGACGCCGTCGCCGCTCTGGTCAAGGCCGCCAACGAGGGCGAGAAGACCGAGACCGTCGTCAAGAAGTCCAAGAAGCAGCTCGCCAAAGAGGCCGAGGCCGCTAAGGCTGCCGCTGAGGCCGCTGAGGGCGCCGAGGAGTAAATCGTGCCTGAGGTTGACGCTGCACAGCTCGAGGGTGAGGCAATGCTCTCAGATCGCATCGCCGATCTCGTCGAATATCTCGTTGTTCAGATCGTCGACGACCCGGATTCCGTGAGCCTTGAGGTCATTGATGGTGATGACGCCTCTACGATTGAGGTTTCTGTCGCCGAGGATGACGTCGCTAAGGTCATCGGCCGTCGTGGCCGTACCATCAAGGCCATTCGCACGCTCGCCCGTGCACTGGCCGCTCGCCTCGACACTGCTGTCGAGGTAGAGGTTCTGGGCTAGGACCTTGAGGTCCCAGTACAAAAACATCGCCCGTGTGGTCAAGCCGCACGGAAGGAAGGGGGAGGTCCTCGCGCAGCCGCTGCGGGGGCTTCCTTCTGTATTAGAGCCGGGTATGCGCGTTGCCCTGACGCCGCCGGCGCTCAAGCGCGACCGCTTTTGCACGGTCGTGTCCGTCACCGATACGGGCGATGGCGATCTGGTCTTGTTTGAGGGCATTGACGACTTGACGGCCGCCGAGGGCATCACGGGATGCTATGTGTTGGCAAATCGTGACGATTTTGAGCTCGATTCACTCGACGCCGCCTATACCGACCTGATGGGTCGCGAGGTGGTCGACGAGCGCTTCGGTTCACTCGGCACGATCGTCGAGATCATGTCGACGCCCGCTAACGATGTTTGGGTTGTCGAGGGTGATCGGTACGGCGAGGTACTGATTCCCGTGATCGAGCAGGTTGTGCTCGATCTTCCCGACACAGGAACAATTTCCGTCCACGTTATGGACGGCCTGATCGATATGGACAAGTAGGGAGGACAACATGCTGATTGAGACCCTTTCGGTCTTTCCCGAGATGTTTGAGCCCGTCATGTCCACATCGATTTTGGGCCGCGCCCGCAAGGCCGGCCTTTTTGATTTTAAGGCGTATAACCTGCGCGACTGGACGCACGACCGCCATCGTACCGTCGATGACGAGCCGTACGGCGGCGGGCAGGGCATGCTCATGAAGGTCGAGCCTATTGCCGAGGCCATCGAGGCTATTAGCTCCGAGGGTCCTAAGCCCACCGTGGTGTTTTTTACCCCCTGTGGCGAGCCCTTTACACAGCATGTGGCCGAGCGCCTGCTCAAAAGCGAGCGCTTGCTGTTTGTGTGCAGCCGTTACGAGGGTGTCGACGAGCGTGCCTATGCGTATGCCGACGAGCGCCTGTCGATCGGCGATTACGTGCTCACGGGCGGCGAGCTTCCCGCTATGGTCGTTGCCGATGCTGTCGTACGCCTGATTCCCGGCGCCCTTGGTGACGAGATGAGCAACGTCGACGAGTCGTTCTCGACCGCCGAGGACGGAGGCCTGCTCGAGTATGCGCAGTACACTCGCCCTGCTGAATTCAACGGCGAGGGCGTGCCGCCGGTGCTCGTGAGCGGTGACCATGCCAAGGTTGACGCCTGGCGCCGTAAGAATGCCATCGAGCGCACCTGCCGCTGGCGTCCCGACCTGATCGAGACGGCACGGCTTACGCCCCAGGAGCGCGCATACGCGCAGGAGATTCTGGACGCTTCGTATTCGCAGAGCGAGGAGTGAGAATGGTTCCATCGCAGCATTCCGCGTTGAGGGGCGCTTTTGAGTGGGTCGCGGTCATCGCGATCGCGCTCGTGGCCACCTTCCTGATCCGCACCTTTGTGGTCGAGCCCTTTGTGGTACCCACCGGCTCCATGGAGGACACGATCGAGATTGGCGACCAGATCCTGGCACAAAAGGTGAGCCTCGAGCTCGGTCAGCCCGTCAAACAGGGTGATATCGTGGTGTTCCACAACCCCGATGCCACTTCCGAGCATGATGTTCTTGTCAAGCGTGTTATTGCCACGGCCGGCCAGACGGTCGACCTGCAGGACGGCAAGGTGGTCGTTGACGGCCAAGCGCTCGACGAGGACTATACGACGGGCATGAGCTGGCCGCTTTCGGTCCAAGCGCCTGGCGCCCAGGTGAGTTATCCCTACACCGTTCCCGACGGGTGCGTGTGGGTGATGGGCGACAACCGCGAAAACTCTGCCGACTCGCGCTACTTTGGTCCCGTCGATCGCTCTGATTTGATCGCTGTGGCGCTTGTGCGCTACTGGCCGCTCAACCGCATCGGCGCTATCGATTAAAAACCGCTATAGTACAGTACCTAACCGTGTAATCGTTTCGACGAGGGGATATTAGAGGCATGAACGCTTCATCGCTTTCCTTCCAAGACATCATCCTGCGCCTCCAGCAGTACTGGGGCGAGCAGGGCTGCGTCATTATGCAGCCCTATGACTCCGAGGTCGGTGCCGGTACCTTCCATACCGCGACCACGCTGCGCTCGCTCGGTCCCGCCGAATGGCGCACCTGCTATGCGCAGCCCTGCCGCCGTCCCGCCGACGGCCGCTACGGCGAGAACCCTAACCGCATGCAGCACTACTATCAGTTCCAGGTGCTCATTAAGCCCTCTCCGGTTAATGCTCAGGAGCTTTACCTGGGGTCTCTTGCTGCCATTGGCCTGGACCCCAACGACCATGACGTCCGTTTTGTCGAGGACGACTGGGAGAGCCCGACGCTGGGCGCCTGGGGCCTTGGCTGGGAGGTCTGGCTCAACGGCATGGAGGTCACGCAGTTCACGTACTTCCAGCAGGTGGGCGGTATCGAGGTCGACCCCGTGCCCGTCGAGATCACCTATGGCCTGGAGCGTATCGCCATGTACGCTCAGGGCGTCAACTCGGTCTACGATCTGGTGTGGAGCTATCTGCCCGACGGCACGCCCATGACCTATGGCGACGTGTTCCTCGAGAACGAGCGCGAGTTCAGTGCCTATAACTTTGAGGTCGCCAACGTCGAGATGATGCGTCAGAAGTTTGACGACTACGAGGCCGAGTGCCATTCCTGCCTGGAGCGCAAGCTGCCGTTGCCGGCGTACGACTGTGTCATGAAGTGCAGCCACGCCTTCAACCTGCTCGATGCCCGCGGCGCCCTGTCCGCGGTCGAGCGTGCCAACTACATCCTGCGCGTCCGCGCCGTCGCCAAGGCGTGCTGCGAGGCCTACATGGCCGAGGTCGCCGGAGTCAACGAGAATGCCGACCAGGAAGGCGAGGTGGCGTAAGCCATGGCAGACGCTAAGGATTTCCTGTTTGAGATCGGTACGGAGGAAATGCCCTCTGCACCGCTGAACAATGCCGTCAAGCAGCTTGGTACCATGATCGCCAAGGGTCTCGACGAGGCCGGTCTGGCCCACGGCGAGGTCCGCGTGATCTCGAGCCCGCGTCGCCTGGCTGCGCTCGTTGCCGACGTTGCCACCGCGACCGATGAGGTTCACGAGGTCAAGCGTGGCCCCGCGGCAAACATCGCCTTCGACGCTGACGGTAACGCCACCAAGGCCGCCCAGGGCTTCGCCCGCAAGTGCGGTGTGGCTGCCGAGGACCTGGTCCGTCGTGAGGATACCGACGGTCGCGAGTATGTCTTTGCCGAGAAGAACATTCCCTCCGCACCGGCAACCCCGATCCTGACGGCCCTGTGCGAGAAGACCATTGCCGGCCTGCAGTGGCCCAACTACCGCTCCCAGCGCTGGGGCCACGAGCACGCCACCTTCGTGCGCCCGGTCCGCTGGATTTGCTGCCTTCTGGGCGAGGATGTTGTGCCTGTGTCATTTGCCGACGTGACGAGCGGCAACACCACGCGCGGCCATCGCGTGCTCGGCCCCGGTGACCACGTTGTCGCCAGCCCCGCCGCCTACGAGCAGGTACTCGAGGACTCCGGCGTGCTTTCTGCCGAGCGCCGTCGCGAGGCCATCCTTGCCGGTATCTCCGAGGTCGAGGCCGCTCGCCCCGGCTGCCATGTCGATACGCCCAAGAAGGTCTTTGAGGAGGTCATTAACCTCTGCGAGTGGCCGACGGTGCTCGTCGGTACTTTCGACGAGGAGTTCCTCAAGGTCCCGCACGAGATTATCTGCGAGTCCATGCTCACCAACCAGCGCTACTTCCCGATCTATGACGGCGAGGGCAAGCTGACGCGTGAGTTCGTGGTCGTCTCCAACAGCAAGCCCGAGAACGCCGAGCGAGTGATCGACGGTAACGAGCGCGTCGTGCGCGCCCGTCTGGACGACGCTAAGTTCTTCTACGAGGAGGACCTGAAGATCTCCCTCGACGAGTTCCGTGAGCGTCTGTCCAAGGTTGCCTTCCAGGAGAAGCTCGGTAGCGTGCTCGCCAAGTCCGAGCGCATCGAGCAGCTCGCGCTCGCTATCGCCCGCGAGGCTCACCTGGGCGCCCATCTTGCCGCCGACGCTGCTCGCGCCGCACACCTGTGCAAGGCAGACCTGGTGTCCAACGCCGTCGTCGAGTTCACGAGCCAGCAGGGCGTGATGGGCGGTTATTACGCGACCGCGATGGGGGAGAACGACG
>DYAA01000092.1 GCA_019419405.1 Collinsella sp. | reverse complement strand
GGCGAGCTTGCCGAGGCGCTGGGCCCCAGCGGCATTCGCGTGGGTCGCTACCATGCCGGCATGGGCAACAACGCCCGCCGCCAGAGCCAGCGTGCCTTTATCGACGACGACATTCAGGTGATGGTTGCCACCAACGCCTTTGGCATGGGCATCGACAAGCCCAACGTGCGCTACGTGATCCACAACAACGTGCCCGAGAGCATCGAGGCATACTACCAAGAGGCGGGCCGCGCCGGCCGTGATGGTGACCCGGCAAGCTGCCACTTGCTGTGGAACGGTAACGATTTTCGCATGCGTCGTTTTTTGATCGACCGCGGCGATGCGGCCGACGAGGCGCTCGACGACGAGCAGCGCGCGTGGGCGCTCCAGAATCGATATCGTCTGCTCAGCCAGATGGAGGGCTACTGCAATACCACCGGCTGCCTGCGCGAATATATGTTGCGCTACTTTGGCGACGAGGCCGCGGCCGAGCATGCTGCCGCGGCTGGTGCGGGCGCCACCGCCACGGACGAGGCCGAGGGCTGCGGCAACTGCAGCAACTGCCTCACGCAGTTCGAGGTCGAGGACGTCACCGATATGGCCCGCGCCGCTGTGCGCTACGTTGCCACGCGTCCCATGCGCTTTGGCAAGTCGCTGATCGCCGACGTGCTCCACGGCGGCAACACCGAGCGCATTCGCCAGATGCATCTGGACGAGGACCGCGGCTATGGTGAGCTGTCGAGCGAATCGGTCGGGCGCATCAAGGACATCATCGGCCAGCTGTGCGGCCGCGGTTATCTGGCCACATCGCAGGGGCAATACCCGGTCGTGGGACTCGGTCCGCGCGCCGGCGAGGTCGAGGACGAGGCGTTTGCCTTTACCGTTAAGCGTCGCGCGTCCAAGCGCAAGGCCTCGGTACGCGCCCGCCGTGCGGTGGATCTGCTGCGCGAGGAGGCCGAGCTGGATCAGCGTCCGCGCGTGGGCGACGATGCCGAGCTGTTCGAGCGCCTGCGCGCCCTGCGCAAGGAGATCTCGACCGAGCTTGAGATGGCGCCGTACATGGTCTTTTCCGACAAGGCCCTGCGCGGCCTATGCCGCCTGCGCCCGCAGACGCGCGACGAGCTGATCCAGGTCAACGGCATTGGCGAGAAAAAGGCCGACGCCTTTGGCGAGCAGTTTATGGCGGCGATTGAAGAGTTTGAGTCCGAGCATGCACGGGATGGAGCGTAACGATGGTAGCCGATAGCAAGACCGAACGTTCCGAGCGCGCCGAAGTGCCCGCCGTGCCGCTGTACCAGCAGGTCATGGACGACCTAAAGGGCGAGATCGCGCGTGGCGTGTACGCATCCGGCTCGCGCATTCCTTCCGAGATGGAGCTCGCGAAGTACTACGGCGTGGGACGTATC
>DYAA01000091.1 GCA_019419405.1 Collinsella sp. | reverse complement strand
GCGCTGCAAGGCAGCCGCTATCTGTTCGAGGAGCCCTCGTCCCCGTTTGCCCTCACTGCCATCAACAAGCTGCCGGCACTGGAGTTTGTGCGCGTCGAAGTTGCCGGCGTCTTTGGCGTCCCGGCTACGCGCACCGACTTTGACCAGGCGCTCTTTACCTGGGCACGCGACCATCACGCCATGTTTCACAAGCAACTCGGTGAGGGGGTTTATTTGTAGAGACGGAGAGCCTTCACAGCCAGCTCTTCCGCATCACCTACCCCTCGTCGCCGGCGTCGTACACGATATCGAGGCCACAAACAGGGCATTTCTCCGGATACACCGGCATATGAACGCCCGTACGTTTCCTCACTTCGTCGCTGAACCTGTCACGTGCATCGATGAACCGAATATCGAGACACGGTATTTGCGAGCCGCAGCAAGGACAGGCGACAGCAAACGACCCGCAATCAACTTCTACGCCCGGAAACATATTGTTGTCGATAAGGGCACGCGGCAGTTTCCGTACTTCCCCATCACGACATCGCCTCGCCAGCTCATACACGCTCCCTTCTCGCTATACAAATCAGGAAGAGCATGCACCGGCGAGCGTGCGCGAGATTGCATCGCCACGCGATCCGATCAAACAACACGATCGTCAAAGAATGCCAAAGCCAAATACGCTAATACGGCAGAAGCCCCGCCTTTTCACGCTTCTTTTCCGAGCGATCGAACTCAATGCGATGGGCCTCAAGAAACACCGTATTGGGTCGCCACTGACGCTCATTCGGCTGCCTTAGCGTCGCACCCGCAAAGGAAGCGTAGTCGGTCTTATCCAGCAGGTACGATCCGCACAGCCGATATTCGCCGCAAACAGGCTCAAACGAAATCAGGTGAGCATCAAATAGGGAATGAAGGTCGCGCCGAAGCAGAATGCCGTTGCTGGCAACCTGCGATTTGGGTCCCGAGTAATTCTCGATATGTGCAGCCTCCAGAGCTTCGCTGACGCCGCAGTCCGACACCGCGCAACGACCGTCATAGGCGGCAACGAGCTGCTTGCGGAACCATTGCTGCCCCAATCGCTCGCGCCTTAACGCATAGCGGACCTTTTCGTCGTCGGTCGCACCCTGTCCGGCAAACTCAATATCGACGGGCATGTGCTTCAGATAACTCATATCGGACGCAAAACGAGGGTCCGGTCCGCCTTTATGAACAGGACCGTGCAGAACAAACCATCCGTTTTCGGGCTCGAACCGCTCAACAAACGCAAGGCCGAGCACCTTATAGCCCACCTCGGTTGCAAATATGACTCCGGCTGGGACGTCACATTCCATGCAGTTGAGCATTTTACGGTTGTAATTCTGGTCTCGAAAACCAACGGTACCCGGCGCTTGAACCGAGTACTTAATGACCCACGTACCATCGTCCAAATAGAGCGGAGGCACATCGGTGTAGAAGCTCTTTTTAGAGTTATGGACCGAAAGCGCAAAGGTCTTATTGGGATCTTGCTTCACCCGATCCTGGCCCGGCCAGAAGATCCCTGAATCCCGCGTTACGGGAAAGAAGTCCGAGCCAATTCTCAAACGGTACTGATACTGAGGGCTATCTTCCTTGGTGTGGTGCGGAAGGCTGGTCCAAACGCCGCCGCGCTGTTCCTCACCCAGAAACCACTCCCATGCCTCAACGTATTCGGAAGGCACGAGACTGCAGGCGCGGTCATAGCTTGGTCCATCCATCAACGGAACAGCAAGGTCAATGTCGTTCATCGCCAGCACCTACAACCATACGAACGCGAGTCATGCCCCTCAATAATATGGCCGAGAGTCAATTATTACGAGATCTCATTCCGCGATCGGCACATCGTTGATGCTCTCGGTTTGCCGCTGGCGCGCTTGTACCCCGCTACCCCACTTCCCTGTATACTGATGTAGCACGTGTTTCATCCGGGCCTGTTGGGCCGGATTGTTCATGGGAGGGTCTTATGGCTGCTTCGAATCCGCCTAAGGGGAGCGTTTCTTCTTCGTCCATCAAGCCGGTTACGCGCAAGGCCGTGCGTTGCCAGCGCGAGGTCGCCTGGCTTGTCACGCAGGCGGCGGGCAGGCTTGTGGCGACCACTCAGGACGTCAATGCGCCTACACCGAGCTTTGTGTTAGCGGCGGCGCTGGATTTTGTGCGCCAATTGGAGCTTGCCGCGCAGGATGCCAGCGGCCACCTCGACTACCAGAATGTTATGGCGCCCGACCTGCAAACGTTCTGTCACATGGCCAAGTTGCCCGCCGCACCCAATGCGCTTTCGGACGCAGGCTACATGTTTACGCTTTCGGGCGCGGACCTTATCCGCGATATCTACGCATACTGCAGCGAGCTCGCCGAGCGCAGCGTCTTTGGCACGGCTGAAGTCAAACCGGGAAATGTCATCAAGCTGGTTCTTAGGCTGTTCTTGATGGGCGGGTTCGGGGCCATGCCGGCGTAAGCCGAGTCTTTAGCATCACCGTCGACTGGGCAACAACTGCTTTACCTTGGTGGGCGCCAATCGAGAGTCGATTAATGGGTTGCCTCGTCCACTAACGCATTTATTCCACGCGCTCTGACAGTCGATATTTGCGGTTGCGGCTTGTCGACGGCGCCGTCGGCTCAAGCCCACCCTGCGCAATGAGTGCATTGACGCGTGCCCTAACCTGGGAAACCGTGAGTCCCGTGCGCTCCGCCAGTTCGCGCGTCCCCAATTCGCCGTAGCGCTTGAGTGCCGTCATAATCAAGTCCCCGCCATGATCGACCGGCTCAACCTTTGAACGGTAAAGTACGACCTTGAACCGATCGAACCCCGGGCAGAACAGGGGCTCGGCCAGACCATGCGCGCGCATGGCATCGATCATCATCGGGATGCCCGAGCCATTTCCCTCAGCCGGCGAGCCTGCGCCATCCGGCAGTGGAACAATCGACATGAGTTTCACGAGCGTTGCATTACGGCATCGGGAGCTGCCGTCAAACAAGTTCTCGCGAGTCTTCCCTCCATAAAGGCCGCCGGGATTCGTCACCTCGATACGGTCGTCAAAAACGTCGACGGCGATCGATTGCCCACAGAACCGATCCCCGTATTCCCTGTGGATAACCGCGTTGGCGACTGCCTCGCGCAGGACCTCCTCGGGAATCTCCAGCGAGTCGATACGCGAGATGCCTTGGACGGTCGAGGTGCGGCGCAGGTTTTTGGCGACAGCCGCGACAGTATCCGAAATCATCTCGCCCAGGGTGCCCTCGCAGACTGTGCGGTCCATAAATCTTAGCGGTCCCGCAGCGCCCTTTTGAGTTCCCGCATGGACAGCCACATCAATGAAGAGCTTGGGATAGAACTGCTGAGGGTAAACGCCCGCGGCAAGGAGGCCGGCCTTGGTAACATTGCCCTGGAAGTCGAGGAGATTCAGGCGCTCCATCTTTGTCTTCTTGTCCGTCGCACCGCGCATCGCTCGAGGCGTCAACGAATAGGCACGCTCTATCGTGCGATCGACCAGCGACTCGTCGAGATCGCCCACACTCGTGCCGGGCACCGTATCGCGATCGCTAGGACTCGTCCGTTCGTATGACGACAGCGCCAAAACCTCGGTCGACGAAAGCGGCACGTCTTTGTCATCGACGCGCTTGTAGCTGCCGCCCTGGGCGCCCCGCTCTATTACATAGCAAGGCTTGCTCGACGGGTCGAGCTCCTCAATCGTGATGACCAGAACCACGGTGCCCTGGAGCTCCACGCGCTCAATGGTGTATTTGGGCGGATTGGCCAGCTTTCCGCGACCGCCGGCATCGCCCATGCCCGCCACGAATTGGTTGAGCACTTTCTCGGTCTCAAAGTTTGCAACTGGGACAAAACCCGCACGCTCGCTCACTCCGAGTACGATGATGCCGCCGGCGGTGTTTGCGAAAGCGCTGACCGTTTCCCATACGTCGCGGGAAAGCGTCGTGGCGCTCTCCTTGACCTCGACGTTAAGATCGTCCGAGCCCATGCGCCTTAAAGACTCAAGCAAACCGGTCAGTTCGTTTTCGTTCACTTGCACGTCCTTTCGCTCGGTTCTGCGAAGAATGCCGCGAATAGATTTCCTGCGTCTCTCAGTTATCTCTCGTAATTATCTCTCATATTAGAGATGAGTGAGAGATAAAAGATAAGATGTCTGCCATCTGTTTCAGATAAACATGTTTTTGCTGGTGGAACAATCGGTATTGAGATAATACCATGATTGCTTGTCTCTTTGCTGCTCAGTTATCTCTCATATTTATCTCTCGTCTTTCTGTTATCTCTCGTATTAGTGACGAATGAGAGATGAGAGATGTGCGGGCGGCGGATGAGCGTGGATTTTGGACGGTCGGGAAATGAGGGTGGATATTTGGACGGTTTTTGGGCGTTTTGAGGCTGATTCCGTCCGAAAATCCACTCTCATTCGATAGGCGTCCAAGTTTCCACGCTCGTGCGGTGAACGCGCGGGGCCTTTGTCCAATCCGCTGGCATCGTCTTCAGTTCGTCGCAGAGCCACGGCCCCATATGGGTATACTCTCGAGGATTCGACTCGATTCGCCCCCGCTGGGGCGTCAAAGGAGACTGCATATGCCCACCACCTCAACCGACCCGCGCGCCGCAGCCGCCGCGCTGCTGGCACCCGGCACCACCTGCCACGGCTTTGCCGTCGAGCGCTGCGAGACCGTGCCCGAGCTCGACTCGGACGCCTACGTGCTGCGCCACACCGCCTCGGGCGCTCGCCTGCTGTACCTGGCGTGCGGCGACAAAAACAAGGCCTTTGCCATTGGCTTTAAGACGCCGCCGGCCGATTCCACCGGTGTTTTCCATATTCTTGAGCACTCGGTGCTGTGCGGATCGGCCAAATTCCCCGTCAAGGAGCCGTTTGTCGACCTGATCAAGAGCTCCATGCAGACGTTCCTCAACGCCATGACCTACCCCGACAAGACCATCTACCCCGTTGCCACCACCAACGAGCAGGATCTGTACAACCTGATGGACGTGTATCTGGACGCGGTGTTCAACCCGGCCATCTATACCAAGCCCACCATTTTTGAGCAGGAGGGCTGGCACTACGAGCTGGACCTGCCGGAGGACGCCGAGGGCGACAGCAGCTCCGCGAGCCTGCGCGAGGGCACGCTGCGCTATAACGGTGTGGTGTTCAACGAGATGAAGGGTGCGCTGTCCGACCCCATGAGCGTGCTGGACGACGCCGTCAACGCCGCGCTCTATCCCGACACCGCCTATGCGCACGAAAGCGGTGGCGACCCGCGCGCGATTCCCGCGCTCACCTACGAGCAGTTCCTGGACACGCACGCGCGCCACTACAATCCTTCCAACTCTTACATCACGCTCTACGGCGACCTGGACGTGGACCGCGCGCTGGCCTTTTTGGACGAGCGCTATCTGTCGCAGCCGAGTGCCGCGAGCCGCCGCATGAACGCTGCCGTCGCCGCCGGCGAGGACCCGTCCACGCTGGCGCCCAATCCGCTGGGCGTGCAGGCGCCCGTGACCTGCGAGTATAAGCGCGTCGAGATGGCCACCACGCCCGAGAACGCCCTGGTGGGCCTGGGCTTTGTGCTGGGTAGCGCGCTCGACCGCAAGCGCACGATCGCAGCGGACATCCTGTTCGAGGCGCTGCTGGGCTCCAACGAGGCGCCGGTTAAGAAGGCCATCCTGGCCGCCGGCCTGGGCGGTAACGTGGTGAGCTACACCGCGGCCGAGAGCCTGCAGCCCTACGAGCTCATCATGCTGCAAAACGCGCAGCCCGGTGTGGCGCGCGAGCTGCGCCGCGTGTTCCAGGACGCCTGCCGCGACCTGTGCGAGCACGGCGTTCCGCGCGAGCGCCTGGAGGCCATCATCAGCAGCAACGAATACGACCTGCGCCAGCGCGACTACGGTATCGCCGACGGCGTGGCCATTGCGTGCGATGCGCTGAGCACCTGGCTCTACGATGACGACGCCGCGACGCTGGCGCTCAAGTACGGCCCGGTGTACGAGGAGCTGCGCGACGAGCTGGACGGCAGCTATTTTGAGGACCTGCTGCGCGAGCTGGTGCTGGAAAACGACCACATGGCACTGGTCGAGCTGGTGCCGGTGGACGCCGCCGAGGGTTCGGAGAACGCCGAGGTCGCCGAGCTGGCGGCCAAGCGCGATGCCATGACCGATGCCGAGCTGGCCGACGTGGTCGAGCGCACGGCCGCGCTGCGTGCCGCGCAGGAGGCGGAAGACACGCCCGAGGCCAAGGCCACGCTGCCGCGCCTGCGCGTGTCCGACATTGGCGAGGCGCGCCCCGAGCCGCCGCTGATCGTGGACACGACCGCGCCCATCCCCTGCCTGCGCCACGGCATCCCCACCAACCGTCTGGCCTACGCCATGCAGTATTTCGACCTGAGCTGCGTCGCGTTTGAGGACCTGCCCTATGTGACACTGCTCTGCCGCCTGCTTAAGCAGCTGCCCACGCGCGAGCACTCGGCCGAGGAACTCGACAACTTGCTTGCCGGCAAGCTGGGCTTTTTGAGCTTTACGACCGAAGTCATGACCCAGCCCGACGTGGACGGTGTGCGCCCCTACCTGCTGGTGAGCGCCGGCGCCCTGTCCGAGAAGATTGATGCACTGGCGAGTCTGCCGCGCGAGGTATGGTCGAGCACGCTTTTGGCAGATGCCGACGCCGACCGCATGCGCGACGTGCTCACGCAGATTCGCATTGGGCTTGAGCAGGGCTTTATCAACAACGGACACTCGGCGGCGCTGGGTCGCGCGATGAGCTACAGCTCGCCTTCGGCCGTGGTTCGCGAGCAGCTTTCTGGCGTGGACTTCTATCTGTTCCTGCGCGATCTGCTCGAGCACTTTGACGAGCGCGTGGACGGGCTGCGCACCAAGCTTGCCGAGCTGGCGGAGCGCATCTTTGTGGTCGATGGCTGCCTGGCGAGCTTTACCGGCAGCGACGAGGACTTTGACGCGTAC
>DYAA01000090.1 GCA_019419405.1 Collinsella sp. | reverse complement strand
CTTGCATCCTGTGGGTCCTGTCGTGCGACTGAATAGTATTATTGAAGATGAATAATAATAAGGGATACAGGTAATACAAAAAGGAGGTGCTCGGTTGAATCTGACCTTTGAGGGATTCTTAAAAGGCTATTGCCGAGAGCTATCCGGACAGCAGTCGCTGAGTTTTAGAAAATTGGTTGAGCAGGCGACGACGGATGCGCCGCGCGTGGCGGAGGCTCTGTTTTTGCTCGCTTTGGCGCAAGGAAAAGCCGAATACGTTCTGGGTTTATCCGAGGGCTCGTGGATGGAACGGGATTATCGAGACGTTTTATCCTTGTACGGTCAAGCGGGTAGCATGGCGTCTCTATGCGCCAAAAGTGAGCTCCCTAATCGTTATGCCAACGTTTGGCGTGCGTATAGAGCGGTGAAGGAAAAGCCGGCGGCCGATAGAAGGGTGAACGCCCTGATGAGAAAGAAAACGCTGGAAGCATTGGAGGAATCGGGTGTAACGCGCTATGGCCTCTGCCGTGCTCTGCGCCTGAATAAAGGAAACGTATACGCATACTTGGCCGGCGATGACTCAAAGGTGAGCAGGAAAACGGCGCGCCGCATTATGGAATATGCGGAGGAGAGGGGCGCCCAAGAAGGGGCCGGGCGCCCGGTGTGTGTGGCGGGGTAAGATTGATCGCGGTTTTGATTGATGATCGATTGGGTTTGTTGGGCGGAGTTTATGTCTGCAATTGATATTGCACTTATTGTGATTGCTTTGGTGGCGGTGGGGGTCGCTGCGGCCTGTGCCCTGCAGCTCAAGGGCCTTCGTGCCGAGTTGCGGGAGCGTGGCGACAGTAGCGCGGAAACGCTGGCAGCACTCGAGCAGGCCAACAATGCGCTCGACGCCCTTAATGTGGCGTTGGCGGAAACCCGCCGCACGGCAAACGCCATCGCGCAGCAGCAGACGACCGACGCCGCCGTGGAGCAGCAGCGCTACCTGACCATTGCGCGCGAGTTCTCACAGGCTGGCGACCGTATGGACGACCTGCGCCGTGAGACGGCCCAACAGCTTGGCGCCAACCGCGAGGGCATCGAGCATCGCTTGGACAAGGTGCGCGAGACGGTCGATGTTCAGCTGGGTGCTATCCGTAAGGACAACAACGTACAGCTCGAGCAGATGCGCGCGACGGTGGACGAGAAGCTTTCCCGTACGCTCAACGACCGTCTGTCGGCATCGTTTAAGCAGGTGAGCGACCAGCTCGAGGCCGTGTACAAGGGGTTGGGCGACATGCAATCCATCGCCACTGGCGTGGGCGATCTTAAGCGCGTACTGGGCAATGTGAAGGCGCGCGGTATTTTGGGCGAGGTGCAGCTGGGTGCGATCTTGGCGGACATCCTCACACCCGACCAGTATCTGGAAAACGTCGCCACCAGGCCCGGCGCCTCGGAGCGTGTTGAGTTTGCCGTCAAGCTGCCGGTGGACGAGGGCGACCCCGTGCTGCTGCCGATTGACTCCAAGTTTCCGGGCGACGCGTACGAGCACCTGCTCGACGCCCAGGAGTCGGGCGATGCGGAGACCGTGGCGGCTGCGCGCAAGACGCTCGACACCATGGTCAAGCGCGAGGCTAAAGACATTTGCGAAAAGTACCTGAGCGTGCCGGCGACCACCAACTTTGGCATCATGTTCGTACCGTTTGAGGGCCTGTACGCCGAGATTGTCAGCCGCCCCGGGCTTATCGAGGCTCTGGGACGCGACTATCACGTCAACGTTGCCGGCCCCAGCACCATGGCTGCCATCCTCAACAGTCTGCAGATGAGCTACCAGACGTTTAAGCTGCAAAAGCGCACCGACGACGTGCTGCGCGTGCTCTCCGCCGTCAAGGCCGAGCTGCCGCGCTATCAGGCGGCGTTGCGTCGCGCGCAGCAGCAGATCGAGACCGCGGGCAAAACGGTCGAGGGTATCATCACCACGCGCACCAACGTCATGGAGCGCAAACTCAAGGACATCGACGCGCTGGAAGACGCCGACCAAGCCGATGAGATCTTGGGACTCACGCCCGCGGACCATCTCACAGACCAAAAAGACGAGGACTAGCCGCACCTGACAGCGGGGCGTCTGCGCAGGCGCGGGGCGCAGCGCTTTTCGCATCGCACTTGTCTGGAGCGTGCCCCAATGTGCAACAATGGCGTTTCGCCCCATCAGACGCGAAAGGAAGCCCATGTCTCAGAGAAGCACCAGTCCGCTTAAGCGCTCCACCGTGCGCCGCACGCTGCAACGTTTTTGGGATGTCACGCGCACGCAGCCGCTGATTGTCTTTCTCTCGGTG
>DYAA01000009.1 GCA_019419405.1 Collinsella sp. | reverse complement strand
GTATTACGGTGCGCCGCGCCGTCGAAGAGCTATGCTCCGATGGCTACCTGGTTAAGCAGCAGGGCCGTGGCACCTTTGTCTCCACGCCGCACATCAACCGTCAGTTTCACGCCTCGACGCTGCAGACGTTTACTGCACTGTGTGCCGACAATGGCATGAAGGCCGGTGCGCATGTGGTCGATCGCCAGATTGTTCCGGCGCGTCAAAACGAGATGGAGTTCTTTGGTCTGCAGAAGGATGCGCTGCTGCTGCATATCAAGCGCGTGCGTACGGCCGACGGCGAGCCCATCTTTGAGGAGAACATCTTTGTGCCCTTTGACGCATATCGTGAGCTGTTGACGGCCGATCTTGAGGACAAGTCGATTTTTGCCGAGGTCGAGCGTGTTGGCGGAACGCCGATTGTCTCGGTTGGCTACCGTACGGTCGAGGCCGTTCGCGCCAATGCCGAGCAGGCGGCCGAGCTGGGCATTGCCCCGCATGATCCACTGCTCAACCTGCGTGCCGGCTTCACAGGCCCCAATGGCGAGCCGGTCCTGATGGGTAAGCAGTACTACGTGGGCAGCCGCTACGTCATGGTTATGTAGCCCTAGTTGCGCGGTTTTCCAAACCGCGCAACGGCTCGACGCTGCAAGCCCGCCAGAACGGCAATCTGCCTTTCAACTTCGGCGGCATGACCAGAAGGTCAATGCCGCCTTGTTTCAAGGCACCTTGCTCGCTCTGGCGGGCTTTCGCTGTCCGCGCCAAAACATCGACTACCCCCAGAATGAGCGTGGATAATCTCCCGTTTTTGGTTTGGTGACGGGCCCAAAGTGGGAGATTATCCACGCTCATCCGGAAAGTGTCTAAAAATCCACGCTCGTCCCCTTCGGATTGCGTAGCCCATCGCTGGTGGCCGTGCGGCACCGGTCCGCGTGGCGGCGTATAATCGGCGGCAGATGACTTGGACGTTAGGAAACCATGACCGATAGCATGCAGCAGATGGCGCTCGACACGCTCGGCGCCTATTTTGGCTACACCTCGTTTCGCCCGGGGCAGGGCCGCATGGTCGATGCGATCCTTGCCGGTCGCGACGCGCTGGGCGTTATGCCCACGGGCGCCGGCAAGTCCATTTGCTACCAGGTGCCCGCGCTTATGCTGCCCGGCATTACCTTTGTGGTGAGTCCGCTGCTGTCGCTTATGGAGGACCAGACC
>DYAA01000089.1 GCA_019419405.1 Collinsella sp. | reverse complement strand
ATGTTGCACAAAATGCCGCGGAAGAAGATGGTAACGGCGTCGATCGCAACCTTACCGGCGGCGACGCTCACCATGGTATTGGCGACGGCCTCGCCGTTGAGCTTATAAATAGCTGCCATGTAAATCAAAAAGACAACGAACAGGGCGCCGGCAAAGTTGCCGATCCACACAACAGCCCAAGCCTTGAACATCTGGACGAGCGTAATCTTTTTGCTCTTAAGCGCGCATACCATAAGCGAGTTACCGGTAAACAGCTCCGCGCCGCAAATGAGCACGAGCACCAGTCCCAGGCAAAAAGCAAGACCGCCCACGAAGCGCTGGGCGCCCCAGCCAAGCGTGGGATCGCTCAGAAAGACCGTGAAGAACAGGCCGCCGAAGGCGATAAACGCTCCGGCGAACATGGCGAGCAAAAAGGCCTTCGAGACCGGCAGGTTGGCCTTGGTAACGCCGGCGGCCTCGGACTTAGCCTCGATCGCGGCGGGCGCCAGGCAGTCGGGGGTGGGGTATTCTGCCTTACTCTGTGCCATGGCAATCACTACTTTCTTACGATGTGGGACAAACGCTCTTGGTTCATTTGCCCCGCGAGGTCGGACGGTATAAAAATAAACGCGAGCCAAATTAGCATATTGGCCTGCGATTATATAGCTTGGAGCGGGCGACGGGAAGTCCAAGGATTTGCTTCGCAAATCCTTGTTTCGCTGCGGGCCTTCGGCCCTTGCGTGCTGCGCTGGAAAATGCTCACGCATTTTCTCAGCTCCGCACCCTGACGGGTTCGATTCCCGTCGCCCGGCGCGTAAACGAAAACAGCTCTGATTCCCAAAGGAAACCAAAGCCGTTAAAACAATTCTTATGGAGCGGGCGACGGGAATCGAACCCGCGTCATCAGCTTGGAAGGCTGGGGTTCTACCATTGAACTACGCCCGCAAGATATGGTCGGGACGACAGGATTTGAACCTGCGACATCCTGCTCCCAAAGCAGGCGCGCTACCAAACTGCGCCACGTCCCGAAGGTGTTGAGCAGCTAAGGCATAAACCTTGCGTGTCCCAAAGCGAAGGAAATTATAGGGGAGACTACCCGCCTGTGCAAGCGGCGATATTCTAGCTCCTCGAATGTGCGACAAACCGGCTGTGGAGCAGGCCTATCACAAACGCCACCACGGCGACCGGCGCCCACGCGGCACCGATATCCGCCAGCGGCAGCGCATCGAACGGTAGCCACGCGCCAGCAAAGAACGCGTCGCGGACCGAGGTGATCACGCTCTGCACCGCGACGACGCCGCCGACCCAGACCCATACCTGCGGATGCGCGTCGCAAAAACCGTGCACCAGGCCCATAAGCACCAGCACAATGGCAACGGGATACAAGGCATTGAGCATGGGCACCGAGAACATAAGAATCACGTCGAGGCCCACGTTGGAGAGCACGCACGAAAACGCTGCGAACACAAAGGCGAGAACCGCAAAGGGGCGGCGCATGGCCTCCTCAGAGGCCTCCGCTCCCCCTTCGACCACATACGTCTCGCAGAAGTAACGCGAGCAGCAGCTGATGAGGCCGATGCACACGTTCATGCAGGCGAGGAAAAAGATCGCAAAGACCACGACCGTGCCGGCAAGCCCAAAATGCATGGAGGCCGAACGGGCGAGGATGGCGGCGCCGTTGGTAGCGTCGGGCATCACGGTGCCGAGCTGCATACCGGCAAGGCCCAAGCCGCAGTAGATGATGGCCATGAGTACGCCGGCGATCACACCGGAACGCGAAATCTCGAAGGCCACGCGCTTGTCATCGGTAACACCCAACTCGTGGATGGTCTCGGCGATGATGATGCCAAAGGCGAGCGACGCGAGCAGGTCCATGGTCTGATAACCAGTCAGAAAGCCCTGCACGGCAGCGCCAGCATCGTAGGGGGCCTGCGGCGCGGCAGCGGGACCCAGCGGCGAGATCACGGCAGCACCAACGACCAGCACGATGAGCGCAATGAGCGCGGGGCCCGTAATGCGGCCGAGCACGCGTGTGATGACGCCCGGGCGCAGCGTGAGCGCAAACGCGACGACAAAGAAGCCGACGGCAAACACCAGGCGCGCCGTGCCGAGCGAGACGCCCTCGGGCAACAGCGGCACCAGCATCTCGAAGGCCGTGGAGCTCGTGCGCGGAATGGCCAGGCACGGGCCGATAGCCAGATACACCGCCGCGACAAAGAACTCGCCGAACTTGGGATGCACACGGCCGGCAAGCTCGCGCGCCGTTCCGGCAAGTGCCACGGCGATAAAGCCCATGACGGGCAGGCCGATGGCGGCAATGAGAAAGCCGAGCATGGCGACCGGCGTGGCAGAACCTGCCTGCAGCGCCAGCAGCGGCGGAATAATAAGGTTGCCGGCGCCAAAGAGCATCGAGAACAGGGCGATACCGACGGTAACGACATGGTCGGAGCGCAGGCCGCGCGGCGCAGATGAGGCCATGGGACCACCTTTCGGGTCGATACAAAAACGGGACGGGCAAAAGGCCCATCCCGCAAGTATATACGCTTTAGCAAGCTAAATCGCGCAAAGCTTCAATCGCGGCGTCAACTTCCTCGTCCGTGTTGAAATACCCAAACGAGAAGCGGACGACACCCTGGCGCTCGGTCCCCAGCGCACGGTGCATGAGCGGAGCGCAATGGGCACCGGGGCGCGTCGCAATCCCCCACCCTTGCATGAGCGCGTCCGAGATCTCGGCAGAGTCGATATCGCCCACGTTGAGTGAGACGATCGCCGAGCGCACGGGCTGGTCAAACGCACCGTAGAGCACAATGCCGGGGATTTCGCGAGCACCGGCGAGGAAGCGCTCTGCAAGCGAGCGCTCATGCGCCGCAATCGCCTCGACCCCGCCTTGCGCCTCGATAAAGTCGAGACCGGCAGAAAGTCCCGCGATGCCGTGACCGTTGAGCGTGCCCGCCTCAAGGCGCGTGGGCCACCCAAGCGGCTGCAGCGCATCGAAGCTGTGCACGCCCGTGCCGCCCATGGCCCACGGAGCCACGTCAATGCCCTCCGCCACGGCCAGCCCGCCGGTCCCCTGCGGACCCATGAGTCCCTTGTGGCCAGTAAAGCACACCACGTCGAGCCCCATGCCCTGCATATCGACATGCGCCGTGCCGGCAGACTGCGAAGCATCGACGATCACCAGCGCACCGGCCGCATGCGCGATGGCAGCCACGCGCGAAACGTCGACCGCGTTGCCGGTCACATTGGAGGCGTGCGTCACCACCACAGCACGCGTACCGGGCGTGACCAACCGCTCGAGCTCGTCGTAGTCGAGCGCGCCGCTCGCATCGCAACCCGCATGCTCAACGGTCACGCCCTGCTCTGCCGCCAGGCGGTTGAGCGGACGCAACACGGAGTTGTGCTCGAGCACCGTCGTGACCACGCGGTCGCCGCGGCGCACCACGCCATTGATGGCGGTGTTGAGCGCCGCGGTGGAGTTGGACGTAAAGCACACATGATCAGCCCGCGGGCAGCCCAGCAAGCGCGCGAGCTTGGCACGGCAACCGTGAATCGTACGAGCGGCATCGAGGGCACCCGACGTGGCGCCGCGCCCGGCATTGCCGAGCGAGCACATCGCCTGCGTCACGGCAAAGATGAAGGCCTTCATGAGCTTGTGGCCCAGCTCGTCGTCGCCGCGGCCCATGCAGTCGGTGTAGACGGAAATGACGAGCTTGCCCTTGCCGGCGCTGGCATCACAG
>DYAA01000088.1 GCA_019419405.1 Collinsella sp. | reverse complement strand
ACCTCGGGGTTGGCGCCGGCGCCCAGGCCGCGGGTAAGGTCGGTGCCGATGTGCACCTTGATATCGGCATCAGAGATCGCGAGTGCCTGAGCATCGGTGTTGATGGCAACAAACTCGACGCCGCGGATGCCCTCTTCGATCATTCGATTGACCGCGTTGGTACCGCCGCCGCCGACGCCGACCACCTTAATGACGGCAAGGTAGTTGTTGATCTCTGTCTCGTGCATGTCGGTCCTCCGAACAAAGGTTATAGCCATAGCATGGGTCGACCCCGCGCACATTAACCTTCAGGTTGAAAGTAAATGCAAAGGTAAACCGTATTATGGTTGCACATTATGAACGTATCAGTCAAATAATTGACCGTGAAAACCAAACAAACCAGATAAACGGCGTGGTATGACCCCTCAACAAAGCATCAACCAGCGCTACGAGGTCGGAGCGTTCCTAAATGTATAGTTACCCGGAGAGCGCACATTGATATACGTTACGCCCTCTACCTGCGAAAGCAGCTTGGTGACTACGCGCTCCTTCTTGACGATATCGTTCGAATCACCCAGCGACACCTCAATGCCGTTATTGAGGTTTGCCGAGATGGCTTCGACCGAAGGCGTGGAAATATCCTTGACTTGTCCCAAGAACTCGCTCGAAAAACCACGCACATAATCCAAGCCAGCCTTAACGGCCTTGGAGCTCACCGCCTGGCCGGAAACCGGAGCGACATCCGCCGAGACATCAGTCAACAACACCGCGCCATAGTGCTTAGCGAGCGCCAGCGCGGCATCAATGCCGGTCAGGGTATTTGAGCCCTGCCCCGTCGTGATGACGTTGCCCTGGTCATCCACTTCGACCGACGTCGACAGCGGGGCGATCCAGGTGTCATCGTCTCCGATAGCCCAGGCAAGGTCGTCGGAGCTGATATACGCAATGGCGATAACTTTACGCTCCGTCGGCGTGATGATAAGCGTATGGGGAAACTGGCGCTGGACATCCACGCCCGAAACCCACGGGTTCTGCTTGAGGTCCTCGGTAATCTGGTCAGGATCGACGTTAAAAAGCGACGTTCCCTCGGGCAAATCGATCAGCTGGATAGCATCGTGCTTCGTCACATGCTCGCTGCCTTGAATCTGAATATCAGTGGCGGTAAACAATCCAGAGTTGATCACCACGACGGCAACGACGACGAGCACGGCCAAGACGGCCAGAACGCCGCCCACGATTTTGCCTTTGCCTGTAACGAGAGAAGCGGCGTCTGACGTTTTATTTGCCATCGCCCCAAGTGAAGACAACGGGTTGACGCCTTTTTTACCCGAAGGCTTCTTGGCGGTAGCCGGCACCGATGTCAGCGAGCGCGGTTTCGATGCGCCCAGCGTGCGACCCGGACGCGCCGCCTTAGTTCCCGTCGAGGGCTTAGGAGTTGCCATGGGACGGGCAGGTTTGGCGCCCATAACAGGCTTTGACGTCACCGAGGGACGCGAGGACTTTTTTGCGGCCGGACGATTACCGAGCTGCGAGCCGACAACCGGACGACTGGTCTGTCGAGCATGCCCGACAGACTTAGAGTGCGCGACGGTATTGCGTTGAGGTTTGGCAGGCGCGCCGGAACGCCCTCCGGCGCGGCGGAAGGTGGGTTTCGATGCTCTAGAAGCCGAGGAATTTAACTTCCGGTCTGAGCTCGATGCCATACGCCTCCCTCACCTTTCCGTGCACATGTCTGATAACCGCGGCAACGTCATCGGCCGAGGCAGTTCCGTTATTAACGATAAAATTAGCGTGAACGGGCGAAACTTCCGCACCGCCAATCGAAAAACCCTTTAATCCACAATCCTCGATAAGCTTGCCCACACTCGCATCGGGCGGGTTGCGAAAGACCGACCCGCAGGATGCGCGACCCATGGGCTGCGTACGCTTGCGCCTCGTCAGGTACCGCTCCATGCGCTCGCGAATGTCGACCTTGGGCGCCGGTTTAAGCTTGAGCACGCACTCGAGGATGATCTCATTGCGGGGAAGGCTACATTCGCGGTAGCCCCAAGTGATCTCAGACCCCGCATAATGTTTGATACCGGATGCCGGGTCAAACGTTACGACATCCTCAACCAGCGAGCCAATCCACTCGGTCCGTGTGCCGGCATTCATAGATATCGCGCCGCCGACCGAGCCAGGGATGCCAACGGCAAACTCAAGGCCCGAGAGGCTACGCGACAGGGCATCGTTGACCAGACGCGCAAACATCACGCCCGCACCGACCGTCAGCGTACAACCGTCATCGGCAACAACCGTGCGCTGAAACTCACGTCCGAGCGAAATGACGGCACCGCGATAACCGCCATCGGCAACCAGCAGATTGGAGCCCTTGCCGATGATGACCCACGGCACCTGCTCGCGATCGAGCACCGCCACGGCGCGGCGGAGGGCATGATAGCTATGGCACGTCACAAAGAGGTCGGCCTTGCCGCCGATACGATAGCTCGTATGACGCGCAAGGCGCTCGTCCTCGATCACATCCGTGTCGATCATGCCCGAGAGCGCCATGACGGCGTTAAACAGACCCATTAGACTTAAGCGTCTTTCTTGGCAGTCAAATACTCGATAAACTCGGGGCCGACGGTCGTAACGTCACCGGCACCCATAGTGAGCAGCAAGTCGCCCTCGCCCACCATCTGCTCGAGCTCCTGATTGAGCTCAAGACGGCTGGAGCAGTACACGACCTCCTTGCCAGGATGCTTGGCGCGCACGGTATCGGCGAGCATCTTAGAGGTAACACCCGGAATGGGCATCTCGCCAGCCGAGAACACATCAATCAGCAGCAGTTTATCGGCATTGGCAAATGCATCGGCAAAGTCGTCGCACAGGGCCTGCAGGCGCGAATAGCGGTGCGGCTGGAACACGACGTCGACGTGCTTGTAGCCCAGCGACGAAGCGGCAGCAAGCGTCGCCTTGATCTCGGTGGGGTGATGGCCGTAATCATCGACCACGGTGATGCCATCGATATCGCCCACGTGGGTAAAGCGACGACGGACGCCCTCAAAGCTCGAAAGCGCCTTGGCGGCGGCGTCGATGTCAAGGCCCAGGACATGGGCGACGGTGAGCACCGCCGTGGCGTTGAGCATGTTGTGGCGACCGGGATTACTCTTGATCTCCAC
>DYAA01000087.1 GCA_019419405.1 Collinsella sp. | reverse complement strand
GGCAAACTCAACGTGATCGAAGGTGAGCACGGGCTCGGCGTCCTTGGCATGAGGGCGCAACGACGGTGCATGCGGGGAGCCGGCGGGCGCCTGGGCTTCGCTGGCCGCGTGTGCGGGGTCGACGATGCCCGAAATCAGGCGCTCGGCCTCGTCGACATCCAAGCAAGGGGTACCGCTTACCAGGCCATCGGCCTCGAGGCTATTGAAGATACGCGTGACGCGAGGGCAGTCGACGCCGATGGCACGGAGCTCGTCGGTATGCGCGAAGACCTCGTGTGGTTCGCCCTGCAGCGAGATTTCGCCATGGTTGAGCACGAGCACGCGGTTGCAGTACTCCGAGAGCAGGGCGACCTTTTGCTCAACGACGACGATGGTGATTCCAAGTGTGCGGTTTGCCTCACGCAGCGTCTCGAAGACCAATGTGGAGCTGGCGGGGTCGAGTGCCGCGGTGGGCTCGTCGAGAATCAAGACGCGCGGACGCATGGCGAGGATGGCGGCGATGGCTACCTTTTGCTTCTGTCCGCCCGAGAGGGTGGCGATCTCGCGGTCGCGCAAGTCGCCGATGCCGACGGTCTCGAGCGTTTCGCTCACGCGCTGCTCGATCTGGTCGTGGGGAACGCCAAAGTTCTCGAGGCCAAAGAGCATCTCGTCCTCGACGACCGAAGCGACCATCTGCGTGTCGATATCCTGCAGCACACTGCCGACGATTTGCGACACGTCGGTGAGCGAGGCTTCGCAGGTGTCGTGGCCGTCTACCATGACGGCCCCAAAGAACGTGCCGGTGTAGTGGTGGGGCACGGCACCCGACAGGCAGGCGGCAAGCGTGGACTTGCCGGCGCCCGAGGGCCCGATGATGCCGATGAAATCTCCCTTGTTCACGCTGAGCGAGATGTGGCTGAGCGCCCGCTCGGTCTGCGTGCCATAGGAGAACGAGACATCGTCGACGTTGATGATCGTTTCCATGGATACCTTTCATAGTCATTGGGGACAGTCTTAAATGACCAGTTGTTTAAGACCGTCCCAAAAAAGCTCGTTGTTTGGGACGGTCTTTGGTGATGAAGCACGGAGACGGCTTTACGAGGGGCCCCAGGTTGGCGCGAAAGAGGAGCGAAGCGTACTTGGGTACGCGAGCGACGAATGAACGCCAAGATGGGGTGGCTCGTAAAGCCGAGCGGGTTAGTTGAGCCTAAGGGCCTTCTGGATGGGCAGGTAGAGGGCCCCGACCAGAATGGCGTTAAAGACGGCGGTCATGGCGACGACGGGCAGCATAGCGGCGGCGAGCTCGCCGACCACGCCAAGCATGGCCATCTTGATAACCATGAAGATGACGCCGGAGACAAAGGTGGTCACGAAGGTTGCGACGATGGCGACGGCGGGCTTAACCTGGCCGCCCTTGGCAGCAGCGTTGACAATGACGGCCATGAGCATGGCGGCGATGCCCTCGGCGGCAAAATCGACAAACGGCGATGTGGTGGTGATCTGGATCACGGCGGCCGAGATCAGGCCGATGACGAGTGCCTGACCGATGTTGGGGCGAACGACCAGGATGGTGAGGCAGAATGCCGAGATGATGAACTCAGGGCTAATCATACCGCCCGAGATGCCCGAGATTGCCTTGCCGACGGTGAAGTTGAGGATGAAGCCGGCGGCAAGCAGGATGGCGAGCAGGACAAGGGCGCGGATATCGAGTTTGCCGCGGTCGGCGGTCTGGACGGTGCGGGGCTGGGCGGTGGTGGTGTTCTGAGACATGGTGAAAATCCTTTCGGAAGGGAAGTGCAAGAGAAGAAAGCGGAGGCGCGTGATGCGAATGCGATTGGGCTCGAGATAGAAAAAGGCCCCCGGTCGAAACCGGAGGCCTTCTAATCACCTAGAGCACAAAAACAGGCGTGAGGGACTCACTGTCGACCGATCGTATTCGCATCACGCCACCACCAGTTGTTGAGAGACTTCATCGTGTTCTTCATGTCGGTGGCTCCTTTCGTGATGCCGTGGCGCGGTCACACCTTGTTGCTGTTGCGCTGCACTATAACACAGCAAAGTGTTTGCAGGAAATCTTTTTTCGAAAAGATTTCAGCGGTGTTTCCCACCGGTCGAAG
>DYAA01000086.1 GCA_019419405.1 Collinsella sp. | reverse complement strand
GAGTACGTCCTTCGCCGCCTGCTCCGCCGCGCCGTGTTCCACGGTCGCCTGCTGGGCATCGAGGGCGCCTTCCTGACCAAGTTCATCGACGAGGTCAACGCTCAGATGGGCGAGGCCTATCCCGAGCTGCTAAAGAACGTCGCACTCGTCAAGGGTATCGTCGCCTCTGAGGAGGAGCGCTTCTCCACGACGCTCGACAACGGCCGCGTCTACCTGGACGAGGCCCTGGCTGCTCTTGCCGAGGGCGCCGTGCTTCCGGGCGAGGTCGCCTTTAAGCTGCACGATACCTTTGGTTTCCCCATCGACCTGACCGTTGAGATCGCGGGCGCCGCTGGCCATGACGTCGACATGGACGGCTTCACCGCTTGCATGGAGGACCAGAAGGCCCGCGCCCGTGCCAACGCCAAGGGCGATGCCTGGGGCAGCTTCAACGACGTGTGGGTCGAGCTTTCCGACAAGGTCGCTGCGACCGACTTTGACGGCTACGACAACGACGTTATCGAGGGCGCCAAGGTTGTCGCCATCGTGCGCAACGGCGAGTCCGTCGAGTCTGCCGCCGCGGGCGAGGACGTCGACGTCGTGCTCGACCGCACCCCGTTCTACGCCGAGATGGGCGGCCAGCAGGGCGACGCCGGCGAGCTTTCCGCCGAGGGCGTTGTTCTGACCGTTGCCGACACCAAGAACCACAACGGCCTGTATGCCCACGTCGCGCACGTTGCCGGGGGTACGCTGACCGTCGGTGCTACCGTGACCGCCGCGCTCGACGCCGAGCGCCGTGGTTTCCTGCGCCGCAACCACACCGCCACGCATCTGCTCGACGCTGCGCTTAAGCAGGTACTGGGCGAGCATGTCTCCCAGGCCGGCTCTCTGGTGACGCCCGAGCACCTGCGCTTTGACTTCACGCACTTCGAGGCCCTGTCTTCCGAGCAGCTCAAGGCTGTCGAGGACCTGGTTAACCAGCAGATTTTCGCTTCCAAGCCGGTCGTGACCCGTGTCATGGGCATCGACGAGGCCAAGGCCGCCGGTGCTGTCGCCCTCTTTGGCGAGAAATACGGCGACGTCGTCCGCGTCGTTTCCGTGGGCGCCGAGGACCAGCCGTTCTCCCGCGAGCTCTGCGGTGGTACGCATGCTGCCAACACTGCCGAGATTGGCCTGTTCAAGATTATCTCCGAGTCCTCCACGGGCTCGAACGTCCGCCGTATCGAGGCCGTTACCTCTAAGGGCGCCCTCGACTACATGGCCGACCGCCTGGCACTCGTTGACGCCGCTGCCGCTGCGCTCAAGTGCCGTGTTGACGAGGTTCCCGCTCGTGTGGAGAACCTGCAGGCCGAGCTGCGCGAGACGTCTAATAAGCTCAAGAAGGCGCTGACCGGTGGCTCCTCCGACGCTATCTCCAGCGCCATCGAGGGTGCCGTCGAGCTCGACGGCTATAAGCTCGTCGTCGCTGAGCTCCAGGGCCTTGAGGCTGCTGACCTGCGCAACGTCTGGGATACCGTGCACCAGAAGGTCGCCGGCCCTGTCGCCTGCGTCGTTGCCAGCGTGACCGAGAAGGGCACGCCTGCGTTGCTCGCCGCCGGTTCCGACGACGCCGTGAAGGCCGGTTTTCACGCCGGCAACGTGATTAAGCAGATCGCGGGCCTGGTCGACGGTCGCGGTGGCGGCCGTCCCAACATGGCCCAGGCCGGTGGTAAGAATGCTGCCGGTATCGCCGATGCCCTCGCGGCCGCCAAGACCGCGCTCGGCGCCTAAGTAGTCGCTGTGGTCGCGCTCGCGCTGGACATAGGGGAGACCAGGATCGGCATCGCCGTCTCGAGCCGTGATGGCAAGATGGCGATGCCCGTCAAGGTGCTCCCGACCGCTGAGGTCACCGGTATGGCCAAGACGTTCCGCTATCTGGTCGAGGACTATGAGCCTGACATCCTGGTAAGCGGACGTCCCCTGACCATGGCCGGCGAACCCGGCCCCCAGGCCGAGCGCGTTGCCGCCGTGGCGCAAAAGATTGCAGACGAGCTCGGCCTTCCGCTGGTGTTTGAGGATGAGCGCCTGTCCTCGCAAGAGGCCAAGCGTATCCTGCGCGAGCAGGGACTCAACGAAAAGCAGATGAGGGGCAAGATTGACATGATCGCCGCTAGCCTGTTCTTGCAGACATGGCTCGATCGCAAAAACGAGGAGGTTTCGCATGCCTAGCGCTTCCGATCCGCGCCAGCCGAATCGTACACGACAGTCTGTGTCGCGCCCTGCACCGTCCGGCCAACGTCCGGTGCAGCCGACCCAGCGCGCGGCCCAACCCGCCGCACGTCCGGCGCAGCCCTCCTCTCGCCCCGCGCAGCCCGCTCAGCGTCCGGGCCAGCAGCCTGTTCGTCGTCCTGCTCAGCAGTCCTCTGCCCATGCAGCCCAGCCTGCAGGTGGCGCCCGCTTTAAACAGCAGGCGCCCACCCAGCGCGCGCAGGTCCCTCAATCGCACGCGCATCACGTACGCGGCTCGCATGGCGTGGCTCCGGCCTCGCGCTCGAGCTATAACACGCATGCTCGACGCGGTGCCCAAAAGAAAAGCTCGCCGGTGCCTATGATTATCGGCGTTGTGGTTGCGGTGATCGTTCTCGCTGCCATCGCCTTCTTCGTCGTACCGGCCGTCAAGGGCTTGTTTGGTGGGGGGGACGTGAGTGTCACCGCTGGCCAGCAGGTTACCGTTACGATTCCCGAGGGCGCCTCGGGCGACACGATCGCCTCGATTCTCTCCGAGAACCATATTGTCGAGAATCCCAAGGATTACTATGCGGCGGTCAAAAAGCTCAACGCGGACATGTCGCTCAAGCCCGGCACCTACTCGTTCACGACGCTCATGGACGCGACCAAGGTCGTTCAGCAGCTCATGGAGGGCCCCAATGCGGGCTCCGATGCACTGACTATCCCAGAGGGCCTGACGGTTGACCAGGTCGCCGATCGCGTGGCCAAGGCATACGACAGTATCTCCAAGGAAGACTTCCTCAATCAGGCAAAGGCCTCCAACTATGTGAAGGACTATAGCTTCCTTGAGGGCGCTGCAAACGATTCGCTCGAGGGTTTCCTGTTCCCCAAGACCTATTCGCTTGGTAAGGACCCAAGCGCCGATGATGTGATTCGCGCCATGCTTGACCAGTTCAACGCCGAGTATAAGTCGCTTGACTTTGCCAGCTGCGAGGCCAAGATTAAGGAGCGCTATGGCGTGGATATGTCCGATTACGACATCGTTAACCTTGCCTCCATCGTCGAGCGCGAGGGCCTCAACGCCGACCAGCGCGCGCATGTGGCATCGGTTTTCTATAACCGTCTGGCAGGCAAGCTCGATGGCCTGCGCTACCTCAACAGCGACGCGACCATGATGTACGTCACCGGTGGCGAGGTTACCGCCGACGACCTGCAGAGTGATAACCCCTATAACACCTATAAGCACGAGGGCCTGCCGCCCACGCCCATCTGCTCTCCGTCGCTCGAGGCGCTCAAGGCCACCCTTGAGCCGACCGACTCCGACGACCTGTATTTCTACATTACGCAGGACGAGGAGTATTTCTCGAAGACCTACGAAGAGCATCAACAGTCTTGGAATTGATCATGAGGATTTTTAGCCCCAAACGATATGTTGCCTCGGTCGATCGCATCGACCTCGATACCCTGTGGGCCGACGGCAAGCGCGCCATTCTGCTCGACCGCGACAACACCCTGGTGCCGCGTGATACCGAGCAGGTTCCCGCTGCGGTCTCCGCCTGGCTCGAGGCCGCCCATGCCAAGGGCTTTAAGCTGTGCATGGTGTCCAACAACTGGCATCGCGACCAGGTCATGGCTTCGGCTCGTGAGTTGGGGCTCGAGGCCATTAGCCACGCCATGAAGCCGGCGCCATTTGCCCTCAAAGCGGGCCTTAAGCGTCTGGGCGCCACGGCCGACGAGGCCGTGCTGATCGGTGACCAGCTGTACACCGACGTATGGAGCGGAAACTTTGCCGGCGTTGACACTATTCTGGTCAAGCCGCAGGCAACCCAGGACCTGTGGTACACGCAGATCTTCCGTATCTTTGAGCGCCGGGCCCTGCGCGACCTTCCCTGCGAGGAATAGGTTTCGCCATGTCTCAGCACATCAAACACGGCTGCGACCATATCTTCTTTATCGGCTTTTTGGGCGCGGGCAAGTCGACGCTTGCGCGCAATGTGGGCACTATGTTCAAGCGTCGATTCATCGATACCGATCGTTTGGTTGTGCGTCGATGCGGCAAGTCGGTGACCGAGATATTTAAGACCGAGGGTGAGGATCGTTTTCGCGAGCTCGAGACCTCGGCACTCCGTTCGCTTCAGAGCGAGCGCAGCCTGCTGGTATCGTGCGGGGGTGGCATCGTCGAGACGCCGGTGAACATTGAGCTGATGCACGAGATGGGTACATGCGTGTACCTCGAAGGCGACTTTGAGGACTCGTTGCGCCAGATTCGCCGTTCCGATACCCGACCCGATTTCCGCTCGCCCGAGCACGCCGCGCGCCTGTTTGAGCATCGCCGTCCGCTGTATCGCCAAGCCGCCGATATTACCCTTGATATTCGCAACAAGTCCTTCGAGGACGTTTCCTACCTTTGTGCCGAGATGCTTTTGGAGCGTGGACTGCTATGATTCGCCGTCAACTTATCAATTTCCAAAACCGCAGTGTCGATGTCCGCGTCGGATTGGGCGCGTTCGAGGAGCTGCCGCGCATGTTTGCCTCGGCTGTGGGCAAGCCTAAACGCGCGATGGTGGTTTGGAACGAAGGCGCATCCGAGCGTTTTGGCGAGGTCGTCGAGCATGCGCTGGTCGACGCCGGTTTTGCCGTGTCGCAGCTTTCGCTTGAGGTTTCGCCTGCCGGCGCTATGCTGGCCGATGCCGATACCGTCTTTGGCGCCCTGTCGGCTAACGGCATTACCTGCGACGACCTGATTGTCGCTGTCGGCGACACGGTGACCTGCTCGGTCGTTTGTTGGTGTGCCAATCAGTGGTGCGGTCGCACCGAGTGCGCCTTGCTGCCGACGACGTTCGACGCCATGCTTACGGTCGCGACGACCATGAAGCCGCTCGTCGCCTCGTCGGCGAATGCACTTCCCGCTATCGCGTTCCGTCCCGAGCCGGGCTTGGTCGTGTGCGACCTCGACCTTGTTCGCGAGGCGGACCCCGAGGGCCTCAAGCTCGGCTATGTGGTACTTGTTGGCACCATGCTTTCGAGCAGCAAGTCCCGCTGGAATCAGTTTACTGAGACCGTCCCCGAGATTCTCGCGGGCGAGGAGGTCGCGCTCGTCAATGCCGTGCAGTGGTCTCAGACTGCCCGCAAGGACGTACTGATGGCTACGAACCCGAGCGCCCGCCATGCGCTCGATTTTGGTAAGACGGGGGAGCGTACCCTGCGCGCCTGCTTGGGCGATGCCGCTTCGCAGATCCCTGCCTACCAGTTGTTGTCCGAGGGCATGCGTTTTGAGGCGCGCGTTGCCCATGATGCTTGCGACTTCGATATCGATTACGTTTTTGAGGTCGATGACTGCCTGGAGGACTTTGGTATCGAGGAGCTTGCCTTCGACCTGGAGCCCACCGCGTTTATCGAGGAGTTCCGCAAGCAGCAGTTCGCCCGCTCAAACCGCAGCATGTTGCCGCTGCCCGCGGCACTCGGCGCCATTCGTCTAACGAGCGTTGAGGACGAGGTTCTTGAGCGCCATGCTCATGCCTACTTGGCTTCTCGCAAAGAACTTCTCTAAGTTTTATTGACATCCTTCGTCTTTCGTATCATGTTGAGGGACGGGTTTCCAATCGGTTGCGGATCGCATGCGATTCTGACGTTCGGTTGAGACCCGTCCCGTCTTTATAGAGACAATAAGAAAGGAATCTGCATGTCTGAGTTTGCTGCCGGTCCTGCCGGTCGTATCGAACGTGTCCGTGCCCTGATGGTCGAGCGCGGCTACGACGCTATCGTGGTGCGCGACGAGGCAAATCTTCGTTGGCTCACGGGCGTGAAGGGCGTCTTCGACTACACCTTCGAGTTCCCGCACGCGGCGTTTATTACGGCTGACCAGTGCCTGTTCCATACCGACTCGCGCTATCTCAACAGCTTTGAGGAGAACACGCCCGCCGGCAGCCCCTGGGTCTACGACATGGACGAGGGAACCATCCCCGGTTGGGTCGCTGGCAAGATCGCGGCCAACAAGTGCCGCGTCTGCGCCGTCGAGGACGACATGCAGATCAATTTCTACCAGGGTATTCAGCGTGGCCTTGAGGATCGTTCCGTCGCCTGCATGCTGCCGCTGATGCATGACGACATTCGCAAGATGCGCGCCATCAAGGACGCCGAGGAGATCGAGCTCATGCGCCATGCGCAGTCGATCACCGATGCCGCCTTCCAGCACATGCTCGGCTTTATTAAGCCCGGTATGACCGAGAAGCAGGTTCGCAACGAGCTCGAGAACTTTATGTTCGCCAACGGCGCCGATAGCCTTGCCTTTGGCTCCATCGTGGCGAGCGGTCCCAACACCGCCAACCCGCATGCCGTGCCGAGCGACCGCGTGATCGAGAAGGGCGATTTCGTTCTTATGGATTACGGTGCGGGCTACTGTGATTACCGCTCCGACATGACACGCACCGTCGTGATGGGCGAGCCCACGCAGGAGCAGCTCGACCTGTACGCACTCGTGCGCCGCACGCACGAGGAATGCGTCGCCGCCATCCATCCGGGCGTCGAGGGCAACGACATCTTCAAGCTCTCCAAGAAGATCATCGGCGATGCCGGTTATGGCGATTACTACAACCATGGCCTGGGCCACGGCGTTGGTATCGACATCCACGAGCTGCCCAACTTCAACCGTAGCAAGAACATCATTGAGGTCGGCTCGGTTATTACCATGGAGCCCGGCGTCTACCTGCCCGGTGTGGGCGGCGTGCGCCTGGAGGACTACGGTGTCGTCACCGAGAACGGCTACGAGCCCTTCACCAAGACCCCGCACGACCTGCACGTCATCGATTGCTAGCCCATTTCGATAGATTTTTGGGGCGGGGCGTCCGGATCGATTCGGGCGTCCCGCGTTCTCTTTTTATGCGCTCGCCGCAGCCGCCGTCTGCAAGTGTATAATTTCGGTCGTATGTAATTTGGACGTTTGTGCGTCTAGCCAATAACAAGAAAGGTCGCTATGCCTACTATCTCTACCGCCGACTTCAAGAACGGCCTCGGTCTCCGCATTAAGGACAAGGTCTACACCATCGTCGAGTTCCAGCACGTCAAGCCGGGCAAGGGCGGCGCTTTCGTGCGCTACAAGACCCGCGACATCAAGAGCGGCCGCGTCGTCGAGAACACCTGCAACGCCGGCACCAAGTTCGAGAGCGTCATGCTCACCACCCGTGAGTTCCAGTACCTCTACAACGACGGCGCCGACTACATCTTCATGGATAACGAGTCCTACGAGCAGGTTCCCGTTCCCGAGGATATGGTGGGCGAGAACGCCAAGTGGCTGCGCGAGAATGACACCTGCCAGCTGCTCTTCGCCGACGACGAGCTCATGGGCGTGACCCCGCCGATGTTCATCGAGACCACCATCGTCCAGACCGACCCGGGCTTCAAGGGCGATACCGTCCAGGGTTCCACCAAGCCGGCCACCATCGACACCGGCGCTGTCATCCAGGTCCCCATGTACCTCAACGAGGGCGAGGTCATTAAGGTTGACACCCGCGACGGCAAGTTCGTCTCCCGCGTCTAGCAACCAACTCTTCTAGGAGGACTCATGCCCCAGGAAATCAAGATTGACGGCATCGGCATTTCGCCCGATGTTCTGACCGCCATCGTCTCGCGCGCCGTGTCCGATGTCGAGGGCATCGCCTCCGTTGGCGTCAAGGACCTTGCCACCAACCTTGTCTCCATGATGCTCTCGTCCAAGGCCCCGGCTTCCGAGCCGGCGGTCGAGGCCGAGGTTGTCGGCGACAAGCTCGCACTCACCGTGCGTGTCGTGGTGTTCTTTGGCTATCCGTTCAAGAAACTCGCCGAGGCCGTTCGCGCTGCCGTGGTCGCTGCCATCGATGCCCAGGTGGGCGTTGAGGTCGAGCGCGTTGACGTTTGCATCGACGGCCTCGTTTTCCCCAAGGAGTAACCTTTGAGCCTTAAGGTTTATCGCGGGCGTACGCTTGCCCGCAGTCAGGCGCTGCAGCTGCTGTTTCAGGCCGAGGCCACGGACAGCCCGCTCGAGCGCGTCCTCGAGGGCGATTTCCTGATCTCGAAGGGCCCCCTCGACCCCTATGCGCTGGAGCTGTGCCGCGGTGCCTACGAGCATATCGATCGCATTGACTGCGCTCTGCGCTCCGTTGCCAAGAACTGGGATCTTATGCGCATGCCCGGCGCCGACCGCAATCTGCTGCGTATCGCTGTCTACGAGATGCGCTTCCTTACCGACGAAGAGGTCTCGGACGCCATCGTGATCAACGAGGCCGTTGAGCTTGCCAAGGCCTATGGGACCGACCAGTCCGCGTCGTTCGTCAACGGCGTGCTGGGCAAGATCGCTCGCAGCGAGGAGCTGCCGGGTGAGGACCTGTACCAGGAGCTGCTGGCCGAAGATCGCGCTCGCGAGGAGGCCCAGGCTGCTGAGGCTGCCGCCAAGGTCGCTGCCGCTCAGGCTACCGCCGGTGTACTTGCCGAGGATGTGGACGCTGCTGAGGCCGTCGAGGCCGACTCCGTCGAGGAGTAGCCATGCCAGAGAGTTCTGTCCGCAACTTTGACGAGATTTCGGACCGTCTGGACCAGATCATCGCTACCGTTCGCTCCAAGGATACGTCCTTGGAGCGTTCACTTGATCTGTTTGACGAAGCGATTGAGCTGGGCTCCCGCGCGGTCGATATGGTCGACAAGTTTGAGCTGACGCCGCGTGAGGCCGATAAGCTCGAGCAGGAATACGATGAGGATGCGGCAAACGAATCCCAGGATAGCTAGGCCGCATCTCCGGATACGAATGGTTGATGGCATTCATGAAACGCGTGCGTCTTGATGACGAACTGATTTCACAGGGCATCTGCGCCGATCGCGCGGATGCCCTTCGCACTCTTATGGCCGGATTGGTCTCGAGTGGCGGCGAGCGCTTGACTTCGCCGGGCCTTAAGGTGATTCCGGGTCTGCCACTGCACGTGAAGGGGCGCATTCCCTATGTTGGCCGCGGCGGTCTTAAGCTCGAAGGCGCGCTTGATGCGTTTGGCATCAATCCGACGGGCCTTAGCTGTCTGGATGTGGGCTGCTCTACCGGCGGCTTTACCGATTGCCTGCTCAAGCGCGGAGCTGCGACCGTTGTCTCGGTGGACGTGGGTCGCGCCCAGTTCGATTGGTCGTTGCGTCAGGATGATCGCGTGACGCTGCATGAGCGCACAAACGTGACGCAGCTGCCTGAGCTTGGCTATGCCGGTGCCATCGACCGGCTGTATGTGATGTCTCGTTTACCGGCATCGCGAATATCATCGACGCCGTGCTGGCGTGCCTGAAGCCTTCGGGTTCGTTCTGCACGCTCGTAAAGCCCCAGTTTGAGGCGCCGGCTGCGCTGGTGGGCGAGCGCGGTATCGTGACCGACCCCGCCGTCCGCCGCGATACGCTCGTGGCGGCGATTGAGCTTTTTGCCGCCAAGGGCCTGTTCCCGCTTGACGTGTGCGTGTCGCCCATCCATGGCGCTAAGGGCAACGTTGAGTTTTTCCTGTACGGCACAAGGTTTGCCCCTGGTGTACGCACCGACGATGAGCTGCAATCCCAGGTATCGGCTTTGAGCGAGAAAGCTGCAACGCTATGAAGGTCTTTCTGGTTCCCAATTACTACAAGCAAGAGGCGGTCGAGAGCGGCCTGATGCTCGAGCTTTGGCTTTCGCGCCAGGGCTACGAGGTCGCATGGGCTGCCGACCAGCGATCGAAGATTCAAAGCACGCCTGATATTGATGGCTCAGATCTGGTCATTACGCTCGGCGGCGACGGTACGTTGCTGCGCGCTGCCCGCATCCTCAACCATCGCGAGATTCCTATCCTTGGTCTTTCCTATGGTCACCTGGGCTTTTTAACTGCTGCGAGCCCCGAGGAGCGCGACATTCTGCAGGTCGTGAGCGATGCTCTGTCCGGTGAGCTGCACGTGAGCCGCCGCGCCACCATCGCCGCGGATATCGTGTCCGTGCGCGACGATGGCACGAAGGATGTCGTGCGCACGTTTGCCCTCAACGATATGGCACTTACGCGCGGCCCCCTGTCCGATATGGTTGAGTTTGACATCACGGTGTCCGGCCATCATATCGATCGCCTGCGCGGCGACGGTGTCGTCGTTTCGACGGCGACCGGCTCCACCGGCTATGCGCTTTCCGCCGGCGGTCCCATTGTCAGCCCCGATTACACGGGTATGGTCTGTGTGCCCATCGCCCCGCATACCATTCAGGCTCGCGCTTTTTTGACCTCGCCGAGTGATGTCGTCGAGATCTTTATGTCTGATGACCGTCCGAGTGTTCCGGCGATCGCTATCGATGGACAGTTTATTACCTGCGATGGCACCGTTGAGAGCGTGGCGGTGCGTCGCGGTCCCGGAGATGTGCTGCTTCTCGATTACGGTCCCGAGAGCTTCTATAGCTCCGTGAGCCGCGTGTTCTACGGAGTGCGTCATGATCGATGAGCTGCAGGTTTCCAACATTGCACTCATTCGCGAGGCGACGCTGGTGCCGAGTGCGGGCCTAACGGTTTTGACTGGCGAGACCGGTGCCGGCAAGACCGCGCTGCTCTCGGCGCTCAAGCTCATTTTGGGCGAGCGCGCGGATTCTTCGACCGTGCGCGAGGGAGAGGCGCTGGCGAGCGTCGAGGCGCGCTTGTTCGACGGCCCGCACGACACGGAGGGCTTTACCGTGCAGCGCAGCCTTTCTGCCGAGGGTCGCAGCCGCGTCAAGATTGACGGCCGCATCGCCAGCGTGCGCGAGCTTTCCGAGCGCGTCGGCGTGATGATGGATCTTTGCGGTCAGCACGAGCACCAGCGCCTCCTCGATCCGGCGCATCACGTTGCCATGGTCGATGCCTGGGCTGGGCGCGCAGCGCTTGAGGCGCTCGAGAAGTATCGCGCCTGTTTTAAGGCTTCGCGTGTCGCCGCCAAGGAGCTTCGCCGTGTGGAGGAAGCCTCACGCGCGCAGGGGAGTCGCGTCGAGGAGGCGCGCTTTGCCCTCGAGCGCATCGGCGAGGTCGACCCCAAGCCGGGCGAGTATGAGGAACTCGAGGAACTGCTGCCGCGCTCCGAACATGCCGAGGTACTGGTTGCCACGGCTAACGATGCCCATGCATCACTTGCCGCCGAAGGGGGAGCGCTCGATGTCGTGAACAGCGCCGTGGCAGAGCTTTCCCGTATGGCTACCGTCGATCGCAAACTGGGCGACATTGCCGATGCGCTTTCGGATGCCTGTATCTCCCTTGAGGATAGCACGAACGAGCTTCGTGCCTATCGCGATGGCGTCGCCTTCGACCCGCGCGAGCTCGCTCGCATGCGTGAGCGGTATTCCGACCTCAAGGGCCTGTTGCGTCAGTGGGGTCCCACCATGGACGATGTCTTTGCCATGCGCGACCGCTCGCAAGAGCTCCTTTCCCTGGTCGATGATGGCGATGAGCAGATCAAAAAGGCGCGTGAATCACTTGGTGCTGCCGAGCGCGAGTTGTTTGCCGCTGCCAAGGCGCTTAAGCGCGCTCGCAATACGGCGGCCCCGCGCTTCTGCCACGAGGTTGGTCGTCAGATGGCACGCTTGGAGATGGGCGGCGCCGAGCTCGTTTGGGAGTCGCGTGATCTTCCGCGCGCCGAGTGGACGCCGGCGGGTCCTTCGAGCTACGAGCTTTTGTATCGCAGCGGTGCTGGCTTGACGCCGCGACCCCTGCGCCGCATTGCGTCGGGCGGCGAGCTCAGCCGCGTTATGCTGGCGAGCAAGGTGGTCTTGGGTAATGCGGACGGTGTCGATACGCTGGTGTTTGACGAGGTCGATGCCGGTGTCGGCGGCTCCACGGCGCGTGCACTCGCGGGCGTGCTGGCAGATCTCTCCGCTACGCATCAGGTGATTGTCGTAACCCACTTGGCGCAGGTCGCCGTCATGGCCGACAAGCATTATGTTGTCAGCAAGGAATTGGGCGATGTTCCTCAGACGCATTTGGACGAGGTAACCGGCGAAGCGCGTACCGCCGAAATCGCCCGCATGTTGAGCGGTGATCAGTCGGAGGCAAGCTTGGCCCACGCAAAGCAGATGCTCGAAGAAGCTCGAGGCTAAGTCGTATCAGCGGTGTTGGTGGGACAAAATAGACTGAAATTTTGTCCCACTTCGCGTTTTACTCTACGACCTTATCCGGTTGGATGAGCTCCTCGTAGTAGCTGATGTGCTCTCGGGCGTCCTCGATTTCGGGCAGCAGGAAGTTGTAGATGACTTCGATGATCATCGTGGCGCTGATCTTGGAGAACGCAAAGTCACCCGTCGTCAGCAGCGCTTCATGGTTGACGGTATTAAAAGTGTAGTCTGCCAGGCGCGCGAGTGGAGACTTGCTGTCGCTGCTGATGACGACTACGGTGGCACCGCAGTCGCGAGCCGCTTTTGCCATGCGATTCAGTCGGCGCGACTTGCCGGAGTTTGAGATGAGCACGATGACGTCACCCGGGCGCAACGTGAGCGCAAAGCCGATAGATGTCTCGCTAATGGTGCTTGCCATGCAGCGCAGGCCCAGCTGCGAAAACTTAAACGTCGCATCGAGCGCGACCGCGTTCGTATTGCCCACAGCCGCAAACTCAATAACCCCTGCATGCTTAAGGGCATGCACAACAGCCGCCAACGTATCGTGGTCGATCCCGTCGATGGTCGCATTAAGCTCGCTCACCTTAGCAGCCAGGATGTTCTTGAGGCTCTGCTCCATATTGTCGAGCGAGACCTCGTCAGTCAGGCCCTCGTTGCGCTGGCTTTCCAAATCCCTCGCCAACGAAAACTGAAAGCTGCGGAAGCTGCCAAAGCCCAGCTTGCGGCAAAAGCGCGAAACCGTCGCCTCGGACGTTGCGGCGGCTCGTGAGAGCTGGGCGGCCGTCAGGCGCGGCGCCTCGGACTGGTGCTCCAATATATAGTCGACAATGCGCTGCTCGGACTCACTGTATCCCTGGTGGGTACTAATGAGGGAAAGTGCGCTCTTGCTACTATCGGTCATGGATGGCTCCTGGTTGGCATGAAAATCTAACTTGATTTGCAATGCCATAGTATACGGACATTTTCAATTACAAGATACACCTTGCCGTTTCAAGTGTTGATGGTAAACTTTCACTTACCGTTTACGGTTATGAAAGAACCTTTCACCGGAGAATTGCGCCTTGTCTCTTCTCACGTGGACGGTAGGTTGGTATCTTTCAGTTGTGGAAAAGCGCGCAAGGATGCGCGTGTAGGGGAGCGCCTGCGGGCGCAGTACTCAAGAAGGAGGGACACATGGCTAAGTTTGACATCATCGCCGCTACCGGTTGCCCGACCGGCATCGCGCACACCTTCATGGCGAAGGAGGCGCTGGAGAAGGCAGCTGCCGAGCGAGGTCTGACCATTAAGGTTGAGACCCATGGCCAGGTCGGTGTCGAGAACGAGCTCACCAAGAGCGAGATCGCCGGTGCCAAGGCCGTCGTCGTCGCAGCCGATAAGGATGTCCAGGCGGAGCGTTTCGCCGGCAAGCGCATGGTTTCCGTTGGTGTTTCCAAGGCCCTGTCCGTTGAGGCAGCCGGTAAGCTGATCGACCGCGCGCTCGCCGCCAAGGGTGACGACTCGGTTGCGGCTGCTGCCGATGTCGAGGATGAGGTCGAGGAGAAGGAGTCCATCGGCCACATCATCTACAAGCACCTCATGAACGGCGTCAGCCACATGCTGGTCTTCGTCGTCGCCGGTGGTGTCCTGACCGCCGTTTCGTTCCTGTGGGGCATCACGTCCTTCGATTCGACGGCGTCTGACTACAACAGCTTTGCCGCTATGCTCAAGATCATCGGCGGCATCGCCATGAACCTCATGGTTCCCGTGCTTTCCGCCTACA
>DYAA01000085.1 GCA_019419405.1 Collinsella sp. | reverse complement strand
CTCGTCGATCGAAGCGTAAGCCCCGGCGTTGGTGGAAATGGTGAAAATGCGTTGGCGCAAATGGCGGGTTTGCGTTGGCATGATTGGTTGTTGAGCGTTGGTCAAAATGGTTGTTTTTACAGTAGCGCTAACAGTAGGCCGCTAATTGACCCGTCCAAGTATCGGGGCGCAGTTCATTTCAGCGCCGCCCGAGAAAGCTAAACGCCTTCTGGCAGGTTGTCCCGGGCCGAGGGCGGCCACCTTGATCGCCCTCGGCCCTCACCCACCTCATCTGCTCCTCAATTACATAGAGCTGATTGAGGAGGGCGCAGGCTAGCGGGTGCCTTCCTCATCGTCGTTGGGCCGGTAGGTGATGAACTCGATAACAAAGGCCAGGACGGCAGAGACGAGCGAGGCGATGATCGCGAAGATCATGTGGGAGATCCCGGCGCCACCAGGGGTCCCGTCGATAAAGTTGAGCAGGTTGAAGACGCCGAGGCCGCCCGAGATGTACATGAGGGCGCCAGTCATTCCCACGATGGCGCCGCCCACGGCGGAGCTCAGGCATGCCACGACGAACGCGCGCTTGTTGGGGAGGGCGATGCCGTAGATGCCCGGCTCGGTGACGCCGAAGAAGAAGGCGGAGATCATCGCGGGAAGGGCGATGCCGCGGAAGCGCTCGTCCTTGTTTCTGAGGTACATAGCAAAGATGACCGCTCCGAGTGCGAACCCGTGGCCGATGGTGGCGGCGAGCACGCTATCGTGACCGAGGGTGTTCAGGTTCATGATGGAGATGGGGATGAGGCTCCAGTGGAAGCCGAAGATGACGAGGCACATCCACAGTCCGCCGACTAGGGCGCTGCCCAGGACGGAACCAACCACGGGGAGCTGGAAGATGAACGAGAACGCCGCGCTCAGCAGGTTGGTGATGAGGGTGGCCACCGGGCCGATGATGAGGTAGCCCAAGACGATGGAGACCGTCATCGTGGCGAGCGGGACAAGGAACATCTTGAGCGCAGCCGGCATCCAGCTCTTGAGCCAGCGCTCAAGGATAGAGCCGAACCACACCATGAGAAGGACGGGGATCACCGAGCTCACGTAGCCGGACACGGGCATGATGATGGGGATCCCGAGGGCGGTGGCGTACCACGAGAACGTGCCGGCCACGCCGAGGTCGATGCTGCCGAGCGCCTCGCCCGAGGTCAGGGCGACCATCGTCGGGTAGAGGAGCGCCACGCCGATTGCCACACCGGTGAACTCGTTCATGCGGAACTTGCGCGCGGCACTGAACGCCAGGGCGACGGGAAGGAAGTAGAAGAAGCCGTCAGCCACGGTGTAGAGCAGCGTGTAGAGGCCGTCGTTTGCAAAGTCCGGGACGAAGTAGGTGATGAGGGCAAGCAGTCCCTTCATGATGCCTGCGGCGGCAAGCGGTCCCAGGATGGGCTGGAAGATGCCAGAGATGAGGTCGATGATGACGGAGGCCACGGTCTTCTCGCCCTGGGGCTCGTCGTCGGCGCTTGCGCCGCTCGAGAAGTTGCCGGCCTCCAGGACCGCGTCGTAGACGTCCTCGACGATGTTACCCACGACCACCTGGTACTGGCCGTTGGCCTGGATGACCTGGATGACGCCCTTGAGGGCCTCGATCTTGGCCGTGTTGGCGCGGGACTCGTCCTTGAGCTTGAAGCGCACGCGCGTGATGCAGTGCGCGACGCTGGCGACGTTCTCAGCGCCGCCTACGTTCTCGAGTATGGATCTGGCCAGGTCGTCGTATTTTTCAGCCATTATTTTCTCCTTAGTGATATTGCCCGGGTGGTTAGCCCAGGTCGCCTCCGTTGGTGGCGATGGCCTGTTGATACCAGTAGAAGCTCTTCTTGCGCCTGCGCTCGAGCGTGCCGTTGCCCAGGTTGTCGCGGTCCACGTAGATGAAGCCGTAGCGCTTCTCCATCTCGCCGGAGCCCGCGCTCACGAGGTCGATCGGCCCCCAGGTGGTGTAGCCGAGCATCTCGACGCCGTCCTGCTCGATAGCGTCGCGCATGGCCTCGATGTGCTCGCGCAGGTAGGCGATGCGGTAGTCATCCTCGATCGTGCCGTCGGGAAGCACCTCGTCATAGGCGCCGAGGCCGTTCTCCACCACAAAGAGCGGCTTCTGGTAGCGGTCCCAGAGGTCGTTGATCGTGATGCGGAACCCCAGCGGGTCGATGACCCAGCCCCAGTCGCTCGTGCGCACGTAGGGGTTCTCTACGCCGGCGAAGGCGTTGCCCTCGGCGACGCCGCCCACGGAATCGGGGTCGCCCGCGGTACAGCGCGAGGAGTAGTAGCTAAACGAGATGAAGTCGACGGTGTTCTCCGCAAGGATGCGCTCGTCCTCGGCGGTCATGCCCACGTCGATGCCCTCGCGCTCGAGCATCTTGAGCGCGTAGCCGGGGTAGTGCCCGCGTACCTGCACGTCCACGAAGAAGAGGTCCTCCTGGTTCTTGACCTGCGCTGCACGGACGTCCTCGGGACGACAGGAGTAGGGGTAGTAGCTTCCCGCGGCGAGCATGCAGCCAACCTTGTTCTCCGGGTCGACCTCGTGGGCGATCTTGGTGGCCCAGGCGCTCGCCACGAGCTCGTTGTGCGCGGCGCGGTACTCGGCCTCGCGGGCATTCTCCCCGGGCTCGAGGACGATGCCGGCACCCATGAAGGGACGGTGCAAGATCATGTTCATCTCGTTGAACGTGATCCACCAATGCACGAGGCCGCGGTAGCGGTTGAAGAGCACCTTCACGAGCCGCTTGTAGAGCTCGATGAGGGCGCGGTTTCGCCAGGCGCCGTACTTCTTGACGAGGTGGATGGGGCAGTCGAAGTGTGTGATGGTCACGAGGGGCTCGATCCTGTGCTCGCGGCAGCAGCGGAACACGTCCTCGTAGAAGGCGAGCCCGGCCTCGTTGGGCTCCTCCTCGTCGCCATTGGGGAAGATGCGGCTCCAGGCAATGGAGAGGCGAAAGACCTTAAAGCCCATCTCCGCGAAGAGGGCTATGTCCTCGCGGTAGTGGTGGTAGAAGTCGATGCCCGTCTGGGCCGGGTAGTAGTACCCGGGCTCAAAGTCGAGCATGCGTCTCAGGCCGCGACTTACGTCGTTGCGCTCCGACCCGTGTGGGATGACGTCGACATTGGCAAGGCCGCGGCCGCCCTCGTCATAACCTCCCTCGCATTGGTTAGCAGCGGTGGCTCCTCCCCAAAGGAACCCTTTTGGAAATGGCATGGTGCCTCCTTCTCTCTGGCGCCCCCACCTCTGCGGGGACGCTTTATAACGTCCTTGCGACCTCACGCGCCGGGCCCGTGGCCCTTTCCCTGATGCGCGCGGGCCGCCCGTGAAGGGGTGACTAGCTGACGGCTTGTCCTGCGGCGGCGCGACGTGCCTCCCGGCCTCCAAGCAGGGAGGGGACCTGTGCCAGGCACACGCCGGCGAGGATGATGGCGACGCCCAGCCACTCGACGACGCCGAGCGGCTCGCCGAGGACGATCATGGCGATAAGCAGGCCGGCGGGGAGTTCCGCGGCGGCCATGACAGTGGAGAGACCCGCGGGCAGATGCGGAGAGCCCATGCCGAAGAGCAAGACCGGGCAGAGCATGCCAAAGAAGCCGGCGATGACGGCAAAGGGCAGGATGCCCTGGGCGAGGACGCCCGAGACGACGTAGTCCGGGCACACCGTGAGCGACATAACCACGGAGCCCGCGCACACGATGACGCCGCGCTGCTCGGACGAGCAGGGGGCCTCGACCTTGCCGGAGAGGGTGACAAAGAGGGAGCAGGACACGGCCGCCCCCAGCGCGCAGAGCAGGGCCACGGGGTCGTACCCGGTGATGCCGGTCTTGTAAACGCCGCTCGCGAACACCGTCCCGAAGACGATGGCCAGGGCGGAGGCCACTTGGAGGGGCCTCGGCGGCCGGCGCGTCATGACGGTCTGCCACACGAGCCCCAGCCACGTGAACTGGAAGAGGAGCGTGAGCGCCACCGGGGCGGGCAGCACGCTCATGGCATAGCAGTAGAGGATTGAGGTGAGGCAGGTGAGGGCTCCCAGGCCCATGAGCTTAAGGGCGAGCTTCCAGCCCACGCGCTGCCAGCGGTGCCCGAGTGCGTGCCCTGCGAGCGTGGCGAGGGCGAAGAAGAGGCAGCCGAGCCACGCTTGGCTCGCCACCACCTGTGCCGAGGTGAAGCCCGCGGCGTAGGCGAGCTTGTAGGTCGTGGCCATCGCGCCGTAGCAGGCGCCGCCCGCAAAGACCTGGAGCGCCGCCTTGGCCTGTCCCGCGCCCGTGGCTCCCGCCCCGGCGGCCTGTTGCTTGATTGTGTTTGTTCCTGCCATTAGGCTCCCTTCCGTCTGCTGTCTTGCAGACGCACGTCTCGTGCGTCTGTTCCCTGCAGTCGGAAGGTGGGCTCGTGCGGTCTTCTGGCGGTGCATGTGGCACCTGCTGCCAAGACGAAAAAAGCCACGCAACCGACTGCTCGGTTGCGTGGCAAAAAGGTGGCTAGCGCCCAGAAAAGTCCACGCGTTTTTAGACTGGGACAAAGTACTACAACAGGAGAGATTCTGTCAAGAAAAACC
>DYAA01000084.1 GCA_019419405.1 Collinsella sp. | reverse complement strand
GCGTCAGATGTGTATAAGAGACAGGCGATAAAGAAGGCATAGCGGTGGAGTTTTTTGGCCTTGGGAGGCGCGACCTCGCCACGAAGAGCGCCGATGACAAAGAAGACCACCTGGTACAGAAAGCAGACCGTGAGCAGCGTGACGACAATCTGGTTGAAGATCACGATGGGTGTGTTGGTTTGTAAAAAGGCGAGCATGCAGGCTCCCAGCAACGCGTTACGTAAACAATCGTATATCTTACCGCAGGCTTACCGAGTTCAAGAAACCACCTAATACTGGCTAGGCTTCGAGCAGACCGAGCTGCGGGACAATTTCGTCACCGGCGGCAGTGCGGCCGAGCGAACGCGGGGCCAGGTCATCCAGAACCGCGGCAAGGTCCCACGGCAGCTCGTCACGGCACTCAATGCGCTCTCCCGTCACGGGATGGTCGAACGCCACACGCCAGGAATGAAGGAACTGCCTGGTCAGACCCTGATCGGCGCGCGCGTCACACTTGCCGTAGAGCGGATCGCCCACGCAGGCGTGGTTGATATGGCGCATGTGCACACGAATCTGATGCGTGCGACCGGTAAACAGGTGGCACTCGACGAGCGTGTAGCCGTCGTCGAAACGCGTGGAATCAAAGCGCTCGAGCACCTTGAAGGTCGTGATGGCCTGACGCGCAAAGGGGTCATCGGAAACCGCCATCTTGACGCGGTCGCGCGTCGATCGGGCAATGCCGGTGTTGATGGTGCCCTCGTCCATGGCGATGTGCCCGTGAACAAGTGTGATATAGCGACGGTCGAGCGTACGCGTGCGGATGAGATTTTGGAGCGCGCGCTGGGTGTCGTCGTCCTTTGCCGCAAGCATGAGACCCGAGGTATCGCGATCCAGGCGATGCACAATACCGGGGCGGTCCTCGCCCTGCACGGTGCCCAGATGGTCGATACCGCAGTGATAGACCAGGGCATTCGCGAGCGTACCGCTCTCATGACCATGCGCAGGATGGCACACCAGGCCGCGCTGCTTGGAGAGTACAATGAGATAATCGTCCTCATAGCGAATGTCGAGCGGGATGGCTTCGGGAATCACGTCAGTCGGATCGTGCGGCTCGGGAAGGTCGACCGAGATGCGGTCACCGGAGCGCACGGCATACTTTTTTGACAGGCAGGTCTCGCCGTTGACGGCAACGGCACCGCCCTCGATCAGATGCGCACAGGCAGAGCGCGTGGGACAGCCATCGTTGGCACCCAGATAGGCGTCAAGACGCTGACCAGCGGAATCGTCGGCAACGAGAATATGGATGTCGGCCATTAGCGCTCATTCCTTTCGCGAATCTTGCGGGCACGCTCCCCACGCTGCTTAGCTTTGCGTTTGGCTCGGGCCTCGTCACGGGCGTTGAGCTCGGCAGTCGCATCGACCTCGCGAGCGGCGGGACTCAAGAACATGTAACCAATGAGCGCCAGCACGACGCCGACCGTAATGCCGATATCAGCCACGTTAAAGACAGGAAAGTCGATGAACGTGGTGGCAATGAAATCGGTCACGAAGCCAAAGGCGAGGCGGTCGATCGCGTTACCGATGGCGCCGCCCGCAACCATAGCCATGCCTACAACCTCAAGATGGGCGAGCTGGGGCGCACGAACGAGGTACACGGCAATAGCGATAATGACCGCCAACGCCAGCACGGCAAACGCGATGCCATGCCCCTCACCCATGCTAAAGGCGGCTCCGATATTGCGAACAAACAGGAAATCGATCACGCTGGGAATAACGGTCATATGCAGGGCATCGCCCACGGAACGAACCGCAAGCTTGGTCAGCTGGTCAACGAGCAACACAACGAGCGCCACGCCACCAGCAACACCCAACCGCCAACGCAAAGGCGGCGTCATATCCGCACCACGACCCAAAGAAATCCCCTACCCTCAAAAATCGAATTACGTTTAATGCAAAGAACCATCTTATATTGCCATACGCTGAACGCACGACATATACACCAACGCAAGCGAAATAACCAGCTAAAAACGAAAGCGGCATCCCGAAAAACAGAATGCCGCTTGAATGTGACACAGGTAGTCAATGGGGACGTTCTTGTTAGACTAGTCGTTTAAGAACGTCCCCAACGACTAGTTCAGCGCCTCCGCGCAGCGCTTACAGATCTGCGCGTGGCCGTTGTACTCGCCGACGGTGGTGCGATAGTTCCAGCAACGGTCGCAGCACTCGCCCTCGGCAGCCTCGATGGCAACGGAGAGCTCCTCACCCTGGGTCAGCTCAACATCGGAGACGATGTAGAACTCGGCCAGGTCGACCGCCTTGTCGCCGGTCAACAGCGCATACATC
>DYAA01000083.1 GCA_019419405.1 Collinsella sp. | reverse complement strand
TCACAGCGCTGTGTTCCCCGAGGATACTGCCCGTATCTCGCGTGAGAGCATCGAGCGGGCCGAGGCTATTGCCGCCGGCATTATGGAAAATCGTCGTCACGAGCGCGTCAATCAGATCCTCGAGGAAGAGATCGAGCGTCTTCAGTCCTCTACCGCCAAGCGTACGGGCCGTGCTTATCTGAGCGTTATCGAGGGCGGTACCGCCAGCTTCGCGCCGCTTCGTGCGGAGGCATAACTTCTGCATGGTTAAGATCAATCGAAAATGGGCGGTCGTAACCTGCCTGATGGCGCTCTTGATCTGGGGCAATTCGCTGGTTCCCGGCTCGGGGTCGGGCTCACTGAGCCTAACGGTCATGGAAGCTATCCGCGGTTTCCTGCACGGCGTGGGACTTCCATATGAATGGGTGACCAACTTTGTTGTTCGTAAGTGCGCGCATTTTACCGAGTATTTGGTGCTCGGCATCCTGGCAACGCACGCCTTTGATTTTGAGGGCCGACGCACCTTTGACGTGCTGCTGCCCACGGCAGTGTTCCTGCTGCTGATTCCCTCGATCGACGAGACGATTCAGCTCTTTGTGCCGGGACGCGCCGGCATGATCACCGATGTGATGATCGACTGCTGTGGAGCGGCAACGGGCGTTGTGCTCCGATATCTCTTACGGTCGCTGATGTGCGCCAAAAAGGCCGCCTAAGGACGCATTGTTTGGTCCTAGGCGGCCTTTTTTATTGGAGGGCTTATATGAGGTGTGGCGGCGTCGTTCCATAGGTCGGATTTGCCGGGTGCGCCACGCCCTGTGGGTGCGTCTGCTACTGAAGCGCCTGAGCGCCCAGGGCCAAGCAGCCCATAATGCCCTGTTTGCCCTCGAGGCTGTTGTTGACGATATAGCTATCGATGTCGGCCATCTCGGGCGTGACGATGTAGCCGTTGAGCATCTCGGCGCACTTCTTGCGCGCGAGCGGCACGATGGGGGTGTGGTCGGCCACGCCGCCACCGATGACGATCTTTTGCGGTGCGTAGCACATGATGTAGGTCATGAGCGCCTGCGCCAGATAGCCGGCGAGCAGGTCCATGGCCTCCGGGTCATCGGCCATCTCTCCGGCGCTCTTGCCACCCCAGCGCTTTTTGACGCCGGGACCGGCGATGAGGCCCTCGAGGCAGTTGTCGTGGAAGGGGCAGCCGCTGTGCTCGCCGATGGTGTCGCGCGGGTCGCGCGTGACCAGGATGTGACCGGCCTCGGGATGCATCATGCCGTGCACGAGCTTACCGCCCGAGAGCACGCCGGCGCCCACGCCGGTACCGATGGTCAGATACACCACGTCAGTGAGGCCCTGGGCGCAACCAAAGGTGACCTCGCCCAGGCAGGCGACGTTGACGTCGGTGTCGTAGCCGCAGGGAATATTGAGCTCGTTTTGGATGGTGCCCAGCAGGTCAAAGTAGCACCATGCCGTTTTGGGCGTCTCCAGGATCTTGCCGTATTGGGACGAGGCAGGGTTGACTGCGGTGGGGCCAAAGGCGCCGATGCCCAGCGCGGCGATGTCCTTGTCGGCAAACCATGCGTTGACGGCCTCAACGGTCTCCTGCGGGGTCGTGGTCGCAATCTGCTCGCGTTCCAGGACCGTGCCGTCTGCATAGCCCGTGGCGCAGACCATCTTGGTGCCGCCGGCCTCGAGCGCTCCGATAAGCTGCTGCTCTGCCATAGTATTCCTCTCTGGACGAGTTGCTCCGTGACTAAAGTATAGCGCTCTAAAAAATAAATGAGGTCGCTATAAAAAGAAACCTCATGGCCCAACGGGTTCACGAGGTTTCTTTAGTGCCTTTAGTTACTGACCGTCCTTACCCGCGCGGGTTGATTTTATCACGTAGCGACTTGAGGTTCTCAAGCGCAGCGTTGAGCGTCTCGTCTCGCTTGGCAAAGTGGAAACGAATCAGATGGTTGACGGGCTCGCGGAAGAAGCTCGAGCCCGGAACGGCGCCCACGCCCACCTTGGAGGCCAAATCCTCACAGAAGTCGAGGTCGCTGTCATAGCCAAACTCCGAGATATCCATCATCACGTAGTAGGCGCCCTGCGGCACGTTGTGCGTGAGACCGATGCTATCGAGCCCCTGACAGAATAGGTCGCGCTTGGCGGTGTAGAGGTCGAGGACCTCCTGGTAATAGCTGTCGTCGAATTTGAGGGCGGTGACGACAGCTTCCTGCAGGGGAGCGGCAGCACCCACGGTGAGGAAGTCGTGGACCTTTTTAATGCGCTCGGTGATCTGGGCCGGGGCGATGGTGTAGCCCAGACGCCAGCCGGTGATGGAGTACGTCTTAGACAGCGAACTGCAGCTGATGGTTCGATCGAACATGCCGGGCAGCGTGGCCATATAGACGTGCTCGTGGGGCGCGTAGACGATGTGCTCGTATACCTCGTCGGTAATGCAGTAGGCGTCGTACTTTTTGCAGAGGTCGGCGATTAAGGTGAGCTCCTCGCGCGTAAAGACCTTGCCGCAGGGGTTGGAAGGGTTGCACAGGACGATGGCCTTGGGATCGTTGTCGCGGAAGGCCGCCTCGAGTGTCTCGCGGTCAAAGTCGAACGCAGGTGGGTTAAGCGGCACGTAGATGGGCTCGGCACCCGAGAGGATCGTGTCGGCGCCGTAGTTCTCGTAGAATGGCGAGAAGATGACGACCTTGTCGCCGGGGTTTGTGACCGTCATCATGGCGGCCATCATGGCCTCGGTGGAGCCGCAGGTGACCACGATGTTCTCGTTGGGGTTGATCGGCATGCCCATAAAGTGCTCCTGCTTGGCGGCAAGCGCCTCACGCATGGCCTGGGAGCCCCAGGTGATGGAGTACTGGTGATAGAGCGGCTTGGGGTCGCTGGCGATGGCGCTCAGGCTGTTGAGCAGCTGCGCCGGGGGATCGAAGTCGGGGAAGCCCTGCGACAGGTTGACGGCGCCATACTTATTGGAGATGCGCGTCATGCGGCGGATGACCGAATCGGTAAACGTTGCCGTACGGTTGGAGAGTTCTTTCATGCTTGTCCTTTCGAGCATTTGCAGTGGGGCAAGTTTACTCCTATGAAACCGGTGGGAATTGCTCGAAATGGTCTCGAAAAACTCTTTTCAAAATTCTTGAAAATTGGGGCTTGCATCGCGTGGCGTTCCTTGCAATAATAGTCGAGCGCGAAGCGCACAGGACACGGTGGGTGTAGCTCAGTTGGCTAGAGCGACGGGTTGTGGTCCCGTAGGTCGAGGGTTCGAGTCCCTTTACCCACCCCAGTTCTTGCTTCGTGTTGATATCGGGTCGTTAGCTCAGTTGGTAGAGCAGGGGACTCTTAATCCCAAGGTCCAGGGTTCGACCCCCTGACGGCCCACCACACGATATCTCCTCTAAAGTCCGCTACGACGGACTTTAGCTTTGGGTCGTTAGCTCAGTTGGTAGAGCAGGGGACTCTTAATCCCAAGGTCCAGGGTTCGACCCCCTGACGGCCCACCCAAAGATGATTAAGACGGTCAACGAAGGTTGGCCGTCTTTTTTTGTTGACCTTTCATGGGGTCGAACCCTGGACCTTGGGAT
>DYAA01000082.1 GCA_019419405.1 Collinsella sp. | reverse complement strand
GACGGAGATACCACGGGCGAGGGCGATGACGAGAACAACGGACATCATGTCGGCAGCGCCGGTGATGAAGGTGTTGACGATCTGCTTCTCGGACAGGCCACCGATGATACCGATCAGGACGGCCATGAGGAAGAACCAGGTGGAAGCCTCGTCGAAGTACCACTGACCAATGGGCAGGCCGGTGATCAGGGCAGACCAGCCCTGGACGACGGCGTTACCGTCGGCGTCGTAGACAGCGCCAGCGTCAAAGAAGTTGGCGACGCCCTCGTTGAGGTCGGCCAGCGGGATGAAGCCGACGATCATGACGACGAAGGTGAAGGCAAAGGCGATCAGAACACCCTTCTGACGACCGGTGAGCTTGACCTCCTTGTTAACCTCGGAAGCAGCCTTGCCGTGAGCCTCTTCGGCGTCCTTGAGCTCCTGCATCGAAAGGATGGTGGAACCCTTGTCGGCCTTGACCTTCTTGGCATAGCTCATGACGAAGAAGATGGACATGGCGGTGGTAACAATCCACAGGACGGCACCGAGGCCGATGATGATGGACTGGTTGACCTCAATGCCAACACCGGTCAGAGCGTCGACGGCAGCGCCGACGGCGAACGGGTTAACCGTGGAGCCGAGGCAGCCGCAGCCAGCGCCGAGCAGGACGGTAGCGGCACCGACCATGGGGTCGAAGCCAGCAGCCATCATGGTAGCGGCGAGCAGGGCGTAGAAGGGAACGGTCTCCTCGCACATACCATAGGTGGTACCACCGAGGGAGAAGATGAGCATCAGCACGGGAATGAGCATAATCTCGTTGCCCTTAAGCTTCTGCACCAGAACGGCGATGCCGTTGTCCAGAGCGCCGGTCTCGGTCATCATGCCGAGGAAGCCGCCCAGGATCATAACGAAGAGGCAGACGGGCAGAGCGTCAGCGAAGCCCTTAATCGGGGCGGTGCAGAAATCGCTCAGACGGGCGGCAGTAACCGCGCCGCCGGACGTGCCGGAGACGATAACGGTAATCACTGCGACAATTGCCAGCAGAGCAAGAAGAATGGTGAACGATGAAGGCATACCGCGCTTTTTCTTAGCGGTCTCAGTCATAGTTCTCATCCCCCCTTCATAAATCATTTACTGATCTCGCCAGAAACGGCTCTTCCGTGCCGTGCCTGCCGCTTGATGCGAGATTATTACCAGATAAAACCGCTCGGGGTGTGCAGCAATACACCCCGAGCGAGATGCTAGATGCTCTTACTTGAGCGTGGCGTACATGACAGCCTTAATGGTGTGCATGCGGTTCTCGGCCTCGTCGAAGACCTTGGAAGCGGGGCTCTCGAAGACCTCGTCGGTGACCTCCTGCTCGGTGATGCCGAACTGCTCGCACTTCTCGGCGCCAATGGTGGTGTTGGTGTCGTGGAAGCTGGGCAGGCAGTGCAGGAAGATGGCGCCCGGGTTGGCCATAGCCATGACCTCGGAGGTAACACGATACGGGGTGAGCTGAGCGATGCGCTCGGCCCAGACCTCGTCGGGCTCGCCCATGGAGACCCACACGTCGGTGTAGATAACGTCGGCACCGGTGACGCCGTCCTTGACGTCGGTGGTCAGCTTGATGGTGCAGCCGTTGGCCTCGGCGATGGGCTTGCAGGCCTCGATGACGTCGTCGGCGGGCATGCACTCCTCGGGGCCGCAGGCCACGAAGTTCATGCCGAGCTTGGAGCAGACAACCATCAGGGAGCGAGCGACGTTGTTCTTGCAGTCGCCCATGAAGACGAGGGTCTTGCCCTTGATGTCGTAGTTGAAGTTCTCCTGGACGGTCAGGATGTCGGCGAGCATCTGGGTGGGATGCCACTCGGTGGTCAGGCCGTTCCACACGGGCACGCCGGACTTAGCAGCGAGCTCCTCGACGTCGTCCTGGGCAAAGCCACGGAACTCGATGCCGTCATACATGCGGCCGAGAACACGGGCGGTGTCCTCGATGGACTCCTTCTTGCCCATCTGCGACGAACCCGGATCGAGGTAGGTGACGCCCATGCCCAGATCCATGCCGCCGACCTCGAAGGCGCAGCGGGTACGAGTAGAGGTCTTCTGGAAGAGCAGAACGATATTCTTGCCCTCGAGATAGCGGTGCGGAACGCCAGCGCGCTTCATATCCTTGAAGTTCTTGGAGAGCTTGAGCAGGTACTCGATCTCCTCGGTGGTGAGGTCGAGAAGCTTGAGGAAGCTACGGCCGGAGAGGTTAACACCCATGGTTCGATTCCTTTCGAAGAAATGAATTACGTAAGTATTAGTGTTGCCCGTTTAACGGGCGAAGCCGGTGCGGTTGTAGGGGGACCGCACCGGAAACGGAAAGACTTAGAGGTCCTCGCGCCAGAAGGGCATGCTCATGCAGCGCGGGCCGCCGCGGCCGCGGGAGAGCTCGGCGGAGGGCACGACGAGAAGGTCCAGGCCCTCCTTGTACAGCACGTCGTTGGTGACGGTGTTGCGGGCGTAGACGCAGATCTTGCCGGGCTCGACGCACAGGGTGTTGGAGCCGTCGTTCCACTGCTCGCGGGAGGCCGCGATCGGGTCGCCGCCGCCGCAGGGGATCAGCTTGACCTGGTCGACGCCGGTGGCGTCCTCCAGGACGTGCTCGAGGGTGTCCTCGATCAGGCGGATGTTCACGTCGCCCGGGTTCTTGCCGGCGGTCAGCTCGTAGACGCGCAGGGTGCCCATGATGGCGGGGTGGATCGTGAACTTATCGACGTCGATCTGGGTGAAGACCGTGTCGAGGTGCATGAAGGCGCGCGAGACCGGGATGTCGAAGGCCAGGATGCGCTCGACCTTGGAGTCGGAGTTCCAGAAGATGTTCTGGGCCATGACGTCGATCGCGGCGGCCTGGGTGCGCTGGGAGATGCCGACGGCGAGGGTCTTCTCGTTGATGTTCAGCACGTCGCCGCCCTCGGTGTGGAACTGGCAGTCGCGGCGGAAGTACAGCGAGACGTCCTTGTAGTCGGGGTGGTACTTGAAGATGTACTTGCCGTACAGGGTCTCGCGGTTGCGGGTGACCGAGTACATGCGGTTGAGGTTGACGCCCTCGCCGATGACCGCGAACGGGTCGCGGGTGAAGTAGAGGTTGGGCATCGGGTCGATGATCAGGTCGGACTCGGACTCGGAGTTGACCAGGGAGTCGAGGGTCGTGGACGCCGTGAGGGGCATGTCGATCTCGGACTTGGTCATGCCGGCCATGGTCTTCTTGACGAACTCGAGGTTGTCCTCGATGGAGTCCAGCTTCTCGCGGACGATCTGCGGCATGTGCTGGCCGCGGATGCCGGCCTCGGCGATGTACTGGTCGGTGAACTCGGCGCGGGCGCCGGGGACCTGGTCGAACACCTCGGCGACGAGGTTCTCGAGATAGAGGACCTCCACGCCCTGGTCCCTCAGGATCTGGGCGAAGGTGTCGTGCTCCTGCTGCGCGACCTCCAGGAACGGGACGTCGTCGAACAGGAGTCGCTCGAGCTCGTCGGGCGGCAGGTTGAGGAGCTCGTCGCCGGGACGGTGCAGGCAGACCTTCCTGAGCTTGCCGATCTCGGAAGGCACGTGCAGACCTTTCGTCATGGCCTCCTACCTTTCTTTCGGGCCCTTGTCAGGGCCGATTCGTTAGCGCCCCTCCGTGTGAGGCGTTATTGCTGACGACATATTTATATCCAAAATCAGCTCATACTTCCACCTTGCCCCCGAACGGTTTTTTATAGGGGGTGAACGGCATACACATATACTTCGCGCATGGCACACTTCATCTTAATAAAGCGTATTTACGTGCTTAAACGCGTTTTCAATCCTAAAATCAAATGGAACTAAACTTTGCTAAACCATCCTCAAATTGCATATTTCCAATAAAGCTATGAATAGAATTAGCGGTTCATACCGTGTCTCAACCATTTTCATTTTTATTCAGAAAAAAGTTTGTCCTATTCATTTCTGGTAAATAAATTACCGTTTACCAGACGCTTGATACCGTTCACCGGAAACTCAGTATAAGGCCCAGCGGATACCGACTCGCTTTACGGCTCCATTTGTAACAACTTGACTTCTCGGTATAGAAAAATGGACCCGCTTCCCCTAGGGAAACGGGTCCATTTTCGATTATCTTCGGCCAATTTAGATAAGGCCCCCGAAGACCATCGGAATCCTAGCGATCAAACTCCGCCAGCGCCTCGCCCAAAAGCCTCAGGCCCTCACGCAGAACGTCCTCGCTCGCGCAGTAGCCCAGGCGTGCGCCACAGGGAAGCTCAAAGCGGCTGCCGGGTACCAGCAGCACTCCCCTCTCGGACAGAAGGCGCCTGCAGAACTCCTCGTCATCCTCGGGAATATCCAGCTGGATAAACGAGGTGGACACGCCCTGCGGGGCCGTCCAGGAAACGCGATGCTGCGTATCGATCCAAGCCTGCACGATATCGCGGTTGCCAAACACGATCTTGCGATTGCGCTCGAGAATCTTATCCTTGTGCTCAAGCACATAGGTCGCCAGAGCATCGTTGAACACGCCGCCGCAGATCATGGTGTAATCGCGATAGGTACGGATGCGGTTGGACACCCCTTTGTCGGCCAGGACCCAGCCCACGCGGGCCGCAGGTGTCGAATAGGTCTTCGACAACGAGTTGGTGACAATGGCCCTCTCGTACACGTCGACCATCGACATAAAGGACTCAGTGTTTTCGAGCGGAAGATATACCTCGTCGCACAGCACGTAGGCGCCCACCGAGTGGGCGATCTCGGCAATCTGGCCGAGCATATCGGCATCGAGCACCGTACCGATGGGGTTAGATGCGTTGTTTATGCAGATAAGCTTGGTGTTGGGACGCACCAAGCGCTTGAGTTCCTCGATATCGGGCTTCCAGCCGAGTTCCTCGCGAAGCTCCCAATACTCGACCTCGGCGCCCAGCGTGCGCGGAATCTCGTAGAGCGGCGCGTAGGTGGGCCACTCGGCGATAACATGGTCGCCGGGCTCGACCACAGCCATGATGGCGTTGAGGTTAGCGCCCGTGCAGCCATTGGTCTGCAGAATGTGATCGGGATTGACCTCCCGACGATACAGCTTGGCAACCTCGGCCTTAAACTCCGGCGAGCCCTCGATCCAGCCGTAGTTCATCTTCTCGCGGTCCAGGCGCTCGTAGAACGTGGCGCCGTCCTGTTCATCGAGCGCGCGCAGCTCGCCCATGGTGAGCGACGAGATCGTCGACTGGGCGATGTCCCACGTGGCGCTCTTCTCCCAAACGTTGAGCCATTCCTCAACGCCAATCGTCTTGATGTCCATAGCCAAGCTCCTTGCAAAAGCAGTCGTCCAATCGTGTTGACGTTCCTCAAACAAGATTGGGGCGGTGCGAAAACCCGCACCGCCCCAATGGGAGACATCTAATGGCAGCTAGATGTATGTATTATGACCCGTACGAGTCCTTGAAGACCTTAGAGGTCCTCGCGCCAGAAGGGCATGCTCATGCAGCGCGGGCCGCCGCGGCCGCGGGAGAGCTCGGCGGAGGGCACGACGAGAAGGTCCAGGCCCTCCTTGTACAGCACGTCGTTGGTGACGGTGTTGCGGGCG
>DYAA01000081.1 GCA_019419405.1 Collinsella sp. | reverse complement strand
GCTCTCGACGCTGCAAAACCACCCCGAGCTTGCCCAGAACATGCAGGTGAGCACGCCGGAGTGCGATTTTGACAAGTGCACGTCGTGCGGCGAGTGCGTTAACGCGTGTCCCACGTCCGCCTGCGATTTGGTGGGAAGCGGTCGCTTTGCACTGGAGTCCACGTATTGTTTGGGTTGCGGAGCCTGCGTCAAGGTTTGTCCCGAACATGCGCTCAAGCTGGTCGAACACGATGCGTCCAATCTGGTCGTCGCCGATCCCGAGGCCGAGGAAAAGGCCGCCCAGAAGGCGAAGGCTCACGAGGAGGCCGAGAAGGTCAAGGCCGAGGCAAAGGCCAAGCTCGATAAGATGCTCGATCAGGTGGAAAAGCTCGCAGACTAGTCAGCGACCCCTATCTCTGCTTCATTTGCGCCGCCGTGGCGTCCGGGTTCGCCTGGATGCTGCGGCGGCGCTATACTTATGCAGTTTGAAGTACCTGTATCAAAAGGAGCTGTCGTGTCCCTTTCCATCGGTATCGTGGGCCTGCCCAACGTGGGCAAGTCGACGCTGTTCACCGCGCTTACCAAAAAGACCGGCCTTGCCGCCAACTACCCGTTCGCCACGATCGACCCCAACGTGGGTATCGTCGATGTGCCCGATAGCCGCCTGCAAAAGCTCGCCGACATCGTCAACCCGGGTCGCATTGTGCCGGCTACGGTCGAGTTCGTCGACATCGCAGGTCTGGTGAAGGGCGCTAACGAGGGCGAGGGTCTGGGCAACCAGTTCTTGGCAAACATCCGCGAGACCGACGCCATCTGCGAGGTCGTGCGCTACTTTAAGGACCCCAACGTCATGCGTGAGGTGGGCCGCACCGGCGAGTTCGTCGATCCCGCCGGTGACGCCGATACCATCATGACCGAGCTCATCCTGGCCGACATGGGCACGCTCGAGAAGCAGCTGCCCAAGCTCGAGAAGGAGGCCAAGCGCGACAAGGAGCTCATGCCCAAGTTCGAGGTCGCCAAGCGCCTGCTCGCCTGGCTCAACGAGGGCAAGCGCGCCGCGTCCATGGAGATGACCGATGAGGAGCGCGCCGCCGCCAAGGGCCTGTTCCTGCTCACCATGAAGCCCATCCTGTATGTGGCCAACGTAGACGAGGACATGCTCAACGAGGACCTGGCGCCAATCGATGGCGTCAAGCCGCTGCCGATCTGCGCCAAGATCGAGGCCGAGCTTTCCGAGCTCGATCCCGAGGATGCGGCCGACTACCTGGAGAGCTTGGGCCTGGAGCAGCCCGGTCTGGACGTGCTCGCGCAGGCGGCTTACAAGCTGCTCGGCCTGCAGTCATTCTTTACGGCCGGCGAGATGGAGGTCAAGGCCTGGACGGTTCGTCAGGGCGCGACCGCCCCGCAGGCCGCCGGCGTTATCCACACCGACTTTGAGCGCGGCTTTATTAAGGCCGAGGTCATTGGCTATGACGACTACATCGAGCTCGGCGGTGAGCAGGGCGCCAAGGCCGCCGGCAAGCTGCGTATTGAGGGCAAGGACTATGTCATGGCCGATGGCGACGTCGTGCACTTCCGCTTTAACGTGTAAGGACGACGCATATGTTTAAATATGGCAAAAAAGCTGGCTACATGGGTATTGCACTGCTCGTGCTTGCGGTGATTCCGCTGGTGGTCGCAGCGTGCGTTATCCCCAACATTGGTCCCGAGGTGGCAACAAAGTTTAATGCCGCCGGCGAGGCGACGCGCTGGGGCAAGAGCTACGAGTTGCTGGCACTGCCGGTGCTCAACCTGCTGCTGAGCGTGGCGACGTACTTTACGGCGGGACGCCAGGCTAAAAACAATGATGACTCCGCCGCCATGGCGCGCATCGTGTGCGAGCGCTACCTGCGCAACGGTTGCATCACGGGTGTGTTCCTCAACGTAATCAACGTTTACTTTATGTACTCGGCGATTACCGGAACGGGCTTTGGCCTTGGTTTCTAGCTTGTCCTTTTAGGCAACGAGCCTGCACATATATTCAATGGCTGCTGCGAGGCCGCCGCTCGATCGTGGTTTAAAGACCATGTCGGCGGCGGTCTCGTTTTCGTATCCGGAGCCGCGGAGGGCGAGTGCGATACTGGCTTCTAAAAGGAGCGGCAGGCCGCGTTGGCTGGTTGCGATTACGGCAGCCTGATTGAGCGGGCAGCTGTGCGTTTGGCATTGGATGGCAAGTTCACCTTGCGCCGGGCAAGGGATCAGAACGGCGGCGACGCGACTTGATAGCAATGCAAATGCTGTGCGCTCATCGGGCGAAAGGCATTCGGCTTCAACGACGACAAGCTTGGGCGGTGCGCTGTTTGTGCGAAGCGTGGCTGGGTACGTGCGGACCGAAGAACCCGACATAGAAAACTCCTGTGTATTCGGGAAAACGTAAACTATAGTTTACGTTTATGTTCGGCTCCATTTCAAACTCGGCTGCATGGACGAACGTGCGAAACAGATTCTTGGCAGGCGGGTCGAAGAGACACGCAGAGACCTTGGTATCTCCAAGGTTGATTTTTGTGTGGCGACAGGAATCAGCCGACCCTACCTCGACCGAATCGAAGATGGAACGGCAAATTTCACGCTCAAGGTTCTATTTAAGATCGCGCCCGCACTCGGCATGACGGTGTCAGAGCTTCTCGAGGGGATCGAATAGGGGATACCCGTCGACAACTGAATTAGGTCATCGGGATTCGGTCGTGGTTGACTTGGCTGTAGAACAGGCGCTGGATCTCGGCGGCATCACGTGACTGGCCGAGTGCCCACATGGTTTTGGCCACGAGCGTCTCGGTTGTCATATCGTCGCCGCGCAGAATGCCCGGATGATCGGCGTAAGCACGGCCGACCTCGTAAACGCCCAGATCGAGGCCCTCTTCGGGGACCTGCGTGGTCATAACGACGGTGCGGCCCGAATCGACCCAGCGGAAAATCGCCTCTTGGAACGACTCGCCCGACTCGCCAAACTCGGGGATACCGCCAATGCCAAAGGTCTCCAGGATTACAGCATCGTAGCTGTCGGCAAGGGCGTCCAGGATACCCGGGTTCACGCCAGGAGTTAGCTTAAGGACAAATACGCGCGGGTCGATGCTGTCGTAGAAACGCACCGGGTTTTCGCCCTGATGCGTGCCGTGAAGCCCGTTGCGCACGATGCGGTCGTTGCGGATATAGGCGATAGGCGGATAGTTGACGCTAATGAACGCGTTAAAGCTCATGGTGCGCTGTTTGCGGGCGCGCGTGCCGGCAATGGCTACGCCGCCAAACACGATCGAGACGTCGTGCGAGTGCTCGTCGAGCGCATAAAGCAGGCTCTGGTACAGGTTGAGCTTGGCGTCGGTAAAGGGATTGCCCATGGGCTTTTGCGAGCCGGTGAGTACGATGGGCTTGGGGCTGTCCTGAATCAGGTAGGAAAGCGCCGCCGCGGTGTAGCTCATGGTGTCGGTGCCGTGCAGAATCACGAAGCCGTCGTGGTCGGCATAACCCTCGACGATGACGTCGCGGATACGCATCCAGTCACTGGGGCGCATATTGGTGCTGTCGATGTTCATGGGCTGCACCACGTCGAGCTCGCAGAGGCCCGAGATCTCGGGGACGCTCTGGGCGAGTTCCTCACCGGTCAGGGCGGGGGAGAGGCCGTTGCCGTCCTCGGTCGATGCGATGGTGCCGCCCGTGGCGATGAGAAGGATGCGCTTCATGCTGGTATTCCTATCGTATTTGCCGCCGCAGAGGCGGAGTCGTTCCGCAGTATTGTGGCACAGGGCGTCCAATGTTCAAACGTAATACATCATCTGTAACGTTTAGTAACACTTCAATTGCCGTCAAATAAGGGCCCAGGTCGTGCGTTTGCCGTGCGCTGATGGCTGCGAGGGACGAGAAACCCCATATAACGTGTACACTATGAAAGTTATTTTCGTTCATTCACGCGGGTGGGCACCGGCTCCCCGCCAACAGGAGGGGAAACCATGGATCAAAAGGCTTCCGCAAAGGTCCTCGTACTCGACTTTGGTGCGCAGTACGGTCAGCTCATTGCCCGTCGCGTCCGCGACCTCAACGTGTATTCCGAGATTGTCCCCTGCGACATCTCGGCCGACGAGATTCGCGAGATGAACGCCTCTGCGCTCATCCTTTCCGGCGGCCCGGCTTCTGTGTATGCCGAGGACGCTCCGTCCATCGACCCCGCCATCTTTGACCTGGGCCTTCCCGTCCTGGGCTTTTGCTACGGCCATCAGATCACGGCCGTGACGCTCGGCGGCAAGGTCGGTCACTCCGAGGTGGGCGAGTACGGCCGCGCCACTATTACGCGCACTGCCGGCGCCAAGCTCTTTAACTCCACGCCCATGGAGCAGACCGTGTGGATGAGCCACCGCGACGCCGTGTCCGAGGTGCCCGAGGGCTTTACCGTTACCGCCAGCACCGACGTGTGCCCGGTTGCCGCCATGGAGTGCGTCGAGCGCAAAATCTTCACCACGCAGTTCCACCCCGAGGTCAAGCATTCCGAGTACGGTCAGCAGCTGTTGAGCAACTTCCTGTTTGAGATCTGCGGCCTGGAGCCCAACTGGAGCATGGACAACCTGGTCGAGACCATGACGGCCGAGTTCCGCGAGAAGGTCGGCGACGACCGCGTGATTCTGGCCCTGTCCGGTGGCGTCGACTCCTCCGTCGTGGCTGCGCTGGGCGCTCGCGCCGTGGGCAAGCAGATGACCTGTGTGTTCATCAACCACGGCCTGCTGCGCAAGGGCGAGCCCGAGCAGGTGGAGGAGGTCTTCACCAAGCAGTTCGACGTCGACTTTATCCACGTCCACGCCGAGGACCGTTATGCCGAGCTTCTGGCCGGCGTGACCGAGCCCGAGGAGAAGCGCCGCATCATCGGTACGCAGTTCTGGAAAGAGTTCTTCACCGTGGCGCAGCAGCTCGAGACCGATGGCAAGCCGGTCAAGTACCTGGCTCAGGGCACCATCTACCCCGACATCATCGAGTCCGGCGCTCGCAAGACGGGCGGCAAGACGGCCACCATCAAGAGCCACCACAACCTGATTCCGTTTCCCGAGGGCGTGCACTTCGACCTTATCGAGCCGCTCGATCACTTCTTTAAGGACGAGGTCCGCGCGCTTGGCCTGGCGCTGGGCCTGCCGGGTCACATCGTGTTCCGTCAGCCCTTCCCGGGCCCGGGCCTGGCCATCCGCATCATCGGTGCGGTCGACAAGGAGAAGCTCGAGATTCTCAAGAATGCCGACGCCATCGTGCGCGAGGAGCTCGACGCCTATAACCAGCGTCTGTTTGAGCAGACCGGCGAGCGCAACTCCGAGCACAGCTGCTGGCAGTATTTTGCGGTCCTGCCCGACATCAAGTCCGTTGGCGTTATGGGCGACGAGCGCACCTATCAGCGCCCGATCATCTTGCGCGCCGTGGAGTCCAGCGACGCCATGACTGCCGACTGGGCCAAGCTGCCCTACGACGTCCTGGCCCGCATCTCGGGCCGCATCGTGGCCGAGGTTCCCGGTGCCAACCGCGTGTGCTACGACATTACGTCCAAGCCGCCTGCGACCATCGAGTGGGAGTAGGCTGATAGGGTTCTGACCTGCACTTTTGAGTGCCGCACTGTGCCGCTGAGTTTCGTTTCGTACGAGAGTCATGGCAAAGCCGCCAGCGACGGCGGTGAGTAAATACGGTAATCTGGCCTCCGTTCCCGCGTTGGGACGGAGGCTTTTTCTTTGCCGTTTTACTCCCTTTCACCTGCGATTTCGCGATTTACTCCCCGTATTTCAAGACGACAAGGCACGGGGCGGTATTCGGAGGAACGGGAGTAAAGATTTATCCCGAATGAGTAGACGCGCGATTTTTGTCCCCGAGAACGAAACGAGGCCGTTTCGGGGCCCGTGAAACTCAAATCGAACTCAACGGGCGTTTTTACGGTCTCCGTACGGCGTTTCCCCAGGTGGTTAATGGGGAGTAAAGAATCTCGCCGCCTCAATGAAAACGGGAGTAATCAGGGGAAATGCCGCAGTGTACTGCCGTGTGCCGCCATGTAAGCCACCGCGTCATTTACTCCCCATTTACGCTTGAAATGCCTTTGCATGCAATGGGGAGTAAAAACTCAGCTTACGCAGGAGCGAGCGGAGCTCACCGCCTAGCCTGGCGTCCTGATTCGGTTGCGTTGATTGCGAAATGCGGGGAGCCGTTACAGCAAGGCTTTCCAGTCCTCGTACTCGTCGGCGTCGATCTCGCCGTTCTCGAGCCGTGCGCGCTTCTCTGCCCACAACTCGATCGCCATCGCGGCTTTGGGCGCGTGCGGCGCCTTGGGGTTCAGGGAGAGGCCCGTGCCGTCGGCTGCGGGCACGATGCCGAATGAGTCCTCGAGCCGCACGAGCAGCGACATGAGGTCGCCCGCGGTCTCGACGCCGTAATCCTTGAGGGCGTTGACGGACACGCCGAGCGCTGCGGCGATGGACTCGAGCAGCTCGGGCTTGTCCATCAGCAAATCCTATCAGCGGCTCAAGGGCAAGGACGTGATTACCACTCCTAAGACGAAAAAGAGCAACCGTGTCATTAAGATGCCCAAATTCCTCTGTGGAGAGATGGAGGACTACTTAAAGATGTTTTACAGCACCGGGGCAAATGAACGGATTTTCCCTGTCAGCAAGCACTATCTCCACCATGAAATGGACAGAGGTGCGAAAGCGGCGGGAGTGAAGCGGATCAGAATTCACGACCTCCGACATTCACACATTTCCCTGCTGATTGATATGGGCTTCACCGCCCTGGCAATCGCTGACCGGGTGGGGCATGAGAGTATCGATATCACCTACCGCTACGCCCATCTGTTTCCTACAAGGCAGACGGAGATGGCGGACAAACTGGACTTTGAAAGGATGGGAACGTAACCATGTCACTGAAAAACCGGGCTCTTCGGTGGTTTCTGTGGGAGAGATTCCGGCATAGGCCCAGCTCAGCGGGCGAAAACAACGATCTGGAACTGAAACGGCCCCGGGAGGGGCCGTTTCCGCGTCATCCGCCTATGATTGCTAAGCCAAATTCAGACAA
>DYAA01000080.1 GCA_019419405.1 Collinsella sp. | reverse complement strand
GGGAACGATGAAGCCAGCGCCCTCTTCACCGACGAGGACGACATCGTCATCAAGAACGGCTCGATCGTGGATGCGTTCGCAGAAGGCCAGTTCTCGACCGCAATCTCCACCAGAAACTACTACCCCAACGAAGCGGGTGGTCACATCTACATTAGTGACTCCGTTGTCAAGGCTATAGCCCGCTATGTCGAGTCCGGTAGCGACGGCCCCGATCACTACAGCAACGACCAAAGTGGCGCGGTCATTCCCGAGCATAGGGGCGTGAACATCGGCATCTTTGCCCGGACCAAGGAGGACATCACGCCCGCGACCATCTCGATTATCCGCAGTAAGGTCACAGCTGAGGGAGACACGGCGGCAATCTTCGCCCTTGCCGTGAGCGCGGACGGCGAGACAATCGGCACCATCGAGATCGAAGGCGCTCCCATCCAGACGCCCACAGGCGGCAAGATCATTGGCTATCGCAACAAGGAAGAACTCGATGACGGCATCTTCTACGTGGTAGGTCAAACCATCGACACGGGCGACGCTGTGATCGACTCCCCCTATAACGAAGCTGTCGCCAAGAGCACGGTCATCGCGCCTCCCGAGGAGATCAAACCCGAGGAGAAGCCAGGCGAGACCAAGCCCGAGGGTTCCAAGTCCGAGGGCACGAAGACGACCAAGACCGTTGCAGTTGCAGCCACGGGAGCCAAGATCGCCGGCAAACTCGCAGCAACCGGCGACGCCTCGAGCGCAGCCATCGTGGCAGCCGCCCTTGCGGGAACAGCCGCCATCGCCGCGGGCGCCGTGGTGAGCCGCAAGCGCTCGTAAACACTTTTTCGCACGGGACGGGTGGATCGCGGCCCTTGCCTTCCTCGTCTACTTCTTCGTAGCGTAAGGGCAAGGCTGCAAAAGCTGAACAATAAAGCGCGGAGTCGCCATGCGGCCCCGCGCTTTTCTTTTAGCGCCGGTCCCTGCGCCGGCGTGCGGCCTATTTCTCCCCAATTTTGGCCATTTTGCCCTCCAAACGGCACTACCGCCGGCAACATCCAGCAGATACGCTGAATCTAGTCGTATAGGCCCTATGAGAACGGGAGCAACCATGGCAGCCTTGTTCACGACCCCCAAACGCAATGACACTACCGCCGGAACCCATGTTGCCGAACCCGACGTTCGCCATCGCATAGGACTCGCGCACGGCAGCTGGCGCCGCGTGACGCGCCGCATCGTCGTGGGCGCCGTGTGCGCGCTCACGGTGAGCTCGCTGCTCATGCCGAGCGTCTCGCTCGCAGCGGAATGGGTCAAGGTCGGCGGCAACAAGTACAACACCGCGGCGAGCGACGAGGCCGGTACCTGGTCGTGGAACGGCGCCGACGACTTGAA
>DYAA01000008.1 GCA_019419405.1 Collinsella sp. | reverse complement strand
GTCCGAACATGACCTGTTCGCCATGGGCCACACCTCGACCTCGGTGAGCTTGGGCTGCGGCCTCGCACACGCGCGCGACCTGGCGGGCGATGCGTACAACGTCATCACCATCATTGGCGACGGCTCGCTTTCGGGCGGCCTGGCGTTTGAGGGCTTTAACAATGCCGCCGATCTCGACAGCAACCTGATCATCATCGTCAACGATAACGACCAGTCCATCGCCGAAAACCACGGTGGCCTCTATCGCAATCTGGCCGAGCTGCGCGCCAGCAACGGCACCTGTGAGCGCAACGTTTTCCGCGCGCTGGGGCTCGACTATCGCTACCTGGACGCCGGTAACGATGTCCAAGCGCTGGTCGATACGCTGCAGGAGCTGCGCGATATCGATCATCCCATCGTGCTGCATGTCTCCACCGCCAAGGGCAAGGGCTTTGAGCCAGCCCAGAGCGACCCCGAGCACTGGCATCATGTGGGGCCCTTCGATATGGCAACCGGCCGCAAACTTTGCCCGGGCCACCCGAGCGAGCCCGCACCGCGCACCTATGCCGATATTACGGGCGAGGCGCTCAGCGCCGCCATCGAGCGCGATCCGCAGGTCGTGGGCATCACGGCCGCCACGCCCTACATCATGGGCTTTACACCCGAGCTTCGCGCCGCGGCAGGCAAGCAGTTTGTCGACGTGGGCATTGCCGAGGAGCACGCCGTGACCTTTGCCACCGCGCTTGCACGCTCGGGCGCCAAGCCAGTCTTTGGTGTGTACGGCACGTTTTTGCAGCGCGCCTACGACGAGCTGTGGCACGACCTGTGCCTCAACGACGCCTCTGCAACCATCCTGGTGTTTGGCGCGTCGATCTTTGGCACCACGTCCGAGACGCACCTTTCGTTCTTTGATATTTCCATGCTGGGCGGACTTCCCAACATGCGCTACCTAGCGCCGGCCTGCATGGAGGAATACCTGTCCATGCTGAGCTGGTCGCTCAACCACCGCGAGCATCCCGTGGCAATCCGCGTACCGGGCATCGGCTTGGTAAGCCGCCCCGATCTGGCGCCCGCCGAGGGCACCGGCTACAGCGTCGTTCGCTACAACGTGATGCGCCAGGGTCGCGACGTTGCCGTACTCGCGCTCGGCGATTTCTTTGAGCTGGGCGAGCGCGTGGCAAACCGTCTGACTGCCGAGTACGGTATCGAGGCCACACTCGTCAACCCGCGCTTTGCAACCGAGCTCGACCGCGAGTTCCTCGACAGCCTTGCCGCCGAGCATCGCGTTGTCATCACCCTCGAGGACGGCATCTTGGACGGCGGCTGGGGTGAGCGCGTGGCATGTTATCTAGCATGCACGCCGTTGCGCACGCGCACCTTCGGCATCGCCAAGGGCTTCCCCGACCGCTACGACCCCAACGAACTGCTCGCGCAGAACGGCATGACGGTCGAGAACATGGCCGCCGAAGCCGCAAGGCTTCTCAACGAGTAAAAAACCTCCGCAAGGGAAGCACCCCTGCGAAGGTTTTTATTTTCGCGGCGCGATTATCTCAATCTGTAACATCTAGAGGATAAATCCTCGTCCAGATGTTACAGATCTAGATAAGACATCTTAGTCCCAGACCTTTGTCTCAATCTGTAACAGCTAGAGACCTTTTGTCCGTCCAGATGTTACAGATCGAGACATTCGAATCCCCCTGAAGAGATAATCTCGATCTGTAACAGCTAGAACCCATTTCCTCGTCTACCTGTTACAGATTGAGACAAAACAACGAGACCGGCCGCCCGCAAAACGCTTTCTTAGCTGTAATAATCAACGTTTGCCCAGATAAAGCCTACCAAAATAAACCTGTCCCTTTTTGGTAGGTAGAATTACCCATAAGACAAGTATGTTTCTGAGTTATTTCGTGTTGACCCATTTGAGCCGGATAGGGTATAACTCTACTCAACCGCTAGGGATTTTATTGAGAAAGGTGTTCTACCATGAGCAAGAACCTCTCCCAGCAGGTCGTTCTCGACCGCCGCGGCTTCGTTGCCGCCACCTTCGCAACCGTCGCCGGCCTTGGTCTTGCCGGCTGCTCCGACACCAGCGCCGAGGCCGACAAGGGTTCCGCCGCCGGCTCCTCCAAGAGCTCCAAGGATACCGAAGTTTCCGCCACGCTCGACGCCAAGGCATTCGACAAGCTCGTCGACAACGGCCCCAAGGCCGATGACGACGCCATCGCCGCCAGCACCTGGGCCACGGCCGTTAAGGACGCCGGCGTCTTTAAGATCGGTGGCGTTCAGACCTCCACGCTCTTCTCCCTCCTCAACGAGAAAGACGGTCAGACCCGCGGCTTCGACGCCGGTATCGCACAGCTCCTGTCCAACTACATTCTGGGCGAGAACAAGGTCGAGATCACCCAGGTGACCTCGGACACGCGCGAGTCTGTCCTGCAGAACGGCCAGGTCGACGCTGTCTTTGCCACCTACACCATTACCGACGAGCGCAAGAAGCTCGTCTCCTTCGCCGGCCCCTACTACTACACCCAGCAGGCCATCCTGGTGCTCGCCGATAACGACGACATCAAGAGCGTCGACGACCTGGCCGACAAGAACGTCGCCGTCCAGTCCGGCTCCAACGGCCCTGCCATCCTGGAGGAGTTCGCCCCCAAGGCCAGCCAGCAGGAGTTCAAGACCGACGAGGAGGCCCGCCAGGCACTCCAGCAGGGTCGTGTTGACGCCTACGTCATCGACAACAACATGCAGCAGAGCGCCCTGGTCCGCGAGCCCGGCAAGTACAAGATTGCCGGCAAGCCCTTCGGCAGCAAGGAGCCCTATGGCATCGGTCTGCCGCTCGATTCCGACGGCGTCGCCTTCGTTAACGACTTCCTTAAGAAGATCGAGGACGACGGCACCTGGACCGAGCTGTGGCAGATCTGCATCGGCGACCGTACGGGCGACACCAATGTTCCCGAGCTGCCCGAGATCGGCGCCTAGGCAGCGAGCCTGGTAACGGCCGCTGCGAAACCATACGGAAACGCATGATGCGCTTTATTGCGGTAAACTGTTTCCTCACTGAGTTGTCGGGGCTTCCGTACACACGGGAGCCCCTTTCCTTATCGGCGGGAGGTCCGCATGAGTCTCTCCGAGCTCTGGTCGCTCTATGGCCAGAACTATATCGACGCGCTGCTAGCAACCTGGGGCATGACGCTTGAGTCGTTTGCCATCGCCATGGTGCTGGCCGTCGCCGTCACCGTGATGCGCGTGTCGCCGCTCAAGCCGCTGCGCGTCTTTGGCGACCTGTATGTCCAGGTCTTCCGTAACATCCCCGGCATCGCACTGCTCATCATCGTCGTCTATGCGCTGCCGCCGCTCAAGGTCGTCCTACCCTACCGCACCTGCGTTATCGTCGCCACGGTTCTTTTGGGCTCGGCCTTTGGCTCCGAGAACTTTATGAGCGGCATCAACACCGTCGGCGTCGGTCAGGTCGAAGCCGCACGTTCGCTCGGCATGAGCTTCAGCCGTATCCTCGCCAAGATCGTGATTCCGCAGGCGCTGCGCTCGAGCGTGTTGCCCATGACCAACCTCTTTATCGCCGTCATGCTCACCACCGCGCTCGGCAGTCAGGTGCCGTTGCAACCGCAGGAGCTCACCGGCGTGGTGAGCTACATCAACACGCGCTCGCTCGGCGGCGTCGCCGCGTTCTTTATCTCGGCGCTCGGCTACCTGGGCACGGCCTTTGTGGTGAGCCACATTGGCAACTACATCGATAAGAAGGTGAGGATCCTCCGATGAGCAAGCACTCCACCTCCGCGCTCACCATGCGCGATGCGCTCTACGAGGCTCCCGGCCCCAAGATGCGCGCCAAGATTCGCATCGGCACCGCCATCTCGCTTGTTGCCGTCGCCGTGCTCGTCGCCCTCGTGTTGCAGCGCTTTTATGTGACCGGCCAGCTTTCGGTTCACTATTGGTTTTTCTTTACGCACCTCACCACCTGGAAGTTCCTGCTTGCCGGCTTTGAGGGCACCGTTAAAGTCGCACTCACCGCTGGCGCCATCGCGCTGGTGCTGGGCTTAGCCCTTATGCTCGGCCGTACCAGCGACATTAAGCCGCTGCAGCTGGTCTGCCGCGTGCTCACCGATTTCTTCCGCGGCGTACCGAGCCTGTTGTTCATCTACTTCTTCTTTTTGGTGCTGCCCCAGTACAAGATCGCGCTGCCGTCGTTTTGGATGCTCACGCTTCCCGTCGCGCTCGCTGCAGCTGGCGTACTTGCCGAGATCTTCCGTGCCGGCGTCAACGCCGTGCCGCGCGGCCAGGTCGAGGCCGCCCAGGCACTCGGTCTCTCCAAAGCTAAAATCACCTTTAAAATCGTGTTGCCGCAGGCTATCCGGTTTATCATTCCGTCGTTGATTTCGCAGCTCGTGGTCGTAGTCAAAGACACCACCGTGGCCTACGTGGTGAGCTACCCCGACCTCATGCAAAACGCCCGCGTGCTCATTACCAACTACGACGCCCTCGTGTCGGTCTACCTGGTTATCGCGGTCATCTACATCCTCATCAACGTCGCGATCAACAAGGCCGCTGTCTATGTTTCGCACAAGACCGGCGCGACCATCATCCGCTAACGCTTTACCATTTCGAGTCATAAGGAGCCGAGCACCATGGCACAGAGCACCTCTTCCACCGGCAATCAGCCGCTGATCGAGCTCAGGCACGTCGATAAGCACTACGGCGATCTGCACGTTCTCAACGACATCAATCTCTCGGTCGACCGCGGCGAGGTCGTCGTTGTGATCGGACCCTCGGGCTCGGGCAAGTCGACCATGTGCCGAACCATCAATCGCCTGGAAACCATCGACTCAGGCGAGATCCTCATCGAGGGCGAGCCCCTGCCACAGGAAGGCAAGGATCTTGCCCGCATGCGTGCCGAGTTGGGCATGGTATTTCAGCAGTTCAACCTGTTTGCACATATGACCGTACTGCAGAACGTCATGCTGGGACCGGTCGATGTGCTGGGCGTCTCCAAGGAGGAAGCTCGTGAGCGCGCCATGGACCTGCTGGGCCGCGTGGGCGTTGCCGAGCAGGCCGATAAGGTGCCCGCACAGCTCTCGGGCGGCCAGCAACAGCGTGTAGCCATCGCACGTTCGCTTGCCATGCAACCCAAGGCCATGCTTTTTGACGAGCCCACGAGCGCCCTTGACCCCGAAATGATCAACGAGGTGCTCGAGGTCATGGTCCGTCTGGCCCAGCAGGGCATGACGATGATCGTCATCACGCACGAGATGAACTTCGCCCGCCGCGTGGCCGACCGCGTCGTGTTTATGGCCGACGGCCAGATCGTGGAAACCGGCACACCCGACGAGTTCTTCGACCACCCCAAGACCAAGCGCGCCCAGGACTTCCTCAACTCCATTAAGGGCCACTAGCCCAATTGCCACGCGGGCAAATTCATCAGTAACGTTTGTCCCGCGCCACCCCTGTGCCATGTCCACCCGGATTCGAAAGCCGCACCCATGATCGGAACCCGCACCTCATCGTCCTACACTCCGCACGTCGACGTCGATCCCGCTGACCGCCCGCTTATCCTGGTAGCACCACGCTGGGAAGAAGCGAAGCCCTATTTGAGCGAGACGCTCTCCCCCAACGAGGAAATCGCAAGTGTCTTTGTCGACGCCATTCTTGCCGCCGGCGGTCTGCCGCTGCAGATGTCCATCACCGAGGACATTGAGGTCATCCGTCATTACGTCGATATCGCCGACGGCATCGCCATTCCCGGCGGCCCCGATGTCAATCCCAAACGTTGGGGCGATGATCGACCCTACGACCCCACCCTCTGCTGCGAGATCCGCGATAGTTTTGAGTTTAAGCTGGTCAGCGAGGTGCTCCGTGCCAAAAAGCCGCTCTTTACCACCTGCCGCGGCACGCAACTGCTCAACGTCGCCACCGGCGGCACCCTGTGCATGGACGTGCCGAGCCTGGGCGCGCGCGAGGGCCGCACGCAGTGGCGCCATACCCACGTGCTCAACGACCCTGTGCATCCTGTCGAGGTCGTGCCGGGCTCGCTGCTGGAGCGCGCGGTTGGCGGGCACAGGCTGATCCAGACCAACTCCGCACATCACTGCTGCGTCGATCGTCTGGGTAAGAGCACGCGCTTGGTCGCCAAGGCAACCGACGGCGTTCCCGAGTGCATCGAAGTCGAAGGCCAGCCGTTCTGTCTGGGTGTGCAATGGCATCCCGAGTACACCTGGCAGACGCTCGAGACCGACTTTAACCTGTGGAAGTCGTTTGTCGAGGCGGCGGCCAAGGTAAAGCAGACCCGCTAGTTCGCGAACCGCATAACAGATAAGGGCGCCCCGCCGGCCACATGGTCCGACGGGGCGCCCTTTTGCCTATACGCGACAGGCGCGCAGCCCAAGGCTCGCAAGCTCTTATTCGGCCGTCTCGCGCAGGGCCGACATCGTAGCCGCATATTGCTGCTGCAGCGCATGCATCCCCTCGCGAGCGCCGTCAACGGCATCGGCGCCGCGCAGCGCCTCGGTCACCACGACCGCCGGCTCGTACAGATTATCGAATCCCAGGTTCTGGCTCACGCCCTTGAGCGTGTGCGCTGCCATAAACGCACCTTCGGCGTCTCCCGCCGCCATGGCGGCCTCCAGCTTGTCCATGCTCTCGTCATCCAAAAACTTGAGGGCAAAGCGGGCGAGCATTTCCTCGCCCATCAGCCGAGCGCACGCGTCATCATAATTGGCGCCGATCTTCTCATACGCCTCACGCATGGAAATCATGGATTAAAAACTCCTTTGGTCAAACTAAATCGTGGGAAACGCGACAACGTCGGCGGGGCGTGCCAACGTCTCGGCAATTTGGTCTTGCACCTCAAGCAGACAATCGAGCAGCAGCGGGTTAAAGGTGCCGCACTTACCGTCCAGGATCATCTGAATTGCCTCCTTGTGCGGGATAGCGTCCTTGTACACGCGCACGCTCGTCAGAGCATCGTACACGTCGGCCACCGAAACCACCTGTGCGGCAATGGGAATTTCGTCGCCCTTAAGGCCATCGGGATAACCCTTGCCGTCCCAGCGCTCGTGATGCCAACGCGCAATCTGGTACGCATATTCCATAAGCGCATTGCCGGCGTGATGGCTACCCAGCTCAAGCAGCATGTCGGCGCCGATCGTGGTATGCGTCTTCATAATCTCGAACTCCTCGGACGTAAGGCGCCCGGGTTTGTTGAGAATCGCATCGTCAATCGACATCTTGCCGATATCGTGCAGCGCCGAAGCCAGGGCAATCGTGGAGCGCTCCTCATTGTCAAGGGAAATGGTGTCGCTACGCTGGACCAGACAGCCAAGCAGCAGCTCGGTCAGCTTTTCGATGTTCGTAACGTGCCTGCCGCTCTCGCCGTTGCGAAGCTCCATGACGCCAGCCATGATGTCGATGAGCATGCGACTGTTCTTGACACGCTCGTTGTACTGCTGGGACAGCAGGCTCGTCAGACGGCGCTGTTTGGCGTATAGGCGGATGGTGTTGCTTACACGGCGGCGCACGACACGGGAGTCAAACGGGCGGTTGATATAGTCCGAGGCGCCCAGCTCGTACGCGCGCAGAACCATATCATCGGAATCTTCGCTCGAAATCATGATGACAGGCAGATTGTCACTAACCGATCGGCGCGACAGACCGGCCAGCACCTCAAAGCCGCTTATGCCCGGCATGACAATATCCAGCAGCACGAGCGACAACTCATCACCATAGCGGTCGACCATGTCGAGCGCCGTACGACCGTTGTCGGCCTCGAGGATGCAATACTCGTCCTTGAGCATCTCGCTGAGAATGACTCGGTTCATCTCGGAGTCATCGACAATAAGTACCAAAGGCTTTTCGCTTTGGAAGGCCTCGATGGAATCGGCATCGGTCACGACCGTACCGGCTTTTGCCTTAGCGCGGCTCAGTAACTGGACAGCGCGGCCAACGCCCTCATCGACCGTCTCGCCATGAATGCGAACGCCACCAACACATGCCGTCAAGCTCACGTACTCATGGCCCGGAATAATCGTGGAACGAACGGCATCGGACACCTGATGCAGGCGACGGGTGAAGTCATCGGAGGGAATATTGGGCATGACAACCACAAACTTGTCGCAGCCATAGCGCACAAGCTCGTCAGTCGAACGGATTCCGCTGCGCATGGCTGTCGCCACGGCACCGAGCGCAAGGTCGCCGGCATGACGGCCACACGTATCGTTGAAGACCTTAAAATCATCAAGGTCGATCATCGCAACGCCGGCATTCATGCGGGCGCTACGGAGCTTTTCCTCGTAATATCGGCGATTGTGCACGCTCGTCAGCACGTCGGTGTAGACAAGGTCCTCTTCTGCGGCCTCTTGTTCATCAATCGGACGCACCATCAGCAGAACGTGAGGCTCGCCCTCAACCATCAAAGAGCGCAGGCGAGCGCGGTACTCAACGCCATCGTTGAGCAGCCGTTCCGACACCTCATCGGAACCCGCCGCCAAGGCTTCAAGACTTGACTGGCGCAGACAGGGACACCGTTCGCCGGCGAGCAGGCAGTTAGGATCGCCCTTAATCTGATCGACAGACAGCAAACGCACCACGGGGTAGGTCTTCGCGACACGGGCGACCTCGGCGGCAGCCTCCTCGTCGGTTAGATTGGCCTCGTGATTATTGAGCATAGGGGGCCCTTTCAGTAGTTTTGCTTGGTAGCAGTGGGTGCCAAATGTTACAAGGGTAGCACCTTGTCGATGCAGGTACGCACGTGAATACCGTTTCTTTTTCATGAGTTGGCAGACGGTAGGGCTGAAGCCGCAGCCGTAAGGTTCTGGGCGCATCTGTTAACACGGTCGAAATGTTTACGGGAAAAGCCCGTTTTGATTATTGCGGCTGCTAGAACCCTAGGACGCCACGGACGGCCTGGGCAGCCGCTACCGGTCGATCGCGCAGCCCGTTGTGCGCGCCGGGGACCGTTACGAGCGGACAGCCCAAAAGCTCAGCCGACGCTCTCGTGCCCGCTTCGCGGGGCGTGCCAATCGAGAGCTCGCCCAAAAACACGGCGGCCACTGTTTTCGATGCGCGGACGCGATCCCAATCGGGAACGCAGGTCATAATGATCCCGTATTCGTTTGCCATAAAGCTGCGGCCGTTGCGCAGGGCATGCTTGGCTTCCGCCTCGGTTGTCTTGGGAGCTTGAGGATCCGAATCACTGATGGCACTCAGGAAGGCTCTTAATGCCCTCGAGACCTTTCCCGCAGCAATCATCTCGAGCAAAACCGGGGCCGTGCCCAGGCCAGCGCCCTCGTTTTTCACGGCGGGTTCGTGCAGCATCGCGCGCGAGACAATGGCCGGGTTTGTACGGAGAAGCTCCAGGGTCACCAGCGTACCGGCGCTGTGCGCGAGGACATTTGCCGGGGCGCCGACATGCTCGATAACGGCCTGCAGGTCGGCGGCCTGGGCGGCGAGGTCGTAGCGCCCGTCCGCGGCATCGCCGCTCTCGCCGCAACCGCGGCGGTCGTAGGCAATTACGCGATAGCCGCAGGCGAGCTCGCGGGCGATCCCGTCAAAAAATGTGCCGTCGACGCAAGCGCCGTGCACGCACACCAAGGCAGGCGTATCCGACGGCACGCCCGGCTCGGCAAACTCGCGACAGGCAATCGTGGTGCCCGCATTCTCGACCGTAAAATCCATGTTGTGCCCCATCGCCTTGCACCTTGTTAACGCATTAACTGTACCCAACCGGGAACCTCTCATAGCGCGGACATCGAGGGCAGCGTGAAAAAACGAAATCTGAAAAGCACAAGCCCGAATCAGACTTTGGCACCGATGCTATGCTTAGGCACAACTGTCCCAAGGAGCATATGCCTATGTCTACGTTTTTAAATGCCAGCCCCATCTTTGGACCGGTGCGCAGTCGCCGCCTGGGCCTTTCGCTCGGTGTCAACATGATGCCGGCGTCGGGCAAGATCTGCACGTTCGACTGCATCTACTGCGAGAACGGCCTTAACGCCGAGCGCCCCTGCCATGAGCCGTATAACACGGCCGCCGGGGTGCTCGACGCACTCGAGGCCAAGCTGCGCGAGATGGCAGCCGAGGGCGAGCTGCCCGATGTAATCACCTTCGCCGGCAATGGCGAGCCCACCGCCGCACCGGAGTTTCCGCAGGCTATCGCCGGCGCCATCGCACTTCGCGACCAGCTGGCCCCGAACACCAAGATCGCCGTGCTCTCCAATGGCACGCGCGCTGACCAGCCCGCTGTGCACGATGCGCTCATGATGGTCGACGACAACATCCTCAAGCTCGATACGGTCGACCCGGCTTTTATCCAGCTGCTCGACCAGCCCGTTGGCCCCTACGACGTCGAGCACCAGATCGAGACGTTCGCGAGCTTTAACGGCCACGTTATTATCCAGACGATCTTTTTGAACGGCGAGTACCAGGGCAAGTCCCTCGATAACACTGGTGAAGCGTACGTCGGCCCTTGGCTCGCGGCGCTCGAGCGCATTCGCCCGCAGGAGGCGACCATCTACACGGTGGCGCGCGAGACACCGGTCGCCGGCCTTGCCAAAGCAGCGCCCGTGGTGCTCGACACAATCGCCGCACGCGTGCGCGCGCTCGGCATCCCCTGCCAGGTGAGCTACTAGCAGAACCGCACAGACTACCCGGTACTTGGCTGATGGGGTGGGCTATACTAGCTGCGAATGAAAGGAAGTTAGCCATGTTTGACAATGGACTCGTGCCCGGCCGCAACGACGCTTGCTGGTGCGGCAGCGGCAAAAAATATAAGAAATGCCACAGTGCCTTCGACGAGCGCCTCGAGCGCCTGTGGGAAGAGGGCTGGGAGGTTCTGCCCCGCACGCTCTACAAGACGCCCGCCGATATCGAGGGCATCAAGCGTTCGGCCGCCATCAACGTAGGCGTGCTCGACTACGTGGGCGAGCACATCGCCGCGGGCATGACCACCAACCAGATCGACCAGATGATCTACGACTACACCGTCGAGCATGGCGGCACGCCGGCCGATCTCAACTACGAAGGCTACCCCAAGAGCGTGTGCACCTCGATAAACGACGTGGTCTGCCACGGCATCCCCTGCGATACGGACGTGCTGCACGAGGGCGACATCATCAACGTGGACTGCTCTACGATCTTGGACGGATACTTTAGCGACTCGAGCCGCATGTTCTGTATCGGCGAGGTCTCGGCCGAGCGCCAGCGCCTGGTCGACGTCACCCGTGCCAGCGTGGAGGCGGGTCTGGCCGCCGTCAAGCCGTGGCTGCCGCTCTCCGTTATGGCCGAGGCCGTGCAAAAGACGGTCGAGGACGCTGGCTTTAGCGTGGTGCGCGAGTACGGCGGACACGGCATTGGCAAGGAGTTCCACGAGGACCCGTTTGTGGGCTTTACCACCGAGGCGCCCGATGTGGACACCATCATGGCCCCGGGCATGGTCTTTACCATCGAGCCCATGGTCAACGCCGGAGCGCCCGACATCAAGATTAGCAAGGGCGATGGTTGGTGCGTGCGCACCAAGGACGGCAGCGATTCGGCCCAGTGCGAGGTACAGCTCATGGTGACCGAGGACGGCTACGAGCTGCTCAGCTGGTAGCCGCGGATGCGCCGGATGCTGACGGGCACGCTCGTCTTGCATCCGGCGTTTTTGTTTGAACGTTTTGTCTGATAAAACCTGCCAAAATAAACCTGTCCCTTTTTGGCAGGTTAAGCGGAGAGGAATTCTCTTGAACATCTTGGTTTTGCTGCCCGCCAACGATCGTCACCGCGCAATCCTCGAGTCGAGCGCTCCGGGCGAGGACTTTATCTACACGAGCGCCGACGCCGTCACGCGCGAGCAGGTTGCCGACGCCGACGTGATCCTGGGCAATATCGACCCTGCCCTGCTTACCGCATGCGAGCACCTCCAGCTGCTGCAACTGCAGACCGCGGGCTATGACGATTACTTGGCCGCCGGCACCGTGCCAGCCGACGCTAGGCTTTCCTGCTCGGTGGGCGCCTACGGCCAGGCCGTGAGCGAGCACATGTTTGCCATGGTCCTTTCCATGATGAAGCGCCTGCCCGGCTATCACGACTTGCAGCGCGAGCATCGCTGGGAGGATTTGGGGCCGGTCACCTCGCTCAAAAATGCCAACGTGCTGGTGCTGGGCGCGGGCGACATTGGCGGCCACTTTGCCACGCTCTGCCGCAGCATGGGCGCGCACGTCCGCGGCATCAAGCGTCATCCGCTCGTCTATCCCATTGTGTTTGAGGACATGGACGGTATGGACGCCCTGCCCGAGCGCCTTGCCGAGGCTGATATCGTCGCATCCTTTATGCCCAGCACACCCGAAACCCAAGGCCTGGCGAACGCCGAGTTCTTCGCCGCGATGAAGCCGGGCGCCTTCTTTGCCAACGGCGGCCGCGGCGATCTTGTGGTCGCCGACGACTTAGTTGCCGCCCTGGAGTCAGGACATCTCGCCGGCGCCGCGGTCGACGTCACCAACCCTGAGCCGCTGCCTGCGACAAGCCCCCTGTGGGATGCGCCCAACATGCTCATCACGCCGCACGTCTCCGGCTGGTTCCACCTGGCAGCCACGCTCAACAACGTCATAGACATCGCCGCGGAGAATCTGCGTCACCTGCAGGCCGGCGAGACCCTGCGCTGCTGGATCGAACACTAAGAATTACGCCGTTTTACAAACGGCGTAATGAGCCGACGCTGCGAGCCCGTCTGGACGGCAATCTGCCTTTCAACTTCGGCGGCATGACCAGAAGGTCAATGCCGCCTTGTTTCAAGGCACCTTGCTCGCCCAGACGGGCTCTCGCTGACTTTTGTTCAACCTGTAGGGACTGGCTGGCGCGGCCCTGCCTGGGGGCATTCGCTGACTATTATTCGGCCAGTGAGGTTTAGAGCTATTTGAGCGTTGTTAGATAGTTTCTTGCGTTTTCGACGTTCATTGCTGCGACGGGTGCGTGTGAACAGAGTTTGGCATCGTTGGTGACCAGTAGATCTGCTTGAGCGCGTATCGCTGCCGCAATGATTAAATCGTCTTCGTAATCGCTATGGAGCTCACGCTGCCTGTTCGCCATCCATATGTCGCTCAGGTCACAGGGCACTGGCGTGGCAAGCTGCGACAACACGCTAAGACAATCCCATGCAAGCGAAGTCGCTGCCATAGCGGCATTCTGGGAAAGCGAACCGTGCTCTCGCCGATACCATGCCTTATGTTCGCTTGAAATCAAATAGAACAGGTCTTTGGACGATGTCGCCGCATACAGCAAATCCACCTGCGCCGTGCATGCATTGCGTAAAAACTCAATCGCCACTGAACGACCACGTCGTGAGGGAATGAAGTAATCGAGCCACACGTTGGTGTCAACCAAGATGCGCTTTGGAGTCTCACTCATAGAGCCAGCTCATCTCCTCGCCATAGCGATCCGCATAGGCATTCCGTTTGAGCTCTTCGTCGTCCGATGGCTGAGCCTTGACCATATCGATTCCCGACTCACGACAAGCGGTAGCGAACAGCTTCGACCCCTGATCTATGAGCTCGAGCTTACGTTTGGCGGCCTTTTCGTGCTCGCGCTGTTCCGCCCGGGCACGACTGGGCAGCAGGATATCCTCGAGCGCACCGGGGCGATCGGCCAGCGACGCTGCAAGCTGCCAGAGCGCTCGCACCGCTTGGCTCGGCGTCATACCGGCCCTGGAGAGAGCGGCGTCCCCGCTCCTTTTAAGATCGGCATCGAGACGTACGTTGATCTGAGCGGCTGTTGTGGTCATGGCCCCTCCTTAATACTTCAAGACTATCATAAAACTCTATGGTAGATACGTAAAGCATGTATAGCATTTATAAGCAATAGCCGTACTCTGTACACAAAAAGCCGCCGAGGCACATTGCACCTCGGCGGCTACGCATCACCGATCTAGTTCGGTTTCACCCTTTGTTTTCACCCAGATAAAACCTGCCAAAATTAACATCCCTTTTTGGCAGGTTTTAGAGCTCCACACTTTCGGCGCCGTTGATGGTTAGGTTGCGCTCGTAGAAGGCGGTGAGGGCGTGGATGGCGTACATCACGTCGCGCACGCCGCCGGTCTCGTAGCTCGAGTGCATGGCCAGCTGCGGCAGGCCCACGTCCACGGCATGCATGCTCGCCTGCATGTTCGACAGGTTGCCCAGGGTAGAACCGCCGGCCATATCGCTCTTGTTGGCAAAGGCCTGCGTGGGCACGTCGGCATCATCGCAGATAGCCTGGAACACCGCGCGGCTAAAGGCGTCGGTGCAGTAGTGCTGGTTGGCGGCCTCCTTGATGACGATGCCGCCGTTGAGCACAACCTGGTTGCAAGCGTCGCACTTCTCGGCGTGGTTGGGGTGCACGGCATGCGCGTTGTCGCAGCTCACGAGCATCGAAGCGGCAAGCGCACGGTGGTACGACTCGTCGTCAAAGCCCAGCGATCCGTTGATGCGGCGCAGCGCGTCGGCCAAGAACGTCGACATGGCGCCCTGCTTGGTCTCGGAGCCAACCTCCTCGTTATCAAAGCAGCAAAAGACCGAAACGTCATGCACGTTCTCGGCACCCAAAAATGCCTGCAGCGAGGTGTAGGCGCAAGCCAGGTCGTCAAGTTTGGGCGTCGAGATAAACTCGTCGGCCCAGCCCCAAATGCGCGCATCCTGGCGGTTAACCAGGAACAGATCGCGGCCCAGGATCTGCTCAGGCTCAACATCCAGCTCTTCGGCGATCAGGGCGTCAAAGTCGCCCTGCTTAAGGCCACCAGCGCTGATGAGCGGGCACAGGTCAACGGCTCGGTTGGGAGCAAAGCTCTCGTTGACGCCACGGTTCATGTGGATGGCAAGGCTCGGAATAATGGCAACCTCGCGCTCGGTGGCAAGCAGGCGGCTCTCAATACGGTCGCCCTCGCGCACCAGTACGCGACCCGCAAGCGCCAGCGGGCGATCGAACCAGGTGTAGTCGATCATGCCGCCGTAGGCCTCGGTGTTCAGGCGCAGCGTCTCGCCCGCGCCGTCGAGCTCAGGCACGGCCTTGACCTTAAACGTCGGCGAGTCGCTGTGCGACGCCGTCAGCTGAAAATGGTAGTCGCCGGCAACGCCGTCCTCGCCCCACGTCGCAGCCAAGTCCTCGCCCACCTTAAAGGCGATAACACTCGAAGTATTGCGCTGCGTGTAGTAACGACCGCCCGGTTCGATATCCCATGCCGCGTTCTCGGGCAGATAGGTAAAGCCCGCCTCGTCGAGCTCGGCCATAATGGTCGCCGCCGTATGGAACATGCTGGGGCATGCCTCGATAAAGTCGATAAGGTCGTTGGCTGCCTCGATATCGTCGGCCGTCACGTGCACGCGCTCGGGCGCTTCCTGATCCGTCATGTTCTCCCCTTTCGCTGGGCTGATGATCCCCTCCAGCATACCCCGCCACGCCAGCGCCGCACTCTTCATTCCGTGCTTAATTCCGCGCCGCTCACCAAGTTGAGCCATCATGCCCGCGCTCCTTTTGCGACAATTGCGCTAACAGGACGAGAGGAGCCGTCATGAAGCCACGTAACATTGCCATCGCCTGCGGTGTCGCGGGTGTCGCCGTCGGCCTTGCCGCTGCCACCGGTATCGTTTATCACAAGCAAATCAAGTCCGCCGCGTCGCTCAAACGCTTGACCGGCTACGCGGATGGCTATGACCTGTACGCAATCGACATCGCCTACGACTACGATCTTGATCGCATCATCGCCGCCGGCGTACGCGACGACCAGGCCTACATCGATGCCGTGGTGGCGCAGGTGCTGCCCGGTGTGCCGGCACATGTCCAGGCGCCCCAGTTTGCCTGCAGCGCTTTTGTCGCCGTAGATGCCGAAGGCCGCGTGCGTACCGGTCGCAATTACGACTTTAAGGACGACACCTCGGCGCTGCTGGTGCGCAATCACCCACGCGGCGGCTATGCCTCCATCGGGTTTGCCGCCCTTAACAACCTGGGCGATAACACTCCGCTTGACTCCGTCGCCGGACGCGCCGCCGCACTCATGGGCCCGTTTGCCCAGCTCGACGGCGTCAACGAATGTGGCGTGTCCATTGCCGTGCTCACCCTGGATTCCAAACCCTGTGACCAGGACACGCAGCGCCCCGTCATCAATACCTCGCTCGCCATCCGTCTGGTGCTCGACCGTGCCGCCACCACGCAAGAAGCTGTCGACCTGCTTTCCGCCTACGACATGCACGCCATGGCAGGACGCGATTACCACTTCTTTATAAACGACGCCGCCGGTGACGCGCGCGTAGTAGAGTGGGATCCGCGCGATCCGGACCGCGCTTTCAAAGCGACTCCTGTAACCCAGGTTACGAACTTCTACGCCTGCTATGGCGACGAAGTGCTGCCTAACCAAAAGAATGGCGAGCTAGGCCATGGTAAAGAGCGCGCCGCCGCAATCGCCGATGTCCTCGACGCCCATACCGGCGCCCAAGACGAGGCAGTCGCTTGGAAGGCCCTACGCGCTGCAGCGCAAGAGCCCAATCCGGAAGACATCACCAGCAACACGCAGTGGTCGGTCGTCTTTGACAACACCGAGCCTGCTGCCGCCATCACGCTGCGCCGCCACTGGGGCGACATCGACGCATTCGCACTGTAAGGAGCCAGGCCCGTCGACTTTACGCTCGCCTGGCGTTGTTTACATTTCTATACGCTTGAGCTAACACGTTTTACCCCCGTATCAACAGTGTGCGGGGGTAAACTTATGCGCATGTTATAACTTGCCCGGAAGGATTCATCATGCTTAGGATCGGTCTTCTTACCAGTGGCGGCGACTGTCAAGCGCTCAACGCCACCATGCGCGGCATTGTCAAAACGCTTATGACCAATAGCGAAGAGCCTATTGAGATCTATGGTTTTGAGGACGGCTACCAGGGCCTTATCTACAGCAGGTTCCGCGTCATGACGCCCGCCGATTTTAGCGGCATCCTCACCCGCGGCGGCACCATCCTGGGCACGAGCCGCACGCCGTTCAAGCGCCTGGACATTCCCGAGGCCGACGGCGTCGAGAAGGTGCCCGCAATGGTCCACACCTATCATAAGCTGCAGCTCGACTGCCTGTTTATGCTGGGCGGTAACGGCTCCACCAAGACCGCCAACCGCCTGCGCGAAGAGGGCCTCAACGTTATCGCCCTGCCCAAGACCATCGATAACGACACCTGGGGCACCGAGCTGACGTTTGGCTTTACGAGCGCCATCGACGTCGCCACCAAGTGCATCGACGACATCCACACCACTGCCTCGAGTCACGGCCGCGTGTTTGTCATCGAGATCATGGGCCACAAGGTCGGTTGGATTCCGCTGTATGCCGGCGTCGCGGGCGGCGCGGACGTCATCCTGATTCCCGAGATCCCCTACGACATGGATAACGTCATCAAGACCATCGAGCATCGCATGGAGACCGGCAGCCGCTTTACCATCGTAGCCGTCGCCGAGGGCGCCATCTCCAAGGAGGACGCGGCACTGTCCAAGAAGGAGTACAAGAAGAAGCTCGCCGAGCGCACGAGCCCGTCAATCGTGTACGACATCGCCAAGGAGATCGAGGCCAAGACCGGTCGCGAGACCCGCGTCGCCATCCCCGGTCACACGCAGCGCGGCGGCCAGCCCGACGCCCAGGACCGCATCTTTGCGACCCAGTGCGGCGTCGAGGCAGCGCTTGGCTGCCTACGCGGCGAGTTTGGCTACATGATTGCTCTGCGTGACGGCAAGATGTGCCACATGCCGCTCGAGGAGGTCGCCGGCAAGCTCAAGTATGTCGACCCCCAGAGCGATCTGGTACGCGAAGCCAAGGCGTTGGGCATCAGCTTCGGCGACGAATAGCCTCGGCCGAAACTGCTCTCATCGGAGGCCCCAGGGCTTACCTCCCAAATCGTCCTCGGACATGTCAGGACCCCGCCGTGCGCTTCGCGCGGCGGGGTCCTTCCGTCCTGCGGAAAGATTTGGGAGGTAAGCCCTGGGGCCTCCTGCGGTAACTAGGGAGGCCGAGGCTATTTGTCTTCTTGCTGCGGGTGCCTGGTCTGAAATTAAGTTGCGGTGAAATAGTTCCTGCTTAGCCCGCAAATGGCTGAATCTAAGAACTATTCCACCGCAACTTACGAATGATCGGAGCGGCTACAGCACAAGCGTCGGCGTTCGTTTGATGGTCCGCCACGAAAAGGAGCCATCTACTACGTTTAACTCGATGGGGCCAACCATGACCGCCTTTTTCGAAAATCGACAGGCCTTCTACCTTCGGTTTTATTTTTCGTTTTCCCGGTATGGTTGAGGGTATCCAATTAAACGTAGTAGATAGGCCCGTTTTGTGGCATACAACCCATTCAAGCCCAATCTCGAAGGCTAAAGAGCGCCTCTCATCCACGCCTGAGAGCGAAAAGCAAATAGAATAAAAGGCAAATGAAAAGCCCGTTTGACGAGCGGAGGACATATGCGCGACGTAGCCGAAAGCGACTGGAAGCTGTTTAAGAAAATGCTTCCTCAATGGCAAGAACGTTATATGGAAAAGCTCATCGGCCAGTACGTTGAGATGCTGAACGGCGACAGCGAAGCGTCCAGTAGATTTTGGGCACTAGAAGAGCACCTCAATAGAGACAAGCTGTCCTCAGGCGTAATTGCAAACGACATTCGCCGCAGCACAATGCACCGCGAGATAGCCAATTTGCTTATCGACAGCGTGATCACCCTTGACGACCTTGACGGTTTTACCGAGGACATTAAGAGCTATGCGCAACACTGGATTGGCCAGTAAGAGCACTGAACGACAGACATCCCCAGCAAAACGGGGCAAACGCCGGATCGCCCGTAGGTGTCCGGCGTTTGCCCAGATAAAACCTGCCAAAATAAACCTGTCCCTTTTTGGCAGGTTACTCGGCACTCTTGAGGGCGCCGACCATGTCGATCTTGTTGAGGGTACGATTGGTGGCGAGGTTGACGATAAACGTAAAGCCAAAGGAAAGCACCACGGCAAGCACGTAGCTCAGCGGCTCGACTTCGACGTCAAAGTACAGCGACGGCATCTGCAAAATGTACGTAAAACTCTCGGCCAGCAAGCCGCCCAGCGGCACGCCCAGCGCAGCGCCAATCGCCGTGAGGATCAACGTCTCCTTGTTGACGTAATGGTGCACCTCACCGCGACGGAAGCCCAACACCTTAATGGTCGCCAGCTCGCGCTCGCGCTCGGAGATATTCGTGTTGGACAGCGTAAACACCACCACAAACGATAGGCACGCCGCCATGAAGGTCACGAGCACCACGACCGAATTGATAATCGTAAAGTTCGCCTCATAGTTTTCCCAATGCTCGGCCGTACTCGAAATCGTAAGCCAACCGTCACTCTTAAGATTCTTGCTAAACGCAATCTGGTCGGCCGACGAGCCCTTAAGCAGCACAAAGACGCCGTTAAGACGTGCGCTTCGACCGAACGCACGCTCATAGGTGCCCTGCGTCATGTAAAGCGTGTTGCCCAGATAGTTAAGCGAAATGTCGCTGACTTTGACCTTGGCAACATTGAGCGACGAATCCTGGACGTGAGCCGTATCGCCCGGCTGAATCCCCAGCACCAGCTGTGAACTTTTGCTCAGATACACGTCTCCGTCACGCAAAGGCAGCGGTTCTTTGGACTCATCCTCCAGACGCACGTAATCGCCCAAGTCACTCGTGCGGTCATCGGGCACCACGATCAGCTGCACAGTCTCGCTCTTGCCGCCAAATGTAAAGGTGACGTTGTCGGTCATAATCGGCAGCGTCGAAGTCACGGTCACGTTGGAATCATTGGACGCGCTGCGCCCATCCAATGCCGCGCACGTCTGTGAAAAATCGTCGGGATTGGCGACCGCCAGCAGATCGTAGCGCGTGACGTGGCCGTACTGCTTGGGCGACAGCGCGACCGACGTATCACGAATGCCCATGCCGCAAATTACAAGCGCTGTGCAGCCCGCGATGCCAAAGATGGTCATAAAGGCGCGCTTTTTGTAGCGGAACAGGTTACGCGCCGCCACCTTGTTCAAAAAGCCCATGCGGCGCCAGATAAAGCCGATGCGCTCAAGCAAGATGCGCGAGCCGGCACGCGGGGCCTTGGGACGCATAAGCGAGGCTGGGGTCTCGGACATCTCGTGGCGGCAGGCGATAATCGTAGCGCCCACCACGCCCACGGCAAACAGCGCCACCGACACGAGCGACGACACGATGTCGTACGAAAGCAGCATCTGGGGCAGCGAGTACATGTCGTCGAACACCGTAAACAGGAACAGCGGCAGGCCCACAAATCCGATGATGTTGCCGAGCACGCCGCCGATCAGACATGCCCACAGCGCATAGTCCACGTATTTGGACAGGATGCGCTCGCGTGAATAGCCAAGCGCCTTGTACAGGCCAATAAGCGTGCGCTCCTCCTCGACCATGCGCGTGGCGGTGGTAAGACTGATGAGCACAGCGACGACAAAGAAGATAAATGGGAAAACCGTGGCGATGGCCTCGATCGAAGAACTGTCGCTCTCGACGCTCGAGTAGCTTGCGATGTTACCGCGGTCCTGAATGTACCAGGTGCATTCGCCCAGATCGGAAAGCTCGGCGCGGGCATCGGCAAAATGCTGGTCGGCGGCGGCGCGGCGCTGGTCCAACTCGGCCTGAGCCTGGACGCGCTCCTCGCTGCCCTCGGCCATACGGTTGATGTTATCCTGCTCGATCCCAAAGAGCATGGCGGCCTGACGCTCGGCCGTATCCAAGCTTGTCGGCGTGTCAACCGTCAACTCCTGGACGCGCGCCTTCTCACGCTCCTCGCGGATCTTCTCGATGTTGCCTTTGACCTCGTTGATCTTTGTCGTGTAGGCATCTGAATATGAGTTAAGACTCTTGGCTCCCTCGACGATCACGTGGACTGCGGAGTAGGAAGAAGATGTCGCGGCATCTTCGCTCACATAGAACTTATAGTCCGCAGCCGAAGCAGCGCGAAAGGCGTTGACTGTCGAGTCGGAGCTCACGTCGGTAGGATCGAGGACCTCGGCCGTAATGGTGTAATCGCCCGCGGCAAACTGATCCTTGGCACTTTGGTTGGACGAGCTCGCGTCATTGGCGGCAAAACTCACCGTATCGCCGAGCTTTTTGCCCGAAGCCTTCAGGAACTTCGAAGTCACCGCGACCTCATCGGCGCTCTCGGGCAAATCGCCGCTCACCAGCACCGGCTGATCGATGTTCTCCTTGGAGAGACTTTGCACGACCACGCGCTCGCGCGTTGTGCCCACGGCGGTGTAGGCGGTCTCGGTGTAGATGCCCTCGACCGTCTCGACGCCGTCGACCTCTTGGATAGCCGCGAGATCGTCGCGCGTAAGGCCATAGGTCGACTGCACGTTAATGTCATAGACATTCTGCTGGTCAAAATAGGCGTCGACCGAATCGCACAAATCCTCGCAGCCCGCCTTAAGGCCGCACATCACGCTCACGCCAAGCGCAGTGATGACCACGATAGATAGGAAGCGCTTAAGACTGCCCCGAATCGTGCGGTAGATGCCTCGGCGAAAAACCGTCGGCACCATATCGTTTGAGCTTTGAGCGGTACGGTAGGTCGCGAACTCCCGATCGCGGCCCGCGTGCTCCGTATCGTGGTTTTGGCTGTTTTGGCAATCTTGGTCCATGGGCGCTACCACTCGATCGTCTCGATAGGCACGGGATTTTGCTGGACCGTCTCGCTCTCCACGCGGCCGCTCTTAAAGCGGATCAGGCGATCGGCCATGGGCGCCAGCGCGGAGTTGTGGGTGATGATAATGACCGTGATGTCCTGCTTGCGGCAGGTGTCCTGTAGCAACTGCAAGATCTGCTTGCCGGTTTTGTAGTCGAGTGCACCCGTGGGCTCGTCGCACAAAAGCAGCTTGGGATTCTTGGCCAGTGCGCGGGCAATGGACACGCGCTGCTGCTCGCCGCCCGAAAGCTGTGCCGGAAAGTTGCCCAGGCGCTCGCCCAGGCCAACCTGACGAAGCGTCTGTTCGGCATCGAGCGAATCGGGGCAAATCTGTGCCGCGAGCTCAACGTTTTCAAGCGCCGTCAAGTTGGGGACCAAATTGTAGAACTGGAAGACAAAGCCGACGTCGGCGCGGCGGTATTCCACGAGCTGCGCCTCGTTGGCAGAGCTCACGTCGCGCCCGTCCACCGTCACGGT
>DYAA01000079.1 GCA_019419405.1 Collinsella sp. | reverse complement strand
TGCACTTTCGCCGCAGCGTCTGCGCGAGCTTGTCTCTACGATGACCGACACGGCGCTGGCCACGCGTTGCCATGTGGTTCTGACGGCAAACGATATGCCGGGCGGTGGCGAAAGCGATCAGGCCGCTTTTGTAACCGAGCGCTTGGCGTGCGCAGTAAGTGTGGCGCCTGCGATTGCCGAGCAGGGTGGCGCATCGAAAAAGGTTGCGCAGTATTTGTCGTATCTGTCAGATGTCTTTGGAACTGCCGCTCCGAGTATGTCCGAGGAGGCCGCCTCGACGCTCAACGGCTATCGCTGGCCACGAAACTATCTGCAGCTTCGCGAGGTATCGGAACGACTGTATATATTAGTAGGGTCGGGTGTGGCGGAGCGCGCGGTGGCGGAGGAGGTGCTCGCCCAGGAGGATGTCATCAAAACCGCAACTTTTGGCGCCCCGACGCTCGACAGCGACCTGTATATCCTGCGTCCACTGGCCGATACCGAACGCGACATCGCGCGGCTGGTCGTAGGCTACCTCCAGGGCAACCGGACCCGCGCAGCCGAGGTGCTGGGGATAAGCCGCACGACTCTGTGGCGCTTGCTGAAGGACGACGACCGCTGAGCGAGGCACCCGTGACCGCGTGCGGCGCGTGTGCTACAGTCCAAAGCAGTAATGTTTCGATTGCGTTACGGCGTGCGGGGGCGTATGGCGGAGACTTCAAAATCAAACCGGAATAGACGGAGCGCGGCTCCAGTTAACCGCCGCACGACGTCCCGGACGTGGGGCAAGCACGCGTCGGGGTTCGACGGTTCGTTCAAGCGCACCAAATACGGCTATCCTTCGGCAAGCGCTCGCTTGGCCATGCAGGCCGAGTCGTCGCTGCGGGGGCGCAAGCGCGTGGTGGGCTCTAAGCTCAAGCACGACGGAACGCTCGGCTACATCAGCCGCGGGGCGGCTCGCCGCAGTGGGCTCAATCCTGCTGGCTGGCATCGATATGTGCCGATCGTGGTCGTTGCCGCGATAATCGTCATCGCACTCGCGGCACTCGGATATGCTGGCGGCGGTGCCAACTTGGACGCAATGTTCAAATCGCCCGAGCTCGCGCATGCAGGCACAGAAGTTGTCGAGGGTGCTCAGATCCAGACGGGCGTCGCGCCCCAGCGCGGTATCGTTGCGGCGGCCTCCACCATCGCCGATGCGCATAAGAACGAGGACGAACAAGGCGACGGCGCCGAAACGACTCGTACGAACGAAACGACGACAACTCCATCGGCAAGATAAGTTGCGAGCGGGGCAGCAAATTTGGGACGGGGCCTTTTAGCTGCCCAAGTGCCAGATGCCAACAGTGACGCGGTCGATGTCAGTCATCAACAGCGAGCGAGCCGCATTTGCGCCAAGGTGACGTGAAATGAGAGGGCGCTGACCTTTTGGTCGCGCCCTCGAAATTGAACGTCAGATTGGCGTGAATGCGGCCCGCGCAGCGTCAACGGGTCCGCCGTTCGTTAGAACGGCGGAACATACACCACGTTGTCGCGGCGCGGCTTTGCCTCGGGAAGCGTGCTCTCGGCGTAGCCCAGAATGCAGTTGCCCACACCGCGCAGACTTCCGTCGGTGGGTAGACCCCACTTGGCCAGCAGTTCCAGTCCCTCGGGTGAGTCAAAGACCTCGTGCGCGCGGTGGATCCAACACGAATCGACGCCCAGCGCATAGGCTGCGTTGAGCAGGTTGCCCATGGCGAGCGAGCCGTCTTCCAGGTGTGTGGGCACACTGCGGTCGACGAGCACCACCACAACGGTTTTGGCGCCGTAGAAGGGATCTCCCTCGCTGCCCATAACTTGGGCGTTGAGCTGCGAGAGGCGCTCGACGGTTGCGGGGTCGGTAACGGCGACGAACGTGACCGGCTGACGTCCCATGCCGCTGGGCGCGTACTGGCCTGCCTCGATAATGCGTGCGAGCTTTTCTGCCTCGACGGGGCGATCGCTGTAGTTACGGCAGCTGCGGCGATGGATGAGCGCTTCGATGGTCTCCATGTGTCCTCCTGACGTTGGTTTCGATGCCTCGTTCTTACCCGCCGAACCAAAACCGTAATCGCGCCGTCGGCCTCAAACAATGCAAGCTACCAAGTGGAAAAGCTGGTTTGCATAAAACTTCAGCCAGAATGTGACAAACCGGTGGGATGATTAAACGTTTTATCCCGTCTACCCTGCGGTTTTTTACCACTTGCCTAAATGATGCGCGCATAAGCTCTGATAAAGGTTTTACTAAAGGAGTACCAACGTTTATCAGCGCGCCATGGTGGCGCCGGGCCAGGAGGTAACATCATGTTCCAGGCTGGAGATGTCGTCGAGACCGACTTCGAAGGATTTCTGAAGCTGCTGCGTTCCAAGACGCGCGCTTTCGTGTCGATCAACGATCACGAGTACTACATCACGCACACCGATGGCTATTGGCGTGTTCAGGATTGCGAGGCCCTCAACGATAAGGGCCACTTTACTGACTGCTCCGAGCTGGTCAACACGGTCTGCGAGGTCGTCGAACTGCCGTGGATCTGTGGCAAGAGCCTGCACGACAGCTTCTCGGGCGCCACGGTCTACGAGGCCGTCGCTGCGTAACAGCCAACAATCGATATTCTCTCGCAACCGCCGGCGCCGCCCCCGCGCCGGCGGTCTTTTTTGTCGACATGCCTATGTAGAGCTGACCATATATAACGAGCTTATTGACGATAGTCAAAACTCGGACTAATGTAGAGATGTAAATTGGTCAAAACTCGGACAATCGAATGGTGGGATAGATGAATAGTGCGGTTACGCTGGTCGATTTCGACCGGATGCTCAATGGACTCGACCATATCTATTCGGAGTTCTCGCGCACCTGCGGTCTTTCGGATTGCGCCTATTGGATGCTCGTCGACACCAGCACGGCGGACGGCAGCATCGCCGTGAGTCGTCTGACAAGCGAATGGTTCTATAGCAAGCAGACCATCAATTCGGCAATCAAGACGCTTAGGGCGCGAGGGCTTGCGACGTTGGAGTTTGCCGAGGGCAGTCGTAAGAACAAGGTTGTGCGACTGACCGCAGAAGGTATGCAGTTTGCCAAGCGCTACGCGTTGCCGGCGCAAAAGGCCGAGCAGCAGGCATTCGAGGCGCTCGAGCCGTGGGAACAGCGCGAGATCATGCGCTTGGTCGGTAAGTTCTCCCATGTTCTTAACGAAGAGTGCGAGGCATTTAAACGGCAAGTTGCCGCCGAGAACGAGGCTGACGATAAGGGCGAGGGGGAGACATGCGACTCTTAATGAGGTTTATGAGGCCGTATCGCGGGCTGATTGCGGTGACGATGTTTGTGCTGCTGATAGATAACGTCGGCACGCTGTTGGTGCCTACAATGTTGGCGAATATGGTCAATACCGGTATCACGACGGGTGATGTCGACTACATCCTGCGCAACGGCCTGTACATGTTTATCGCGACCGGCATGGCCAGCGGTGGTGCGGTGCTGGGCTGTTATCTTTCGGCCCGCCTGGCGGCCAACGTGGCCTGCGATATCCGCAACGCCGTGTACGACAAATCGCTCGAGCTGTCCGCCAGCGACTTTGAGCGCTTTGGCACGGGTTCGATGATCACGCGCTCGCTCAACGACATCAACGTGATCCAGCAAGCGATCCTGCAGACGATTCAGCTGGTGCTGCCGGTACCGTTCTTGGCCGTGGCGGGCATCATCTTTGCCTGGTTTATCGATCCTGCCATGGGCACGCTGCTGGGCGTGGTCGTTGCGATCGTGCTGGTGGCGGCGGTCTTTACCGTTGCCAACGCCGCGCCGATCTTTATGCGCCTGCAGAGCTTTATCGACCGCATGAACGTGGTGCTGCGCGAGAACATCGTGGGCGTGCGCGTCATCCGCGCATTTAACAAGGAGCGCCACGAGGAGCAGCGCCTGGACGAGGTGTTTAGCGATTACGCGGCCAATGCCATCAAGGTCAACCACCTGTTTGTGGGTCTCGACAGCTCCAGCTTCTTTTTGATGAACATCGCCGAGGTGGCGGTGCTGTGGGTGGGCGGCAACCGCGTGGGCGTCCATGCCATGCAAATCGGCAGCATCTCGGCCGTGCTGGAGTACGCGATCCTGATCCTGTTCTTTGTGATGATGGCGCAGATGGTGGTGCTGACGCTCCCGCGCGCCGCGGCGTGTCTCAACCGCGCGCAGCAGGTGCTCGAAATCGAGCCGAGCATTGTGGACGGCAAGGCTACGCTGGGCGACGGGGCGCCTGAGTCCGCAGACGGCGCCGACGCGGTGGCCGTGTTCGACCACATGTCGTTCCGTTTTGACGATGCCGACGAGGACACCCTGTGCAACCTGAGTTTTGCCTGCCGCCGTGGACAGACGACCGCGATCGTGGGCTCAACGGGCTCGGGCAAGTCAACGGTGGCCAAGCTCTTGCTTCGCTTCCACGATGCCACGAAGGGCGCCATTCGCCTGAACGGCGTCGACCTGCGCGACCTTTCGCAAGACGACATCCGCGGGCGTATCGCCTATGTGCCGCAGAAGGCATGGCTGTTCTCGGGTACCGTGGCGAGCAACCTGCGCTTTGGTAACGAGGGTGCGACCGAGGCTGACATGCTCCATGCGCTCCAGGTTGCCCAGAGCACCTTTGTACTCGATCAACCGCAGGGGCTCGACACTCCGGTGGCGCAGGGCGGTACGAACTTTTCGGGCGGCCAGCGCCAGCGTTTGGCAATCGCCCGCGCACTCATGAAGCGCGCCGACCTGTATATCTTCGACGACAGTTTTTCGGCCCTGGACTTTAAGACCGATGCGGCACTGCGCCATGCGCTGCAGGACGAGACGTGCGATGCCGCGGTGCTCATCATCGCCCAGCGCATCTCGACTATTTTGCATGCCGATCAGATCGTGGTGCTCAAGGACGGCGAGATCGTGGGCCTGGGCACGCACGACGAGCTCATGGAAACCTGCGAGGTGTACCGCGCTATCGCGGAATCGCAGATGAAGGGAGGTGAGTAGCATGACCGAGGAGCTCAAGAAGCAGGGCATCACCGATGACGCCGCGGTTGCAGAGACAGTCGAGGAGGCGGGCGCCACGCCCGGCCTGGACGAAGCCGCCAAGGCGGCGGAGCGCGAGGCTCGCCGCCAGGCGCTCTACGAGGAAAACGAGCGCGCCGAGGACGAGCGCGCCCGCGCCGAGGCAGAGCGCATGCGCGACGTTGACGACGAGGACGAGGACGAGACGCCCCGCGACACCTGGGCGACGGTGCGCCGCCTGTGGAGCGAGGCCGCCGGCGACCATTGGCGTTTCTATATCGTGTTCGCGAGCATCGTGTTCTATGCCATCTTTAACACCGCGGCGCCGGCCTACAGCGCCCGCGTGATCGATGAACTGTGGGGGCACATGAAGGTGGCGTTTGCCAACAACACTACCTTCAGCATTACCTGGGAGAACTGCGGCAGGACCATCTTCATCTACTTTATGATCTGGACCGCCGCCGCCTCGTTCTACGCACTCCAGAGCTTTTTGATGTCGAGCGTTGCCGAGCGTCTCAACCTGCGTCTACGCAACCGCATCGCACAAAAGCTCAACCGTCTGCCGCTTGCCTACTTTGACGCGCATCGTCCCGGCGAGGTCGTCAGCCGTGCGACCAACGACTTGGACAAGATGTCCGAGAGCATGCAGCGCGGACTGCTGCAGTTGCTGGTGTCGATCGGTACCGTGGTGGGCGCCGTGAGCGTGATGTTCGTGTTTAGCGTGCCGCTCACGCTCGTCTTTTTGTTCTTTACGGCGCTTTCGCTGCTGGTGACGAAGGTCGTGTCGCGCCGCACGCACGATGTGACGGGCGAGCGCCAGGAGTGGGTGTCCAAGATTACGAGCGCGGTCGAGGAAGGCTACTCGGGCCGTCTGGTGATCCGTGCGTTTAACCGCGAGCGCCAGAGCTCTGCCGAGGTACACGAGGCTTCGAAGGAGCTGGCGCGCGTGAGCACCAAGGCCGACTTTATGATTAACGCCGTCGGCCCTGCGGTGCGCTTTATCGGCCGTTTGGCGCAGATCGTGATTGCGCTGGTGGGCTGCAGCATGCTGGTTGCCGGGCATATGACCGTCGGCGTGTTCCAGGCGTTCTTCCAGTTTATCTACGAGGCGTCCGAACCCATGACGCAGTTGTCGTTTACCTTTAACTCGCTGCAGAGCGCGCTGGCGAGTGCGGAGCGCGTGTTCGACCTGCTCGATGAGCCCGAGATGGAGGCCGATCCGCAGCCGGGCGAGGCCTCCAAGCTGCCGGGTCGCGTGGAGGGCCGCGTCTCCTTTGAGCACGTGCGCTTTGGTTATTCGCCCGACAAGCCGCTCATGCGCGACGTGTCGTTTACCGCCGAGCCGGGCCAGAAGATTGCCGTGGTGGGAACCACGGGCGCAGGCAAGACGACGCTCATCAACCTGCTCATGCGCTTTTACGAGATCGACGGCGGCCGCATTACGCTTGACGGTGTGGATACGCGCCTCATGGATCGCGGCGAGCTACGGCAGCAGTTTGGCATGGTGCTACAGGATGCCTGGCTGTTCGACGGCACGATTGCCGAGAACATCGCCTACGGCTGCCCCGAGGCAACGCGCGAGGAGATTGTTGCGGCCGCTCGCGCCGCCCAGGTCGACTTCTTTGTGCGCACCATGCCTCAGGGCTACGACACGCGCGTAGCCAACGATGCCGAAAGCATCAGCCAGGGCCAGCGTCAGCTGCTAACCATCGCACGCGTGCTGCTCAACAACCCGGCGATTCTCATCCTGGACGAGGCGACGTCGAGCGTGGATACGCGCACCGAGCTTGCCATCGGCCGCGCCATGGACGCGCTCATGCGCGGCCGCACGAGCTTTGTGATCGCGCATCGCCTGTCGACGATTGTGGATGCCGACCTGATCTTGGTTATGGATCACGGCAACATTATCGAGCAGGGAACGCACAAGGAGCTGCTGGCTGCCGAGGGCGCCTACGCCGACCTCTACCTGAGCCAATTCGCATAATGTGACAAAGGGACAGTCCCGCATGTCACATCAGAAATAAGGCGCGCCGGGGATGGATTCCCTGGCGCGCCTTTGCGTTGGCGTCAATGTTGTCGGTGGCCGTCCGCCTCTAGCGCTCGTCCACGAGCTTGGTGACGAGGGCCTTGAGCTCGGCCACCTCTCGCTCGAGTTCCTTGACGCGGCGGGCATTCTCGGTGATGCCCTGGCGGTTGAGGGCACTCTGCTCGGCGGCATCGTCGGGCATGTATTCGCGGTGCTGCTTGGCGTCGAAGCTTTCCTCGAATACGCGGCAGCCGTTGCGCTTGATGACGCGGCCCGGCACGCCCACGACGGTGCAGTTGTCGGGTACGTCCTTGACGACGACCGAGTTGCCGCCGATTTTGACGTTGTTGCCAATGCGAATGTTGCCGAGCACCTTGGCGCCTGTGCCCACGGTGACGTTGTTGCCCAGGGTGGGGTGGCGCTTGCCGGTCTCGTTGCCGGTGCCGCCAAGTGTGACGCCCTGATAGAGCACGCAGTTGTCGCCCACAATGGCGGTTTCGCCGATGACAACGCCCATGGCGTGGTCGATAAAGAAATGCTTGCCGATCTGTGCGGCAGGATGAATCTCGACGCCAGTGATATGGCGGGTGATTTGCGAGAGCACGCGGGCGAGCGAGCGATGTCCATGTTCCCACAGCCAGTGCTCGGGCACGTGGTTCCACTTGGCGTGCAAGCCGGGGTAAGAAAGGAAGATGACTAGGCCGTTTTGCGCGGCGGGGTCCTGTGCCTGGACGGTCTTGATGTCCTCGCGAATGGTATTGATAAAGCTCACCGGCCGCCCTCCCTTAGCGCCGCGACAATGCAATTCAATAAAGTATAGCGATTCGCTAGGGATTAGGAAGAGCAATCTTGCTCGGCTTTGCGCGACAGGTGTCAATTATGCAAACTTGCTGGTAATGAAGTCACGCTTTTGTAAGGTCGTGTGCGTTGCCGCGCCGCAACCGTATACTGGTCAACTTGGACGTGTCCGCGCCCACAACTGAGAGGTTTTACTTCATGGGTTTCATTAATTTTATCGCCGAGCTGCTCAAGGACCCGCGCACCGCGATCGCCAGTTGGATCGCCGCCGGCCCGCTTATGGCCTACGGCTGCGTGTTCCTGATCATCTTTATCGAGACGGGCGTGGTGTTCTTCCCGTTCCTTCCCGGCGATTCGCTGCTGTTTGCCTCGGGCTTCTTTGCCCACAACGGCGGCTTTAACATCGTGGCCCTGCTGGCCGTCGCATGGGCCGCAGCCATCCTGGGCGATCAGTGCAACTTTATGATCGGCCACTTTTTTGGCCGCAAGATCATCGCCTCGGGCAAGGTAAAGGCCATGACGCCCGAGCGCATCAAAAAGTCCGAGGATTTCCTGGATAAGTGGGGCCATCTGGCCATCTTCCTCGGTCGCTTCTTCCCGTTTATTCGCACCTTTGTGCCTTTTATCGCCGGCATGGGCGGCATGCACTGGCGCAACTTTGTCATCTTTAACGTGCTGGGTGGCATTACCTGGTCGACGGTCTTTACGCTGCTGGGCTACTTCTTTGGCGGCATCCCCTTTGTGCAGGAGCACTTTGAGCTGCTGATTATCGGCATCGTCGCCGTGTCGATTATCCCGACCGTGGTCGGCCTGGTTAAGGCAAAGCTGGGCAAACAGAACGCGTAGCTCGAGCTAGCGCGCAAACCGTGCCGTTGAGGCCCGTCACCGATTACGGTGGCGGGCCTCTCTAGCTTCGGTCAAATGAAAATACTTTAGTTAGTTAAAGAAAAACGTTTTATCCGATGCGTGTGCGGAGTACAATCTCGTGCATGCGAATCGACGTGTCATCGGCTTCGATGTCGTCCGCGTGTCCCGTCCGGCTCTACGCTCCGGGCGTGCGACGTTGCGACGCGGTCGGCCTCGGTCCTTGCGTGCGAGTTCGCGAGTATGCAACTGTGTATGTAAGGAGCGACATATGACTGTCGAGAAGAAGGATATCGATTGGGGTAGCCTCGGCTTTGGCTACATGAAGACCGATTACAGCTACGAGGCTCATTGGAAGGACGGCGAGTGGGACGAGGGCGGCCTGACCACCGACCACACCTTGCATGTCTCCGAGTGCGGCGGCATCTTCCATTATTGCCAGGAGGTCTTTGAGGGCCTGAAGGCCTACACCGCCGAGGACGGCAGCATCGTCTGCTTCCGTCCCGACATGAACGCCGAGCGCATGTATAACTCTGCCCAGCGCCTCGAGATGCCCCCGTTCCCCAAGGATAAGTTTGTTGAGGCCGTCAAGCAGGTCGTTTCTGCCAACGCCGCTTGGGTTCCGCCCTTCGGTTCTGGTGCGACCCTGTACGTGCGTCCGTTTATGATCGGCTCCGGTGACGTGATCGGCGTGGCTCCCGCTCCTGAGTACACGTTCCGCATTCTCGTGACCCCGGTCGGTCCGTACTTTAAGGGCGGCCTCAAGCCCGTCAAGCTGCGCGTTTCCGAGTACGACCGCGCCGCACCGCACGGCACCGGCAATATCAAGGCCGGCCTGAACTACGCCATGTCCCTCAAGCCCACGATGGAGGCCCATCGCGAGGGTTATGCCGAGAACCTGTATCTCGACTCCGAGTCCCGCACCTATGTCGAGGAGACCGGTGGCGCGAACGTTCTGTTCGTGAAGGAGAACGGCACCCTCGTCGTTCCTCAGTCGCACACCGACTCCATCCTGCCCTCCATCACCCGTCGCTCGCTCGTTCAGGTTGCCGAGGATTTGGGCATGACCGTCGACCAGCGTCCCGTCGAGTGGGCCGAGGTCAAGGCCGGCACCTTTGTGGAATGCGGCCTGTGCGGCACCGCTGCCGTCATCTCCCCGGTGGGCGAGATCGACAACAAGGTCTACGGTGCCGATGAGACCGTGACCTTCCCGGCTGGCTGCACCGAGATCGGCCCCGTGATGAAGAAGCTTCGCGAGACCCTGACTGGTATTCAGTCCGGTGCTGTCGAGGATAAGCACAACTGGGTTTACACCGTCGCATAAGCTGCCTTGTATGTCCGGCCCGAGGGCAACCTACCTTTCCGGCGCGTCCTCGGACATGCAAGAAGCCCTCGCTGCGCACTACGTGCGGCGAGGGCTTCTTGCGTCCTGCGGAGTGCGCCGGAAAGGAAGGTTGCCCTCGGGCCTGCGTTACCTCGGCGCTGCCGTTACGGGCAATATAGATCTGAACAAAGATGGTGCGCGGCCTTTTAGGCTGCGCATTTGTTTTGCTTCGCGCCATGTGGGGGTGGTGGCGACGTGCATTTTTGCGAGTATTCTGCAATCGAAGGCCCCTGCATACCGACCTTGGGCAAAAAATCGGGATTTCTCGATGTTTTCTACGAATGATGGGCGGGGTTATGGGCTGACAGCGTTTTGATTTGCAGGGACATTCGCGGTCTTTGGCATTTATCGTAGCGTCCGAAGCCCTTGGTTATGTTGAATACTCCTAAAAATGCACGGCGCTTAGAGGGGGACCTTCGCGAAAAAGGAAACCGCCCCGTCGAAGTATGCATTCGACGGGGCGGTTTATACATTTGGACGATTAAGGATGCGCTGTCAAACTACTAGAACTTGACGGTCGGGGCCTGGCGGGCTGCTTCGGCGGCCTCGAAGCCCTGGCGCTCCTTAAACTGGAAGATGCCGGCAAAGATGACAGCCGGGAACGTCTGAATGGCGTTGTTGTAGCTGAGCACGCAATCGTTGTAGCTCTGGCGTGCATAGCTAATCTTGTTCTCGGTATCCTCGAGCGATGCCTGCAGCTGCGTAAAGTTAGTGTTTGCCTTAAGATCGGGATAGGCCTCGGCTACGGCGAAGAGCTGGCGCAGCGCACCGGTCAGCACGTTGTCGGCTTCCATCTTGGCCTCGGGCGTGGTGGCCTTGACGGCGGTGTTGCGCGCGCTGATCACGGCGGAGAGCGTCTCCTGCTCGTGCTTGGCGTAGCCCTTGACGGTCTCGACCAGGTTGGGGATCAGGTCGTTGCGGCGCTGCAGCTGCGTATCGATGTTCTGCCAGGCGTTATCGATGCGGTTACGCTTGGTGACCATGTTGTTGTAGATGCCGGCGATGGCGCAGACAATCACAATGACAACAACGATGCCGATGATGACGGTAATCATGATGTCTCCGTTTCGAATGGCCGCGGCGGCATGCGCCAGCTGCCGTTGGTATAACGCTACTAGTATACCCGCAACGTTTTGCCGTGCCGAACTTTCCGGTAAGCGTTATGTTTTCGGTGGGGTTGGCACCGGGACAAAGCGCACGAGGTACAGCTGTAAGATATGCGACAGATTGTCGAGTGTTGTCTTTGCCCTGAGGATGGCGATACCAGTGGACCTTCGCATTAAGAAAACCTACCGTGCCCTGTTCGATGCCTTTACCGAGCTTCTCGAGGAGCATCGTTTTGAGGACCTGACGGTTGCCATGCTGTGCGACCGCGCCATGATTCGCCGCACGACGTTCTACAAGCACTTTCGCGACAAGAACGATTACTTTGCCTTTTATATCGATGAGCTCATGTCGGGCTTGCCGCAAAAACAGCCCGATGAGGCCGGCGCAGTGTCTACCGAGGACGTGCGCGCGCTTCGGCACGCGATTTTGGACGATGCCATGGACCTGATTCTGGCGCACGAGCAGCTCATGGATAACATTTTGGCAAGCAGCATGTCGGGCATGTTGACCAACGTTATTTGCGACCGTATTGCCCGCTCTATCCGCGAGCGTGTGATGAACGTGCTTGCCGAGGATGCCCTGGCCCCCGTGTCGCTCGAGACGACGTCTGAGTTTGTCGCCGGCGGTATTATTCGACTTTTCACGATATGGTGGGAATCGGGCCACGATCTTGAGCGTCGACCCGAGATGGCCGACGTGGTCGATGCGCTGTTCGAGCGGACCATGACGCCGGTGCATCACTAAAAGTGGCGGAGAGAGGGGGATTCGAACCCCCGGAACGCTCTCGCGCTCAACGGTTTTCAAGACCGCCGCATTCAACCGCTCTGCCATCTCTCCGTGAGTCGTAATGATAGCATCGTTTTGAATTTGCAACAGGGAAGGCGAACGATGACGATCACCGAAATCGACGAGAAGTTCATGCGCGAGGCGCTGGCCGAGGCGCGCGCCGCCGCTGCGGTGGGCGAAGTGCCCATTGGCGCTGTGGTGGTGCGCGCGGGTGAGATCGTCGCGCGGGCGCATAATCGTCGCGAGCTCGACCAGGACCCTTCGGCGCACGCAGAGTTCGCGGCCCTGTGTGCCGCTGCCCACGCGCTTGGTCGCTGGCGCCTTTCCGATTGCACGGTCTATGTAACGCTCGAGCCCTGCTGCATGTGTGCGGGGCTTATGGTCAATGCGCGCGTGGGGCGCTGCGTGTATGGCGCGAGCGACGCCAAGGCGGGTGCGTTGGGGTCTCTATACGATTTGAATGCCGACTCGCGCCTGAACCATCGGTTTAATGTGACTGCCGGCGTGCTGGCAGACGAGTGTCGTGAGGTGTTGAGCAGCTATTTTAGTGGGCTGCGTGGCACCGATGGTGCTGGCTGCGGTTGTGGGGCCGATCTTGAGGCACATGCCGCTCACGCTGAGGCACTCGCGTGTGCCGAAGATATCGCCGTTGAGGCGCTCAACTTTGGTCCTGCGTGCCGCCGGCCCCGCCGTGTGCTGCTGGCGATCGACTCCTTTAAGGGCAGTGTGTCGAGTGCGCAGGCAGAGGAGGCCGTTGCCGAAGGCGTACGCCGCGTGTGGCCCGATGCCGAGCTGAGCACCTTGCCGCTGGCAGATGGTGGCGAGGGAACGCTCGACGCCATCGCCGCGTGCGGTGGCGAGCTTTCGACCTGCGAGGTGGCCGGCCCCTTGGGTGGTCGCGTGTCTGCACGGATGCTGGTGGACGGCAAGCGCGAGTCGGCTGTAATTGAGATGGCCGAAGCCGCGGGCATCGGGTACTCGCCTTGCACGGAGTCGTCGGCGCTGGCTGCTACAACCTATGGCGTGGGCGAGCTGATGCTCCGTGCGGTTCGTGCCGGGGCAAAGACTATCTATCTTGGCTTGGGCGGCAGCGCCACCAACGATGGTGGCGCCGGTATGCTGCAGGCGCTGGGCGCGCGTGTGGTCGATGATCAGGGCTGCAATATCGCCCCTGGTCTTGCCGGCCTTGAGCAGGTGTCGAGCGTTGATTTGGCGCCAGCGCTTCGGGCGCTGAACGGCGCGCGTGTCGTGGTGCTTTCCGATGTCGAGAATCCGCTCGTGGGGCGCCGCGGTGCGCTGGCAGTGTTCGGTGGACAGAAGGGTCTGCCGACGGGTGACGCCGAGGCGCTGCGCAGGTACGACGGTTGGATGGTCGGCTACGGCCGCCTGCTTGATGCGGCAATTGCCGAGGCGCGAGCCCAGGAGCTGTTGCGTGTGCCCGAGGGTGCACGGACATTTGGCTCGGTGCTCGGCGTGCCCGGCGCAGGTGCCGCCGGCGGCCTGGGCGCCGCGTTGTTGGCACTTGGTGCCGAGTTGCGTTCGGGTGTGGAGACGGTGCTCGATCTCGTGGGGTTTGACGAGCGTGTACGCGATGTCGACCTGGTCATAACGGGCGAGGGCAATATGGATGAGCAATCCGCCGCCGGCAAAGCGCCGGTGGGTGTGGCCCGCCGTGCCATGCGCTATGGCAAGCCGGTGGCCGCTGTCGTGGGCGGTCGCGCTGTCAACCTGGATGCGGTGTATGGGCAGGGCATCGACCTTGTACTGCCGATCTGTCGCAAGCCCATGGACCTGGAGCGGGCACTCGATCCGCAAGAAGCCACAACCAACCTCATCTGCGCCGGCGAGGCGGCTGCCCAAGCCTATGACCTCGCTCGCCTCTAAAACCCATCCCTCCAATAACTTGCGGTGAAATACGGAGTGTTTTTGCCTTTAAGGTGCCAATTCAGTCCGTATTCCACCGCAACTTCGTGAATGGTCATCCGAGGCTGGCCGCCTTGGGCCTTGGGTCGGACCTTCCGCCACGAAATGCGGCCATCTACTACGTTAAACCGGTCACCCTCGACCATCCCGGAATTTGCAAAAACAAAACCGCAGGTAAAGAGCTTGCCGATTTCCGAAAAAGTCGGCTATGGTCGACCCCTGCGACCTAAACGTAGTAGATAGGCCCTTTTCGTGGCGCAGCGTCAGACCGGTCTTTTTGGGACTAGGAAAACACCCGTAAAGGCATGTGAATCTGAACAAATCAATCCTGTACCTTGTGGCGCTCGATGGTGCTGTCTGGGGATCGGAGACTATGCACTTTGGGTGTTGACGCTGTCATTCATGGGCCATTAGTAGATTGCTCTCCGTTCAGTTGTTCGCCAATTAATCCTGCCAATTAATTACCATTTCGGGCGAAGACGTGGATTATCTCCATGATGGGCCTCTTTGGGCATAATGTTGTCTTTAACTGTCCTTAATCAATAGATCGCTCTTGGGAAGAGAAGGCGACACCAGAGGGGGAGAAGGGAATTGGAGAGGAAAGTTTTCGGCGGGGGGGGCAGAGAGTCGCTGCTCTCTGCCTTGCGCTGGTTCTCGGCTTCGGATGTTTATCCGTTGGCACGACGGCCGGTGTCGCATATGCGGCCACGGAATCGCGGACTGTGTATACTGCGGAGGAGTTTGAGATCACCCAGGACGGCGTGACCTATTCGTGCGAGACCACGGATAAGGGCACGGCGGAAATCACAGGTATTGTTGCCGACGACAGTGTGACCGCGGTGAATGTGCCCAGCTCCATCGAGCATGGTGGCCAGACCTACAAAGTCACCAAGCTTTATTTTTCGTCTGGTATCGTGGCCAAGAACGTTGAGCAGCTGACGCTTCCCGACACGCTCGAAAAAATGTACGGATGGAATTTCCGGAAGTTCGTAAAGGTCAAGGAGCTCCATATCCCTGGCTCCATCAAGGACTTCAGTTGCACGCTGCAAAACGCCCGCTCGCTCGAAAAGCTCTATTTCGATGAGGGCGTCGAGAAGATTAGCGCCAACATGATGGTCAATGGCTGCAGCAGCCTTTCGGAGATCGATCTCCCCTCCACCCTCAAAATGATTTCGGGCTCGGGCGCCTTCGAGGGGGCTACGGCCCTCACAAGCATCGAGTTTCCAAAAGATGTCGCCTTCGACGACACCATAACGGGCGTGTTCGAAGGCTGCACGTCTCTGACAAGCGTGTCGTTGCCCGCTTCGGTTACCAAGATCCCCTCGCACATGTTTGACGGATGCACCTCTCTAACGTCCGTCACCGCACTGAGCGAAATCGAGTCCATCGGGGATGGGGCGTTTCAGGATTGCTCGAGTTTGACCGGCATCGATTTCCCGGGCACATTGACGAGCATCGGATCCTCTGCTTTCCAGGGGTGTGCCAGCCTGGTGAGCGTGCCAAATCTAGGCAAGGTAACAAAGATGGGCAGCGGGGCTTTTCGCGAGTGCAAAAAACTGCGGGCGTCCGTGGACCTGTCCTCGCTTCAGAGCATTCCGGGCTATGCGTTTTGCTATACGCCGGTTAAGATCGTGGGGCTTTGCGACAACCTGAAGAGTATCGGTGACTGGGCCTTTATCTGGAGCAACGTCGTCGTCCAACTTCCCGAGACACTTGAGAAAATTGGCAACTACGCCTTCTATGGCGGCACGCTGCCGGAGCAGTTTTCCATTCCGGATTCCGTGACTTCCGTTGGCACGGCAGCCTTCTCGGGCGTAGATGGCGTGAAGGATGTGACGATCGGGCGCGGCCTCACCAAAATACCCTCGGATATGTTTGAAGGCAGCACGGTTAAAAAGATCACAATCGAAAACAGCATGGACGACATCAAAGGCTCGGGGAACCTCCCGTCCTCTGGCGTCGATATCGTCTACACGCGCGAGTCCATCGATGACGGCGTCGGCGGTACCGTGAGCGATGACAGCACCAAGACCCTTCAGAAGCTGGTCAACGAGGCCCCCGATGGCGAGGAAACCGTCATCACCCTGAAAAAGCACGTGAAGCTTGACTCCACGCTCACGATTCCTGTCGGGAAGATGATTAAGATCACGTCGGATGAGCCCTATGCCATCTTGGCAAAGAAAAGCGGCTTCTCCGTACTGGTCAATGTTGCCGAGGGGGCATCCCTCGAGCTGTCGGGGAACGTGTCCCTGAGTGGTCGCTACAACAAGGGCGCCATTATTTCTAGCAAGGGAGCAGTTGTGCTCTCTGACGAGGCCGTTGTGTGCGACGGTACTGCGAGCAGCGTCAATACTGGTGTCGTTGACGTGTCGGGAGACAAGGCTTCGCTTACCATGACGGGCGGCGTTATCGAGCAGTGCGAACTTAAGGATGCGTATTGCGGCGCTGTCCACGCGAAGGACGGCGCTCATGTTGTCATGAAGGGCGGCGTTATCCGTAAGAACGGAATCGTCGTTACCGGAGACACTAACGGCTATCACCTCACATCTTCTGGCGTCATGTTGATGGGCAATGCCCGCTTTGACATGAGTGGAGGCAGCATCGAGGGCAACAGCGGCTATCGAGGCAGCGCGGTCCTTGCCTACAGCGAGGGGGAGGGCGATAGCCAAAGAGCCAAGTTCACGATGACTGGTGGTCAGATTTCCGGCAACAGGAGCAGTAAACTGGAGGCGGGTTCCCTCGATCCCTCTGGAGCAGTTCACATTGAGGGCAACGCCGAGTTCACCATGACGGGTGGAAAGATTGAGAACAACGTTGCGTCTGGCAAAGGCAAAGGCGGCGGAGTGTGTGTGGTCGACCCGGGCTGTCAGAATAGCGAAAAGGGGAATACTGCTTTCATCATGCAGGGCGGGTCCATATCTGGCAACTCCGCTTCCGCCGGTGGAGGTGTCTATACCTATTCGAATGACGTCACGCTCAGCGCGGGCAAGATCGAGGGTAATACTGCTTGGAGCATGGGCGGCGGCGTGTATAGCGAAGGCAACGAGTATCTTGGCTATAGTACGCTCCATATCGAAAACGCTTGCGTTGTTGATAACCATGCGGATAAACAGGGCGGCGGCATGTGGTTCTGCCCGACCGGAGATGCCAAGGTCTACGTCCAGGACGGCGGCCTGATCGCCAAGAACACGGCTGACGAGGCGGGAGACGACTTCGTCTTCACCGGCGCCAAAGACGCCAAATACAAACTGACCTTGGCCAACCGCGCTCCGGGCGGCGGAAAGGTCAGCTGGTACAGAGACGGTGGACTGTTTAACCCCGAGGGCACCACTGCGGCAACAAACCCCGAAATCCCGCGATTTACGCCCGATGGTGACAACGGCGAGCCCCTGTCCTTTACCGACGCCACGCCGAACGTCGCGCTTAAATCTGTGATGAGCGAGGATGTGTATAACCTCGGCGGCGGTCAGACGTCGCTGACGATCTCTGGCAATACGGCGCCGTTGGGAGGCGGCATCGGCGCCAACGGCGGTGTCGTCATCGGCAAGTCCGAGAACATCGACATTCGCATCAAAAAGGTCTGGGGGAACCCTAAGATCCCCCATCCTAATAAGGTCAAAGTAAATCTCAAGAACGGCGATACCGTCATCGATTCGATCACCCTGAGCGAGTCTGACGGCTGGGAGGGCGTCTTCTCCAACCTGCCGCAGCGTGATGCTTCCGGCTCCGAGGTCGCCTACACCGTGGCCGAGGACGCCGTCGAGGGCTACAGCTCCAAGGTCTCCGGCGACGCCGAGCGCGGCTTCACCGTGACCAACACCTCCACGGCCAAGGTCTCGGTGCCCGTCGAGAAGAAGTGGGTCGGCCCGGCGGCCGAGAGGGCCACCGTGCGCCTGCTCGCCGACGGGAAGGACGCCGGCGAGTCGGCCGAGCTGTCGAAGTCCAATAGCTGGAAGCACTCCTTCGAGGGCCTGGCCAAGTACTCCAAGTCCGGCTCCGTGATCGCCTACACCGTGGCCGAGGTGCCCGTCGAGGGCTACAGCTCGAAGGTCACCGGCGACGCCGAGCGCGGCTTCACCGTGACCAACACTGTGAAGACGGGCGAGCTCGACGTCTCCAAGACCGTCGCGGCGCGCGAGGGCCTGGCGGTCGACGCGGACAAGACATTTGAGTTTGCGGTCGAGGCCACCGATGCCGCGGGCCGCAAAGTGTCCGGCACCTACGGTGACGCGACGTTCGAGGACGGCAAGGCGACCCTCAAGCTCAAAGATGGCCAGACGGCGAGGATCACGGGGCTGCCCGCGGGAACTGCCTACACGGTGACCGAGCGCGCCGCCGCTGGCTACAAGGCTGCGGTGAACGGAGCCGAGGGCTCCAAGGCCGAGGGCTCCATCGCGGCAGACCAGGTCTCCTTCGCCGCCTTCACCAACACCTTCGACCCCGCCCCCGCCACGGCGTCCGTCTCCGAGCTCACCAAGGTGCTCGCGGGCGGCCGCAAGCCCGGCCTCCAAGAGGGGGAGTTCGTCTTTGAGCTCTCCCTCACCGACGGTGCGGGCAATGTTCTCGAGGGCTACCCAATCGAGGCGAAGAATGACAAGGACGGCAAGGTTTCCTTTGGCGAGCTCAGCTTCACCAATCTGGGCACCTACCACGCGACCGTGACCGAGAAAGCAAGCGGCGATGTCCTGATTGAGGACGATGCGCACGCCTACGCCTTCGACATCACGGTGACTCAGACTGGCGCCGGCCTTAAGGCCGAGATCTCCAACGAACGGGGCAAGAAGACTTTCACCAACACCTTCACGCCGCACGACAACACCAAGACCGTCACCAAGGCGGACGCCTCGGGCGCCAAGGTCGATGTGGATGGCAAACCGGTGGGCGTGGGCGATACCCTCACCTATACCATCGGCTGGGCCAATAACAGCGTCGACGACAGGGGCGCCGCGCAGGCGGCCGACGTGACGGTGACCGATGTCCTGCCCAAGGGCGTTAACTATGTTGAGGGTTCTGCCGACGGTGCCGCCTACGACGCCGCGACGCGCACCCTTACCTGGTCGCTCGGCGAGCAGGCTGCGGGCGCCACGGGCACGCTCAGCTTCGACGTGAAGGTCTCCGCCGAAGCCGCCGTGGTCGACGACATCGCCAACACCGCAACGGTCAAGGTGGGCGAGAACGAGTCGCAGACCAACACGACCCACAACAGCGTGCCCCGCGGGGGCAGCCTCACCGTCAAGAAGACGGTCGTCGGCGGCGATAGCCAGCGCGAGTTCGGCTTCACGGTCGCGCTGGCCGACGGGGACGGCGAGCGCGTCTCCGGCACCTTCGGCAAGGGCGAGCACGCCGTGACGTTTACGGACGGCAAGGCGACCTTCACGCTCAAGGACGGCGGGGAGAGGACCGTCGCCGGCCTACCCGTGGGCGCGCACTATACCGTGACCGAGGATGCCGCCGAGGGCTACACGACCGCGGTTAACGGGGCTGACGGCTTCAAGGCCGAAGGCGCCGTGACCGAGGACGGCGCGACCGTCGCGTTCACCAACACGTACGGAACGGCCACCGAGGGCAGGGACGTCTCCACCGCGGGACTCTTCACCAAGACGCTCGAGGGCCGCGACTGGGCGGAGGGCGATAGCTTCCAGTTCACGCTCGCGGGCGAGGGCGGCGCTCCCATGCCCGAGGGCTCTGCCGACGGCTCCAAGACCGTCAGTGTGACGGCCGCCGCCGGCACCAAGGCGGGCGATAGGATCGCCTTCGACTTCGGCCCCATCCGCTACACGCTCGATGACATCAAGGACGCCGGGTTCGCCGAGGTCGGCGGCAAGCGCGTGCGCGCCAAGACCTTCACCTATACGGTGCGCGAGGTCAGGCCCGATGACGGCTCTGCCATCGCCGGCGTGGCC
>DYAA01000078.1 GCA_019419405.1 Collinsella sp. | reverse complement strand
GCATTAAGCTACTCTACAGCTTTGAGACGATGAGCAAACACTTTGTGAAGGTCATTCCGACCGAGTACGAGCGCGTGCTGGCGATTGTCGCCGCCGCCGAGGCCATCGGTAAGACGCATGCGCAGGCTGAGGAGCTGGCGTTTGACATTGTGACCGGTCGCGCGAGCGCCGCGGATGTCGCTCGCTTTGATGTCGCGGGCGGTACTGCGGGTGCTGTGCCCGTGGCTGCCAGCCCTTTTGCTTCGACCAAGAAGGAGGCGTAAGTGCCATGGGTAAGCCAGGTGCTTTTCTTGATATCGATCGCGTGGCCCATGAGTTGCGCCCCGTGGAGGAGCGCAGCCGCGATTTCGATCCGCTGTTCGTGGAGCTCGACGACGATGCGCGCCGTGCCCAGGCGAGCCGCTGCATGATGTGCGGCGTGGCGTTTTGCCAGATGGGCGCGAGCTTTGGCAAGGCACGCCTGAGCGGCTGCCCGCTGCACAACCTGATTCCCGAGTGGAATGAGCTGGTGTACCGCGGCCGCTGGGATGAGGCTGCCGAGCGACTGTCGCTCACCTCGCCCATGCCCGAGTTTACGAGTCGCGTGTGCCCGGCGTTGTGCGAGGCCGCGTGCAACCTGGGTTCGGTCGATGGCCAACCCACGACGATCCATGACAACGAGCGTGCGATCAGCGACCATGAGTGGGCAAATGGCGGTCCGCGCCGCTTTGAGCCGGCAGGGGAGGATGCACCCACGGTCGCTGTGATTGGCTCTGGCCCGGCTGGCCTGGTGGTTGCATGGGAGCTTGCACGTCGCGGTGCCCGTGTGACGGTATTTGAGCGTGACGACCGCCCGGGCGGCCTGCTCATGTACGGCATTCCCAACATGAAGCTCGAGAAGTCTGTGGTCGAGCGTCGCGTGGCACTCATGCGCGAGCTGGGCATTGTGTTCGAGCTGGGTGCCGACGTGAGCGATCCCAAGGTTACCGCCAAGCTCGACGACTTTGACGCCGTCGTGGTGGCTGCCGGCGCCCGTGCTCCGCGTGGGCTTTCGGCTGCGAACATTGATGCCCCGGGCGTGGTGTATGCCGTGGACTACCTGACGGCTTCGACCGTCTCGGTGCTCGATGGCGGCGAGCCTGTCATCGATGCACGTGGCCTGGACGTCGTCGTCATTGGCGGCGGCGATACCGGTAACGACTGCGTGGGCACCGCGGTACGTCAGGGTGCGCGCAGCGTGCGCCAGTTTGAGTTCTTGCCGGCTGCGCCCGATAAGCGCGCGGCGAGCAACCCCTGGCCGCAGTGGCCCAACGTTAAGAAGACCGACTACGGCCAGCAGGAGGCTATCGCTGCGATGGGCGGCGAGATGCGTGCCTGGGGCGTGGATACGCTCGAGGTGCTGCTGGACAAGAAGGGTGCGGCCGCGGGTCTGCGCGTGGTCGATCTGGACTGGTCGGCGGGAAAGCCCGAACGCATTGCAGGTTCCGAGCACGAGGTGCCGGCCCAGCTGGTGCTCATCGCCTGCGGCTTTACGGGTCCCGAGCATGGCGTGTTCGATGCGGTAGGCGTGCCTGTTGCCACCGCTGGTCGTCCGCTGCCTGTGATGGCTGCCGAGGGCTCGCACCTCGCGGCACGTGTCGACGGCGTCTCCGCGGATGCCGCACCGGTGTATGTGGCGGGTGATGCTCGTAACGGCAGCTCGCTCGTGGTGAACGCTATGGCCGATGCCCTGGCCTGCGCTGCCGAAGTCGCCGACGCGCTGGAGCTGTAAAGTAGTCATTTAAGAACGTCCCCAATGACTGGTCATTTTTGTCTAGTCGTTGGGGACACTCTTTGCGAGCGGTTCGTTCGTTTGTCGACGCGCGAGTGTCCATTCGGCGTCTTCTTGAGCTGTGGTGCTCTGCTGTTTCTGTGGTGGCCGGGGGCGCTTGGCTCAAAAGGGCGGGTTGGCCGCCTATGTTTACCTGCGGTTTTGTTCCAGTGCGCATTTTCGGTCAAGCTTTTCGTCAAGTGTTTGGTCAGCATCTGGTTTGCAGCCGGAGGCCTATTTTGCCCGCGCTGGTCGTGGCTGCCCACCCTCCTCGTAAGCTCAAATTGAGGTCCATCAGTTTGAGGAGGATGCCATGACTGATCACGCTTTAGATCGAGCGCAGCTGGCCGAAGCCGTCGGCAACGATATTGCCGACATGGCCCATTTTTGGATGCTGCGGAAGTTCCAGTTTTTGGAGCCGGCGCGTGAACAGTTCGAGATCATTGTCGACCCGTGGCTCAGCTATTGCACCGAGCCTTCGCAAAACGAAATCATGGCCTACAACATGGCATTTACCGATTGGCTGCTCTTCGAGCGCCCCTATCGCCATGGCAAGACGTTGCTCGAGCTGTATGTTGAAGAGCCGCCGACATTGCTTTCGCCTGCCTCGCTCAAGCGGCTCGAGCAGGTACGCGACACACAGTATTTCTCGCGCTTTGGCATTTTGGACAAGGATCCTGCGAACGGCATGGTTGCGCTGAAGGATACGCGCACCGACCGTCGCTTTGATGTCTACGACCCGCATATCGTGCAAAAGGAGCATTGGAGCGACGGAGCGATTGCGGTGCGCCTCGCCTGCGTCGACGATGTCTGGCTGACGGCGGGACAACTCTATCTGTATGACATCGCACGCCTGAGTGACACGGCGGTCGATGGGCCTGGTGCGGTGCATCCGGAGGACCTGCAGGATGGCTTTGACACCTCGTGCATCAGCTTCTTCTTGCGTCTGGTCCGCGACATCATGGGCGCCCAGGGGCGGTACGTAAAGTCGCTCAACATCTACGAGCAGGAGTGGGAGTAGGGGATGGACCTGGCGTTGTCCTGCCTTGCCTTCTGTCTTTATGTCTCGATCTGTAACGTTTAGGGACAAAAAAACCGGTCTACCTGTTACAGATCAAGACGAATGCTTGGGCGCTGCTGATTTGTCTAAATCTGTAACGTTTAGGGGCCTGGAGAACGTCTAACTGTTACAGATCGAGACGTTTGGCACCTGGTTGGGGGAATGTCTCAATCTGTAACATCTACAGGCCATAATTCGACCTATCTGTTACAGATTGAGACAAAGGTTGGACGCACGACTGAAAATCTCGATCTGTAACAACTAGAGGCCCAAAGACTGTCTTCCTGTTACAGATCAAGACATTTGTCAGCGGAGGCAACGGTGGCGATGGTCCATTTGTCCGATGTGGTGGTGATGGAAGTGTCTAATACCGTTTTCAAACACAAGCATGCGACTCGCAACACGTTGGCGCGGAATAGGATGCTCGCGCGGCTCACGGAGGCGGCTGAACAAGGCGTGCTGCTTGTGACGCACGGCAATGCCGAGCTCATGTGGCTGCGGCGTCATGTGGGAACCGATGATATTGCGGAGCCCGAGCCGTATTTGTTCTGCTTTCAACATGATTGGGATACGTTGACACCGGCGGAGCGAGCACTGCGGACCATCAAAGGGCTTGCGGAATTTCATCCCGATTGGGCGTTTTGGGGCTATGACGCGGCGCTTTTGTGGGGTCTGGAGGTGCCGAATGATCTGCTTGGGTCACGATATCTTGTTAAGACAGGTTGCTCGGTGCCGCTGAGCGCAGGATGTCGGCTGTTGCGTCCGCAAGCGGCGGGCGCACTTGAACAAGTTGACGGCGTGCAGGTGACGTCGTTTTGGCGCACGGTGGAGGATTGCCTGCTGCGCGCGCCGTTTTCGTACGGGTTGGCGATTGCCGATTCTGCATTGAGGGCAAGAGGCGTATCGCGCGATGGTCTGTGCGAGCGCCTCCGCTCCGATTGCGAGGGCAGACGAGGGTATCGCAGAGCGCAGGTGATCGCGTCGTATGCGGACGGGCTGTCCGAAAACGGCGGCGAGTCTCGTTTTCGGGCGTTCTTTATTGCATACGGTTTTCCGGTGCCAGAGTTGCAGGTGGAGTTTCGCGACCCGCTCGATCCGAGCCAAGTGTTTCGTGTCGACTATTTTTGGCGGCTCGAGGACGGAACATGTGTCATCGGCGAGCTCGACGGAAAGGGGAAGTATACCTTGCAGAACGGCGAGGGTCGGGAGTCGGTCGACCCATTCGTGACAGAGCGTCAGCGGGAATCTCATCTGACAATGCTCGGGCACAAGGTGCTTCGGTTTACGTTTGATGAACTCAAGAATCCAGGGAAGCTGGCTGAAAAGATGAGGCTGGCGGGTATTTCGCAGCGGACCGATTTGGCTGAGGGATGGAAGCGCCAGTGGTATGGGCGCTAAGGGGTGCAACTGACGCGGAGGTGGTTGTTCCTGCCGAGTTTGTCTCAATCTGTAACAACAAGGGACCGTTTGGCCTCGTAACTGTTACAGATTGAGACGGAAGGTTGGCTACCGCTAAAAGATCTCAATCTGTAACATCTAGAGGCCGAAAACCTGTCTATCTGTTACAGATTTAGACGTTTGACGACGGGGCTGGAGAATATCTCGATCTGTAACATCTAACGGCCAAAATTCGACCCAACTGTTACAGATTGAGACAAAGGTTGGACGCAGTGCCGAAAGATCTCGATCTGTAACATTTGGAAGGTTAAAGACGGTCTATCTGTTACAGATCAAGACGTTTTGCTGGAACGACCGGAGCATCGCTGCACTGGTCTGTTCATCCTCACGACCTTCTCTTCCCTCCGTTAACCGATATGTTTGACTTTAGTTCGCTGCATTAGGTGATAATGGACAAATGTTGAAGTTTTCTGAGAGGGAGGAGCTCGATATGGCGACTGCCGATCGTTCCACGTTGTTTATCAATGCGACCATTCTGGATGGCTCGGAGCATATGGAGCCGCAACCCGATATGGCCGTGGCCGTTGAGCGCGGTGTCATCACGTGGGTGGGGCCGAGTGCTGTGGCGCAGGCGCCTGCAGGTGCCGAGGTCATCGACCTGGCCGGCGCGTACCTCATGCCCGGCCTCATCAATATGCATGTGCACCTGTGCGGCTCGGGCAAGCCTGTCTCGGCCGGCGATGCGGGCGCACTTATGAAGAAGCTCGATAATCCCGTGGGCCGCGCCATCGTCCGCCACATCCTCAAAGGCAGCGCCCAGCAGCAGTTGGCAAGCGGCGTGACCACGGTGCGCGGTGCGGGTGACCCGCTGTTTGCCGATATCGCCGTGCGCAACGCTATCGACGCCGGCAAGTATCAGGGTCCGCGTCTGGTGGCGCCGGGAACGGGTGTCACGGTGCCGGGCGGTCACGGTGCGGGGCTGTTCGCGCAGGTCGCCGATACCCCCGATGAGGCGGCCGAACAAGTGCGTGACTTGTATGCGCGCGGTGCCGACGTCATCAAGCTGTTCGTGACGGGCGGCGTGTTCGACGCGACCGAAGTAGGTGAGCCGGGCGTGCTGCGCATGCCGGTCGAGGTTGCCGCGGCGGCGTGCAAGGCCGCGCACGAGGTGGGCCTGCCGGTTATGGCTCATGTCGAGAGCACCGAGGGCGTGAAGGCCGCGCTTGAGGCCGGCGTCGATACGATCGAGCACGGTGCCCCGATGACTCCCGAGATCTTGGAACTGTACCGCGGCGCCGCGGGCACGCAGCTTGAGGGGCGTGCGCCCAGCGTTACCTGCACTATCAGCCCCGCGCTGCCGTTTGTGCTGCTCGATCCGGAGAAGACCCATTCGACCGACACGCAAAAGAAGAACGGCGACATTGTGTGTTCGGGCATCATCGAGAGCGCCCGTGCGGCGCTGGAAGCTGGCGTTAAGGTGGGCCTGGGCACGGACTCGAGCTGCCCGTTCGTGACGCAGTATGACATGTGGCGCGAGGTAGCCTATTTTGCCAAGTACGTGGGCGTGAGCAATGCCTTTGCGCTGCATACGGCCACGCAGGTCAATGCCGAGCTGCTGGGGCTGGGCGGCGAGACCGGTACGATCGAGTGCGGCAAGGCTGCCGATATCTTGGTAACGCGCAAGAACCCGCTCGATGATCTGTGCGCACTGCGTGAGCCGACGTACGTGATGTGCCGTGGTGATCTGGTGCGCAAACTCAAGGTGAAGCGTATTCCCGAGGTTTACGCCGAGCTCGACGCGATTATGGCCATGCCGGCAGAAGCCCTGGCAGAGGAGCTCGCTCGCGACGGCGTAGTGTAAGCACTGGCGTGACGGGGCGATAGCTTCATCGAATGATGTCGCTCCATGCAAAAAGCCGAGGTCTCAACACGAGGCCTCGGCTTTTATTTTGTCCTATGGTGTAGCGGCTAGGAGCGGGTTTCCATCTTGGCGTGGCACTTGGGGCAGGTGACGCGGATCTTGCCCTTGCCCTTGGGGACGGACAGCATCTGGCCGCAGTTGGGGCACTTGAGGTATGCCGTGGTCTTGCGGCCCTTCCACATCTTCTTTGCCGTGCGCTTGGCACGCTCAAAGTCTTCCTTACTGCTGCCGGCTGCGCGTGAGGTGCTGCCGGCTGCGCGTGAGGTGCTGGCCGCTGCAGCGCCGCCGCCCAAGCTGGCGACGAACTTGCCCAAGCCGGGAACATTGGCGGTCGCGGCGACAAAGGCCTCGTTCTCCTTGCGACGTGCATCGATATTTTTGGACAGGCCGCGCAGCACGCCAATCACGATTACGGCGATGGCAATCCAGCTGAGCCACTGGATGCGGGCTATCGATCCGATCATCGCGATGACGATGCCGGCAAAACCCATCACGATGGTGAGTTCATCGGCACCATTACGACCCTTCATAAAGTCATTCATGCAAATTGCCTTTCGTTCGATATGCTGCACGCCTTTATACCCGATTTAGTGCAAGGGGGACAGGTTAATCTGCGCCAATGTGGTGCAAACATACCTGTCCCCGATACACCAAGATGGTGCAAAGAAGCCTGCCCTCAATGTCCCCAATTACTTGGAGAGCTTGTCGACGACGCGTTTGATCTCGGCGAGCTTGGCGGCTTTGAGGTCTTCGTCGCCCGATTCGATTGCCGAAGTCACGCAGCCCTCGATATGCGCTTTGAGCACGTCGGCGTTGATGCGCGCAATGAGCGCCTGCGTGGCCATGAGCTGCGTGGAAATATCGACGCAGTAACGGTCCTCATCGACCATCCGCAAGATGCCGTCGATCTGGCCGCGTGCCGTCTTGAGCATGCGGGTCACCGATTTGTGGTCTGCCATCATGGCGGGTCCTCGTTTCTGGTCGGGGTGCGCGTGAGTCGTTACGCGGCGGTTACGGACAGGGCGTGGAACTTCTCGCCGGCGCCCTCGACGGCGGCAGCGAGCTGCTCGGCGGTCACGGTGTCGGCGCACTCAACCTGGACGGTCTGGGTCTCGTGGTCGGCGTCGGCGTCGGTCACGCCGACAACGTTGAGCAACGCCGTCTCGACGGTGGCGTCGCAGTGGCCGCACATGAGGCCGGAAGTCTTGATTGTGTAACGCATGGGTATTCCTCTCTGTTGTGTCGGCTTTCCCAGGCACCCGACCTTGACCTTCAAGCCGTCGCTCGCGTACCAAAGTACGCGTCGCTCCTCTTTCAGGTCAATCTCGGGCACCTGGAAAACCCGTTATAAATGGACTTAATGGTGAGCCTATTTTGCCACTTTGGGCTTAAAGGTTCGCAGGCGCAAAGCGTTGGTCACGACGCAGACGCTCGACAGGCTCATCGCGGCGGCACCAAACATCGGCGAGAGTTGCCAGCCGGTGAGGGGGAAGAACACGCCTGCGGCGAGTGGGATGCCGATGCCGTTGTAGAACAGCGCCCAGAACAGGTCCTGCTTGATGTTGCGGATCGTGGCGCGCGAAAGCTCGATGGCACGCGCAACATCCATAAGGTCGCTGCGCATGAGCACCACGTCGGCGCCTTCCTTGGCGATGTCGGCACCGGTGCCGATGGCAAGGCCCACGTCGGCGCGCGCCAGGGCGGGGGAGTCGTTGATGCCGTCGCCCACCATGGCGACCTTGCCGCCCGAATCCTGCAGTTCGCGCACGTGGCGCTCCTTGTCGGCGGGGAGGACGTCGGCGATGACCTGCGCACGGTCGAGGCCCACGCGGCGGGCGATGGCCTCGGCCGTCACGCGGTTGTCGCCGGTGAGCATGCGCACGTCGACGCCGAGCTTGCGGAGCGCAGCGATGGCCTCGGCGCTCGTCTCTTTGACCTCGTCAGCCACGGCGATGGTGCCGACAAGCTCGCCGTTCTTGGCAAAGAACAGCGGCGTCTTGCCTTCGGCGGCAAATTGCTCGGCAAGACCCGCGGGCACGGTAACGCCCAGCTCGTCCATCAGGCGCACGTTGCCGGCTGCGATGACATTCTGCCCCTCGCGTGCCGTAACGCCTCGTCCGGGCACGGCGGCAAAGTCCTCGACCATGCGCGCGACAATTCCGCGCGCCTCGCACTCGGCCATAATCGCCTCTGCCAGCGGGTGCTCGCTCGAGCGCTCCAGCGCGGCGGCCAGCTTGAGCAGCGCCTTTTCGCTCATGGCGGGCGAGCCGTCAGCGCGCGTGGCTACCACGATATCGGTCACGGCAGGCTTGCCGCGGGTGACGGTGCCCGTCTTATCGAGCACCACGGTGCCCACGCTGCGCAGGTTCTCCAGCGCCTCGGCGCTCTTGAACAGAATGCCCATTTCGGCGCCCTTGCCGGTGCCAACCATAATGGCGACGGGCGTGGCCAGGCCCAGCGCGCACGGACAACTGATCACCAGCACAGCCACGGCGGAGGTAAGCGCTTCGTTGATGCTTCCAGTCAGCACCATCCACGCCACAAAAGTTACGGCAGAGATTACAAACACCACGGGCACGAACACGCCGGCGACCTTGTCGGCCATGCGGGCGATGGGCGCCTTGGTGGCGTTGGCGTCCTCGACGAGCTGGATAATCTTGGCGAGCGACGTGTCGGCGCCCACACGCGTGGCGCGGAAGGTAAACGAACCGGTACGGTTGACGGTGGCGGCGCTGACGGTGTCGCTGGCGGTCTTTTCCACGGGGATGGACTCGCCGGTGAGCGCACTCTCGTCCACGGCCGAGCTGCCCTCGAGCACCACGCCATCGACGGGGATGGACTCTCCGGGGCGCACGCGCAGGACCTGGCCGGGAAGGATACTGTCGACGTCGACGGTGGTTTCGGTGCCGTCGTCGGCAACGACGGTCGCAGTCTTGGGTGCCAAGTCGATGAGCGCCTCGATGGCGCCGCCGGTTTTGGATTTGCTGCGTGTCTCGAGGTATTTGCCCACGGTGACGAGCGACAGAATTGTACCGGCGCTCTCAAAGTACAGGTTGCTCATACCCGTCATCATGGCCTCGTGCACCTGACCTGTGGCCAGCTGGTCGGCCATGATGAACATGGCGTAGAGCGACCAGGCAATGGAAGCGGTGGCACCGACGGCGATGAGGGCGTCCATGGTGGGCGCGCCGTGCACGAGCGACTTAAACCCGTTGATAAAGTACGCGTCGTTGACGTAGACGATGGGGATGAGCAGGACGAGCTCGGTGAGCGCGAGCGTCATGCTGTGGGTATGGTCGGTGAAAATGCCGGGTAGCGGCCAACCGAGCATGTGCCCCATGCCTATGTAGAACAGTGGGATGAGGAATACGATCGAGACGATGAGGCGGGTGCGCATGGCGGAAGCGGCGGCCTCCAGCTTTTTGGTAGGCGACTCCATATGGGCGGCGCCGGACCTGGCTTGCACGCTGCCGTTTGAGCCAGCGGCGCCGGTGCCCGCATCGACGGGCGAGGCCGAGTAGCCCGCGCGGTCGACGGCGGTGCAGATATCCTCGGGGGAGACCTGCGCGGGGTCATAGTCGACCATCATGGAACCAGCGAGTAGGTTGACCGCGACGCTTTGGACGCCGTCGAGTTTGCTTACGGCGCGGTCCACGTGCGCCTGGCAGGCGGCGCATGTCATGCCGCCCACGTCGAACTTATCTTGAGCCATGGCTTCTCCTTTCTGTAGTTCGGTGTTGGAATTGTTAACCTGCCGATACTATACACCCATACCCCCTGGGGGTGTCCAGTAATAGTTGGAATGTATGACTTTTCATTACAGATGAGGGCGGCTGCTCAATCGGTGGCCGTCTCTGCCAAACATCTCAATCTGTAACGTCTGAACCGGTTTTTGAGCCGTAACTGTTACAGATTTAGACAAACAGTTGACGGGAAACTTAATGTCTCAATCTGTAACATCTAGCAGCAAATATGACCTCTAACTGTTACAGATCGAGACAGAGCGTCCGCGGTCAACTCAAATGTCTTGATCTGTAACATCTAGAGAGTTTTTTGACCCCTTACTGTTACAGATTGAGATGTTGTCTCGCGGGGTTGGGTTTTGTCTCGTTCTGTAACATCTAGATCTGTATCTGCCGAGCTAGTGTTACAGAACGAGACAATTGCCGGGGAGGGGTCCCGTCACGGCAAGACGCCCGCTCCCTAGATGCAGAACCCGGGGATCACGCAGGTTCGCTTGCTTGGCTTTTCCGCAGGCGTTGCGTACGTAAAGACGTCGCCGTCGTGCCCCACGCGGTTCATATAGAGCGTGCCTTCGCTCTCCGATGTGTCGGGGCTCACCGTGCGCTCCCACCAACAAGTGTCCTTGCCCTTCCACTGGCGGACCATCGTCTCGTTCGTGGAATACGGGCTCACCTTGAGCTCGCGGAAGAGTTGGTACTCCTTGCCCTCGCCGTTGTAGATGTCTGCCAGGTAGTGATAGTCCTCGGCAAACGAATCGGGCGGTTGCGTACCGCACAGCTCGACCATGGCGGGCAGCCAAAGGGTTGCGGGCAACTCGCTCAGACACGATGCACTGTTGGCGGCGCCAACGTTATTTGAGATCTTTTTGACGGATTTGATGAGTGCGCGCAACTCGTTGGGCAGCAGCTTAAGGCCGTCGCCGTTGAGCCATTCCCGCAGCTCGCAATCTGCCCAGCCGGCGCTCGGCGGTTCAGCCGCAGCGTTGCGCTCGGCAATACCCGCATCGAACATAAACGTCAGTCCGGCCTTGCCTGTACCGTCCAGAAGTTCGTCGTGGCGGATGCCCACAAGCTGAGCGCCGACCTCCAGCCCGTTGGCGAGCTTCACACGCTTAGTGCACGGATAGGGGATATGCCCATCAGCGTCGAGCAGGTGGTAGCGCTTGGCAATCTCGCGTGCCTCGCTACGGGTCTCGGCGGCCTTAATCTTGAGCGAAATCTCCTGCAGCTGGTCCCAAGTGTAGTCGTCAAGCGAACCGCGGATGCCGTCCAGGTAGTCGGGGATGCCAAAGCCATGGGTTGCCGCGCCAACGACGCCGAGCCCCGCAACGACCGCAACGACGCCGCCGATAATAAAGCGACGGCGGGTCATGGCGTCGTGCCGGGCCTGCTCCAGGATCTCTCGCGCGCGCTCGCCGGCGACGTCGACCTTAAGGTGCGTGCCAGAATCGATATCAATTGCGGCCTCGTCTCCTGCACCCTCGCGGTCCTCAGATTCTGCAGCGGGGAGGTATGTCGAGAGCACCTCGAGCATCTGCTGCTCGGTAGGGCGATCGCCCTGTTCGACCGAAATGCCTTTCATGATGATCTGGACAAGCGCTTTGTCGCCCTCGCAGCGCGGCTCGAGCGGCGCCGGCTTGGTCTTGGTCTTTATGAGGTAGAACGAGCCGGTCGCCGCGGCACCCGTCGACTCAACATCGAACGGCTTGCGACCGCTGTAGAGCTGGTACAGAATGCTCGAAAGCGCATAGACGTCGATCGCGGGCGAGCGGCGAAGGGCCGCGATGCCTTCGATATCCTGCGTGAGCATTTCGGGCGCGGCGTATGCGGGCGTGGCAAAGCGCCAGATGTCGGCGCGCCGGGTGATCGTGTCGTCGCCGAGGGCCATGGTCGCGGAGCCCATGTCGATGAGGCAGGGGTCAAAGGAGCAATCGGCAATCTGCTGCTCGAGCGTTCGGCTGGTGGTGCGGAACATGATATTGGCAGGCGACAGGTCGCGATGGATGACCGGATTCACGAGGCCTTGGGTCATCAAGAGCGCGCGAAGTACGGCGTTTCCGACGGCGGCGACCATCTGGGTGGTCAGCCCGCCCGAGGCGTCGTGCGGAAGCAAGGGCAGCGCCTGCTTGAGCGAGGTGCCCTCGACCCACTCCATGAGGATGAGCGGGTCGTTCTCGCACGATCCGTAGCCATAGACGCGCGGAAATCCGCGCAGGTGCGAGACGGTACACAGATGACGGTACTCCTCGAACAGCGCGGCGGTGCTGGCCAGGTGCGCAGCCGCTTGCTCGGCAGAGCGATCGGGCGTCTGGTCGGAAAGGATGGCGTTGTCCTTGAGCAGCTTGACGGCAAAGACCTCGCCGCTCGTGTTGGTCGCGCGCAGCACGTGCCCGATATTGCCGCCGTCACGGTATGCCGTCTGAAGAATAAGCGTCATAAACCGGCGCTTGGCGTCGTCCTCGGCACTGGGGTCGACTGCCACGGCGGTATCGAACGTGTCGAGACGGATGAGTTTGTCGCCATAGGCGCTATCGGTAGTATCCATGGCGTTCCTTTGTCTGGCATGGGTTGCCGCGCGTATACGTGAGCAGTGCGGATATCGGTAAAGTACCATGATAACCGCACTGCCCACGTATACCGCTGAGTATTGTCGTTTACGACGCAGAAGGTAGAAGACAAAAGACGGACGGCGGCCGTCTTTCGATCGCCGTCCGCGCTAGTCCACAATGACAAGGAATGTCGTATAGAGACCCAGATGGAGCCTGTCGCTGTTTTCGATTTCCACCGGGGGATAGATCTTGCCGGGCTCGCGTTGGTCGCGCGGCGGCTCAATCACAATATCGCCGTCGCCTGCACCCGATTCGAGCACTGTGCCGTTGGTCGACCCAAGGCCCTGGGCGTACCAGCGTCCGCCTTCGAGCCAAATGCGGAGATGCTCGCGCGATGCGTCGGCGCCTACATCGGTGATGCTGGGCGAGGTTTTGGGCAAGGACCCAATTACCGTGCCGCGCGGGTCACGCGTAAGGGGGTGGATCTGCATGTCAACGCAGTTGTCGGCATGTGTCCTGAGCAGACCGAGGTTGGGGGCGACGGTGCGCGGCTGCTCCAGGCTGCCAGTAAAGCCACGTCCGACGGTAGTTTCGGTGGTGCCAAAGTGCCCGCCTGTCTTGCTGTCGCAAAAGCGCTCGACGGTAGCCACGCCTTGGATGGGGTCGGCGAGCGCCCCCGTTGCCACAAAGAGCATAAGGTAAAGCGTACTCTTCTCGCGCACGGCATTGCCGTCAAAGTTGTCGATGTGATTGAGGGCATTTGCATATAGGCGGCTGTCCAACTTGTAGCTGGCGAGAGCCGACATCATTTCGTTGGCGGCCGGGCCGCGATAGTGCTCGGCGATTGCCTGATAGGCGGACTCGCCGCCGCCGAGCTTGCTGCAGATTGCCGCGGAAAGATTGAGCGTGGTGACGGCAAAGTCGCTGTAGATGGCGGGCGCGCACTGGTCAGGCTCGCGATGGACGATGTAACGGGTGAGATACGAGCGGTTGGAAGAGCATTTCTCGAGCAGGGTACTGCCGAGATAAGAGTTTCCATTGATGAGCATTCGGGCGATCTCGAGATGTTTAAGACCGCCGAACGAGCGAATATCGTTATAGAGGACCGAGCAAGGCGTCTCTGCTGCCACGGATACCTCCTTTGATTGCTTCCTGGCCAATAAGGCGATAGGAATTAATGGCCCCCGGTGGGCGACGTATTAAATGGCTGCGCAATATGTAGCGTAACCAAAGCAACATTATAGGCCACATGTTCGAAATTGCAGGAAGAGCGAGAGATTTGGTTTGGACTGGACGGAAATCCCCCTCTGTCTTGATCTATAACAATTGGGACCGATTTTGCTCCGTAACTGTTACAGATTGAGACGTTTGTGAACCGTGCCGACCGTTTGTCTCGATCCGTAACATGTAGACCCGGTTTTGCTCCGTAATTGTTACAGATTGAGACAATCGGTCCGGGCCCGCCCCGTCATCTGTGGTTTACGTGGGGGCATGCGAAGCGCGGGTATACTAACCGGCGGCGAATCTGCTCCATCGCTTAGGGCCGCTGCGTCTGGACGGCGCGTGATAGGGCTGCCAAAGCGATCGCCAGCGTGCTGAGCAACGTCCTCTCTGTGCGCACCTGTTTTTGTATGTATTAGCGCACTACCAAGCACGCTCGCGCGGCCGCATGCCGTGCCCATAACGCGTGCAGATAAGGAACAACAACATATGCGTAATTCTGTATCCGACGTCACGGACGCCGAGATTCTGGACGAGGCCCGCGAGGCCATGACCCAGGCTGCCTTCGATGCTGCCGACGAGGCCAGCGCCGCCGAGACCGTTGAGTCCGCGACCGAGAGCCTGCCCGCCTTTGACGAGCTGGGACTTTCGGACGAGATGCTTCGTGCCATCGAGAACCTTGGCTACACGGCGCCCACGCCTGTCCAGGCTGGCTCGATTCCCGTTGTGCTCGAGGGCCGCGACCTGCTTGCCGCCGCTCAGACCGGCACCGGCAAGACGGCTGCCTTTTTGCTGCCGACCATGAACAACCTGGAGCACATCGCTCCGCCCAAGCCCGTGCGCGAGCGCGGAGGCCGCAACCGCCGTCGCGGCGCCAAGAAGCCCGAGGGCAACGGTCGCGGTCCCTTGATGCTCGTCATCACCCCCACGCGCGAGCTTGCCCAGCAGATCGACGAGGTCGCGAGCAAGATCGCCGACGTTACCGGCCATGTTGCCGTGACCGTCGTGGGCGGCGTGAGCTACAAGCCCCAGACCGCGGCGCTCAAGTACGGCTGCGACATCCTGGTCGCCACGCCGGGCCGTCTGGTCGACCTGATCGAGCAGGGCGCCTGCCACCTGGACGAGGTCAAGGTGCTGGTGCTCGACGAGGCCGATCGCATGCTCGATATGGGCTTTTTACCCGCCGTCCGCCGCATCGTGCGCGAGACGCCGGCCGAGCGCCAGACGCTGCTGTTCTCGGCTACGCTCGACGAGGAGGCCGTGGGCGAGATCACCGACCTGGTGAGCGACCCGGCCCGCGTGGAGATCGCGCCCGCTACATCGACCGCCGACACCGTCGACCAGTTTGTGTTCCCGGTGTCCATCGAGGCCAAGAACAACCTGCTGCCCGAGTTCCTCAAAAAGGAGGGCCCGGAGCGCACTATCGTCTTTATGCGCACCAAGCACCGCGCCGACAGCTGCTGCCGTCGCTTGGAGCGTAAGGGCATCAAGGCCGCCGCGATTCACGGCAACCGCAGCCAGGCGCAGCGCGAGCGCGCGCTTTCGGCCTTCCGCGACGGCACCGTCGACGTACTGGTGGCGACCGACGTGCTCGCCCGCGGCATCGACATCAGCGACGTGCGCTACGTCGTGAACTTTGATGTGCCGGCCGAGCCGACCGACTATATCCACCGCATTGGCCGTACGGGCCGCGCCGGCGAGCTGGGGTGGGCCATCACGTTTGTGACCGAGCAGGATGTCGATGAGTTCTACGAGATCGAGAAGCTCATGGACAAGACGGCCGACATCTACGGGGCCGGCGACCTGCATGTGGGTCCCAACCCGCCCGCGGTTGACCCCGAGCGCGACCCTGCCGCCTTTAAGGTGAAGAAGAAGACCAAGCGCGGCAAGTCCAAGAGCAAGAAGAAGCTTGAGCAGGCGCGTCGCGACGGCAAGCGCAACGGCGACGATTACGGCGATGTTGCCGGTCGTTCCAACCGCGGTCGCGACGAGCGCCGCAGCGACGGCGAGCGTCCGGGCCGTCCCAAGCGCGGCGGCAAGACCCGCGTGCGCGAGGGCGTTCAGGCTCGCGTGGACGAGGCTGTGGAGAGCGTGGCCCGCGAGGTAGCTGCCGAGGAGCGCGGGGGTGCTGCTGCCGTCGAGCAGACCCCACGCGGCAACCGTGCCGAGCGCCGTGCCAAGCAGTTCCAGGGCGAGGCGCATCGCCGTCGCCGCGAGGACGAGGACCGTGGTGGCCGTCGTCGTGT
>DYAA01000077.1 GCA_019419405.1 Collinsella sp. | reverse complement strand
GGACTGAACCCATGCGCTCAAGCTCGGCCTTCAGCAAACCAGCCGCGGAATCCGGACGGGTCGACTTAAACGAATTGGAGCAGACGAGCTCTGCCAAGTGATCGGTATGGTGAGCCGGGGAGCTAACCTGGGGGCGCATCTCGCACAGCTTAACGGCAAAACCGCGGTCTGCCAGCTGGATCGCGCATTCCGAACCCGCCAGACCGCCACCGATAACCGTCACCTGATCAAACAGCATCTGCAAACACCTTTCTAATTGACATGTTTTCCATTGTGACCGAAGGGTGTCTGGGCGTGAAGGGCAAACTTGGAGGGCGCATACCTTCCATCCATCATGCGCTCGATAAGGCCCTCGAGTTCAAGCGAACCCAAGAGTTTGAGTACGCCGACAGCATCGAGCGAGACGAGCGCCGCGATGTCGTCGACTTTGAGCGGAGAGGCGATGAGCGCATGCATCACGGTCTGCTGTGTTTGATCCAGGTCGGCAATGCCGGGAGCATCGGGGCGCGAGTAGCGCAGGGTGCCGTAGATGCGTGAGATAGCCATCTCGATAGATTCCTCGTCGATTATGCAGCAGGCACCGTTCGCAATGAGGTAATTCGTGCCACGCGACTCGGGCGATAGGATCGACCCCGGCACAGCGAGAAGTTCTCGCCCCAAATCCATAGCAGCCTCGGCTGTAGAAAACGTCCCGGAAGGCATACCCGCCTCGGATACAAAGAGGGCTTGCGACAGGGCCGCGATCACGCGATTGCGGCGCGGAAAGGCAAACTTGCGCGGACCCATGCCCCACGGGGAGATCGACACGACCGCGCCACCCGTATCGAGCGTGCGCGTAATAAGCCCCGCGCTCGAGCGCGGATAGACCACGTCGGCGCCCGTCCCCAGCACCACGACGTGTTTGCCGCCAGCGTTGACCGCAGCCCAACCCGAGGCCTGGTCACAACCGACCGCGCCGCCCGAAACTACCGTCACTCCCGCCTCGACCGCCACCTTTGCCGCAAGCTCTGCCACGGCAAGACCATACGGCGAGGCCTTGCGCGCGCCGATGATGGAGAGCGCGGGCGTCGAAAGCACCTCGGGGTTGCCGCGCACATAGAGCGTCTGGGGTACATCAGAAAGCTCCAAAACGGTCTCGGGATACAACGCATCACCTGGATGCAGCTCGTAGGTCCCCTCGGCCATCATTGGTCCCTCCTTCCCTGGTACATCGCTGCCTCGAGCACGTGGTCCTGCGTCACTTGCTCGCTCTCGGCGACGTCGGCGATTGTACGCGCGATACGCACCAGTCGCACGATGCCGCGACCCGTGAGATGTGTGCGCTTCGACAGGCCGAGCACACACTTCTCCGCCGCATCATCGAGCTCAAAGGTCGAAACGACGCCGTCAATGGACCGTGTCTCGTCATCCTCGGCCTCGGCATCCGCATCGTCCATACGGGATTCGCGCCAAGCGCGAAAAGCGCGGCCGCGCACAACGTAGTCACGTAACTCGGCAGACGACATACCCTCCGCACCCTCGATAATCACTTGGGGGTCGGGACGGGTCACATCGATCATCATGTCGATACGGTCGGCCAAAGGACCGCGCAGTTTAGACCGATAGCGCTCGACCATCGCCGCCGAGCAGCGACACGGTACCTCACGATCGCCCAAAAAGCCGCAGGGGCAGGGATTGCTCGCAGCCAGCAGCTGAAAGCGCGACGGGAAGGTAAAGGCCCCGTCGACGCGCACGATCCTCACATAGCCGCGCTCGATGGGCTGACGCAGCGTCTGCAGCACACCCGTGGGAAACTCGGCAAGCTCGTCCAAAAATAGCACGCCGCCATGAGCAAGGCTGATCTCACCCGGGTGCACCGGGCGCCCACCGCCGATAAGACCTGCGGTCGAAATACTGTGATGGGGACTGCGGAAGGGCCGGTGCCCCGCCAACAAGCCATCAATGTTCTCACCCAAAACCGAATGGATGCACAGCGCCTCCTGTTGATCCTCAACGGAAAGCTCGGGCAGGATGCCGGTCATACGACGGGCGAGCATCGTCTTGCCCGATCCCGGGGACCCGATCATAAGCAAACCGAGCTCGCCGGCGGCCGCAAGCGCCATGCCGCGTTTAGCGACTTCCTGCCCTAGCACATCGGCATAGTCGAGTTCGGGCTCAAAGGTCGCCTCAACACCCTCGGAATCCAGATAATGACGCACGGAATCGCCCATGCCGCGAGCAAGCTGAGACAAATGATCGATAAATCCGCAATCCACGCCCGCAAGCGGAACATGCTGATCGGACCTGCCGGCGATAAAGGACAGCCCCATATCAC
>DYAA01000076.1 GCA_019419405.1 Collinsella sp. | reverse complement strand
GCACGCTCACCGACTACGCCAGCGCCCTGCTGCTGGCGATGGGCGACGGCTTTGCCGCGACCGACATGCAGCCGCTCAACCGCCTGGACCGCGACACCACCGGCGTGGTGCTGTTCTCGCTCGACAAGCAGACGCAGCCCGCCTTTGACCAGATGGTCATCGACCACGCTTTCGAAAAGCACTACCTGGCGCTCGCCGAGGGCAAGATCGACTGGAACGAAAAGCTCATCGACAAACCCATCGCCCGCGACCGACACGACAGTCGAAAGATGCGCGTCGGCGCCAGCGGCAAGCCGTCTCAAACGCGCGTGAAGGTACTCAAGCGTCTTAAGAGCCGTCGTGGCCTGCCTACGCGCTCGTATATCGATGTCGAGCTGCTCACCGGCCGCAAGCACCAGATCCGCGTGCACCTGGCCAGCGAGCATCATCCCCTGGTTGGCGACGACCTGTACGGAACGCCGCGCCCCTGCGGCCTGATGCTCCACGCCCACAGCGTGTCCTTTACGCATCCCGTAACCGGCGAGCACATCCACATCGAAGCCCCTTGCCCCTGGGAGCCCTAAAACCTGCCAAAAAGGGACAGGTTTATTTTGGCAGGTTTTATCTGGACAAACGTCAAAACCACCACAAAGGTTCCTGCCCCTTCGCGGTGGTTTTGGCCTTAGCCCGTCCCTTGCTGTTAGACCGTGATGACGTTGTCCATTGCCCGGTACTTGGCAGGGACATCGCCTGCGGTAATAATCGTTGCGTCACGGAAGTCCGCGAACTTGACGGGCGCCACCATGCCAAATTTACTGGCGTCCGAGATTACGAAGCGCTTGGCCGTATGGCGCATCGAGATACGCTTTACTTGCGCCTCCTCGATATCGGGCGCCGTGAAGCCCTGCTCGGCGGCAATGCCGTTAGAGCCCCAAAAGCCACAGTTGAAGTTGTAGCGGTCTAAGGTTGCCAAGGCATCGGGGCCAACGAGCGCCTCGGTCTCGGGTTTGAGCTCGCCACCCAGCACCACGGTACGCATGCCGCGCAAAGCAAGGCGTTGAGCATGGAGCACGGAATCGGTCACATAGGTGACATCTTCAAGGTGTGGAAGATGCTCGATGAGCCTGAGCGTCGTCGAACCCGAGTCGATGTATACAAAGCTCTCGGGCTCCACAAGTGCCGCCGCACGGGCGCAGATACGCTCCTTGTCGTCGTTATGGAGGTCGCTGCGCTCATTAAGCGTTAGGTCGCGCGTCACGTGCGCGCGCTCAAGACTCGTCGCCCCACCGTGGACCTTGGCGATGCGATGCGCTCGGTCGAGCGTCTGCAGATCGCGCCGAATGGTAGACGCCGTCACGCCCAGGGCCTCAGCAAGCTCCGGAACGGTAACCGAGCCGGCCTGCTGCACCATCGATACAATCGCGTTGAGCCTATCTTCCGCAAGCATCGCTTACTCCTCCTCGGGGTACACGACTCCCCAGTCGGCGCGAAGCTTGGTCATAAGCTCCATAACATCAGAAGCATAATCCAGCAGCTCGCGCTTGGAGTCGTCGCCGGCAACGGCCTTCTCAAGATCGGCCATCTCGTAGCACAGTGCGTAGGCCTCGGTGCCAGCGTGGACCTCCTCGCGGTGGCCGTCGGCAGTCCACACGATGGTCGCGTGATCGGCACGCGGATACTCGTTGACCTCGATATAACACTTGTCGAAGCTAATGATCGAGCGCTTGGGCTGCTTGGAGTGGAGCGTAAGGCTCACCACGCCCAGCTGCTGTTCGGCATTACGGCAGACGATGCCGCCCGCAACGTCAACACCGGTCTCACAGGTGTTGCCCAACGAAACGACCTCAATGGGCTGGCTTGCCATAAAGAGACGCATGACGGACAGGGCATACACGCCAATGTCGAGCATGGCACCGCCAGCAAGGTTGCGGTTGTAGAAGCGATTGGTCAGATCGCCGTACTCCTTGTAGCTGCCAAAGTTGAGCTGGGCGAGGTTCATGCGACCAAACTCGCCGGCATCCATGCGACGGCGCAGCTCTTGATACAAGGGCATATGAAGCACCGTGGTGGCGTCCATGAGGACGACGTTGTGCTCGTCGGCGATGGCACGCGCCTCGTCGAGCTCAGCGGAATTGAGGGTAATGGCTTTCTCGCAGAGCACGTGCTTGCCGGCGGCCAGCGCGTCACGCAGATAGGTGATATGCGTGTTGTGCGGCGTGGTGATATAGACGGCGTCGATGCCCGGATCGGCGTAGAGGTCCTCAACCGATTCATAGACCTTCTCGATACCATACTGCTCAGCAAAAGCCTGAGCCTTGGACAGCGTACGGTTGGCGACGCCCGCAAGCTTGCGGCCGGCAAGAGCGAGAGACTGGGCCATCTGGTTGGCGATAACGCCGCACCCGATCACAGCCCAACGAAGCTCGGGAGCCGTAAAGATATCATCGGGGAATGGCTTGTCCTGGACCGAAGCGAACGCTGCTTTTGCGGCTGCCGCGGAGTCGAGTGGAGCCTGCTTGGAATCTACCATATGTGCCTCCTGTGTCATAGAACGTCTTGCATTTCGGATAGCTCTATATTCGCACAAACACGCGCGTCTGTGCGTGTTTGTGCGTATCTCACCGCTAAACGGTCATTTTTGTCCCGTAAACGGCGCATCTATACGCATATTCACGCAATCCCACGCACGCAAATACGCACAAATGCGAACCGGTCATTGCTCAGAGACAGGGGCTTATGCTTAGAACTCAAAAGACAGGATGATCCGCTTCGCCTCGTCGCTCATGGCGCGCTGCAGCTCTAAGGACCGTCCCAAACTGCCGACAGAAAAGGAACGTTCCAAACTGCAGACAGAAAAAGAACGTCCCCAGGCGCCGGCATTTCAAGAGCACTCATTTAAGTCTGTCCCCAATGAGTGGGAGTAATCAGAGACCCTTTGCGAGGGAGGCCAGACGTGGCCTTCCTCGTTTTTATTCATGGACTTTAGTCCGTGCCGCGCGGCACGCGCGGCATAGAAAGCCACCCGCTCAGCGGGTGGAGGCCAATTTCCGCTACGCGACAAAAACCTTCCCCCTAGCATGAGGATTGTTCAGGTCATCATACTAGGGGGAGGTGATTGCTGTGGCCCAGAAAGCCAACAGCCTCGCGTACACGAAATGGCTGTGCAAGTACCGCATCGCACCGAGGTCAAGCTCATCGCCGCCATCGTCGAGAAGCACCCCGAGGTGCGCTTTGCCGCGAGCCGCACCTCGGCCCACGCCGACCTCTACGACCGCATGTTAGCGTCAATATATTTTTCACCATTTTCACCAACGTATTTTCGCCAATCGCGCCAACGCGGATGCGCCGGATTCGCCAACGCGGATGCGCCGCTTTCGGCGTCTAGGCCCCCTCCTCCTTCCCGTCCTCGCCGCCGAT
>DYAA01000075.1 GCA_019419405.1 Collinsella sp. | reverse complement strand
GTCGAAGTCGCGGGTACGGGCGATCACGGTGTGCGGACGGACGATCTTGCCCTCGGCATCGGTCGTGATGAACTCGTTGGTCTTGGGATCGAGCGGTGTGTTGGCCGGCGCGATGACGTGCTTCTCTTCCTCGTCAGCGGTCATCCAGTCGATCTGATCGGTGGCAACGCCGTTCTCGACACGACGGAACGGGGCCTCGATGAAGCCGTACTCGTTGACGCGGGCGTAGAGGGCGAGCGAGCCGATCAGGCCGATGTTGGGGCCTTCGGGGGTCTCGATCGGGCACATGCGGCTGTAGTGCGAATTGTGAACGTCGCGGACGGCCGTCGGCACGTTGGTGCGGCGGCTGGAGCCGGACTTGTGACCGGCAAGACCACCAGGGCCGAGTGCGGACAGACGGCGCTTATGGGTCAGACCGGTCAGGGGGTTCGCCTGGTCCATGAACTGCGAGAGCTGCGAGGAACCGAAGAACTCCTTGATGGAGGCCACGATCGGGCGGATGTTGATGAGCGACTGCGGGGTGATCTCGTCGATGTCCTGGGAGCTCATGCGCTCACGGACGACGCGCTCCATACGGCTCATGCCGATACGGAACTGGTTGGCGACGAGCTCGCCGACGGTACGGATGCGGCGGTTGCCAAAGTGGTCGATGTCGTCGACCTTGAAGCCCTGCTCGCCGGCAGCGAGGGACAGGAGGTAGCGCAGCGTCGCAACGATATCCTCGTCGGTGAGCACCGTGACCTCTTCCTCGGTGGTGAGGTTGAGCTTCTTGTTGACCTTGTAACGACCGACGCGGGCCAGATCGTAGCGCTGCGGGTTAAAGAGCAGACCCTCGAGCAGGCTGCGGGAAGCGTCCACGGTGGGAGGCTCGCCCGGGCGCAGACGACGGTAGATCTCGATAAGGGCATCCTCGCGGGTGAGGGCGGTATCGCGCTCGAGCGTGCGCTTGATCACATCGGAGTTGCCGAGCAGCTCGATGATGTCGTCGTTGGTGACGGCGATGCCCAGGGCGCGCAGGAACATCGTGGCGCTCTGCTTGCGCTTACGGTCGATGGAGACCATGAGCTGGTCGCGCTTGTCGACCTCAAACTCGAGCCAGGCACCGCGGGACGGGATGATCTGGGCCTTGTAAATCTGCTTGCCCGAATCCATCTCGGAGCTGTAATACACACCCGGGGAGCGGACGAGCTGCGAGACGACGATACGCTCGGTACCGTTGATGATGAAGGTGCCCTGATCGGTCATCATGGGGAAGTCGCCCATAAAGACGAGCTGCTCCTTGATCTCGCCGGTCTCCTTGTTGGTGAGACGAACGTCGGTCAGAAGCGGAGCCTGATAGGTCATATCCTTCTCGCGGCACTCCTCGACGGTGTGCGCGGGGTCGCCGAACTGATGCTCGCCGAAGGTAACCTCGAGAACATGGTTCTGGCTCTGGATGGGGCTGGATTCCTTGAACGCCTCACGAAGGCCCTCGTCCTTAAAACGCTCAAAGGATTCCCTTTGAACAGAGATAAGGTTGGGGAGCTCCATGGCCTCCGGGATTTTCCCGAAGCTGACGCGCTTGCGCTCAGTGGCAGTGTATGCGTAGGTCACCAGGTTTTTCCTCCTTCACGGAAATGCTCGGTGGGTTGGCGAGGCATAGCTTCGCCAGTTATCGCAACCTAATAGTTTATCAGGTACCGACCGTTGGGCAAGAAAAGCCTTGACGCGATTGAGTTTTTGGAGTAGCAAAGTTTTTCGGCAGAAAATATGCAGGTAGATGTATGTGTATCGAACATCTGTTCATATATTTTCTGTGAACAGAGGGCCGGCAATCGCAGCTCTTATAAAAAACGGGCGCGAACCGAGGTCCACGCCCGTAAATGTCGATGCCCGAAGGCTTACTTGCGCATCAATCCGCCGCGCTCGTCGATGGCGTCCCAGAAGGCATCGGCAAAGCGGGGGTCGCTTGCAGCCATGAGGGCGTTGGTGGCCATCCAGCCAGAGGGAGTGCCGGTGTCGTAGCCCGACAGCGGGTCGATGACGACGGCGTACATGGCCTCGCGGTCGAGCGAACGGGCCATGGCGTCGGTGAGTTGGATCTCGCCGCCCTTGCCGGCCTGCTGATCTGCCAGCAGGTCCATGACCAGCGGGCTCAGCAGGTAGCGACCGACGATGTACAGGTTGGACGGAGCAGCCTCGGGAGCGGGCTTCTCGACCAGACCGCCGATACGCCAGACAGCGCCCGGCTCGGCATCGGCAACGTCCTCGGCGCCCTCGAGCGAACCGACGCGCTCGCCGGCGATAACACCGTAGCGGCTGACTTCCTCGGGCGAGCAAGCAGCGACGGCGATAACCGAAGCGCCACCGTGCTCCTTGGAAACGGCGAGCATCTTGTCGCAGATGTCGCGGTTAGGTACAACGTAGTCGCCCAGAAGAACCAGGAAGTTCTCCCCTGCCACGGCGTCGGCAGCAGAGCGAATAGCATGGCCGAGGCCCTTGGGCTCGTACTGATAACGGAAGTCGACCGGCATACCGCCAGCGTGGGCGACGGCATCGGCATAGGCGTTCTTGCCGCGCTCGCGCAGCAGGTTCTCGAGCGAGCGATCGGGCTGGAAGTAGTTCAGTAGCTCAGGCTTGCCGGGAGAAGTAACGATGATGGCATCGTCGACCTCCTCGGGGTCGAGCGCCTCCTCAACGACATACTGAATGACGGGCTTGTCGAGCACCGGCAGCATCTCTTTGGGCGTGCACTTGGTGCCAGGCAGAAAACGCGTGCCAAGACCGGCGGCGGGGATGATTGCCTTCATGTTATTCAAAGATCCTTTCGCAGGCGCAAAAGCGCCCCATGCGTGCGGCACACAGCCGCAGACCAAATTGCGATACCCTAGCATCTTACCACTGGAACTATATGTCGCTACAAGGCAGAGACAATTCTTCAGCAGGTCAACGCAAATTATTGCTCGAATGGTGCAATTTTATTGCCCAACGGCAGGGTACCCGATACGACGCAAATCACAGAATATGGCAGTTTGAGCTACCGATGTCGAGGGACCGAAAAACAAAAAAGACGGGGCTCGCAATGCGAACCCCGTCTGCAAAGAAATCTGGCGAGAAAGCCTGATTACTTGAGGGTGACAGCAGCGCCAGCAGCCTCGAGCTTCTCCTTGGCAGCCTCGGCGTCCTCCTTCTTGGCACCCTCGAGAACAGCCTTGGGAGCGCCCTCGACGACCTCCTTGGCCTCCTTCAGGCCAAGGTTGGTGAGCTCACGGACGGCCTTGATGACCTGGATCTTGTTGTCGCCGAAGCCCTCGAGCACGACGTCAAACTCGGTCTTCTCCTCGGCCTCAGCAGCGCCAGCAGCGGGAGCGGCGACAACAGCGGCAGGAGCAGCGGCGGAAACGCCGAAGGTGTCCTCGATAGCCTTAACGAGCTCGGAAGCCTCGAGAAGGGTCATTTCCTTAAGAGCATCGATGATCTCATCGGTGGTAAGCTTAGCCATTTCTAAGTCCTTTCGGTTTCCGTGCGGATGCACGGAGATCAGTTAAAACACGGCGCGAATGCGCCAGGGGTGCGGCGTTGCCGCCGCGGGTGAAAACAGCGACTAGGCTGCCTTCTGCTCGGAGACCTGCTGGATCGAACGAGCGAGACCAGAGGAAACGCCGTTGACGCAGACAGCGATGTCGCGAGCGAAACCGGAGATGAGACCGGCGATCTGGCCGAGAAGCTGATCCTTGGTGGGCAGCTCGGCGATAGCCTTAACATCATCAGCGGAAACGGCCTTGCCGTCGGAGATACCGCCCTTGATCTCAAGGACGCCCTTGGACTTAGCGGAGAAGTCCTTAAGGGCCTTAGCGGCCTCGACCGGCTCGGACTCGTAGAACACATAAGCGACGGGGCCGGCGAGAATCTCGTCGAGCTCGGGCTGCTCCTGGTTCTTGAGAGCGATCTTGACCAGGTTGTTCTTGTAGACCTTCATCTCGGCGCCGCACTCGCGAAGCTGATGACGCAGCTCCTGAGCCTGCTTAACCGTCAGACCGTTGTAGTTGACGACGAACAGACCGGCGTTCTCGGCGATACGGGACTCGATCTCTGCAACCTTGTCGATTTTGTACTGCTGGGGCATGAATTACACCTCCTCGAATTCTTTCCGGGCACGGTCCGCCACAAGGACGTGACGGGGGCATGTCCAAAAAGAAAGCCCCCGCGCTGCATGAGCGACGGGGGCGAGAAGACATATCTACTCGACCACCTCGGCTGGCGGGATGTCCCATTAAGCTCGCGAGCGATGCCCGTTTGCACCGGCTGTCTCTGGCAGCGGATTCGTGCGTGAACCGAAAGTATTATGGCGGGGACCCCGGCGTCGGTCAACGGAAAACCGGGCTGTACACAATTCCACCATCCGGCCGCACCGCCGAAGGCCAGGCGCAAGGTTTTCGCTCGGTCAAGTCCTGGCTCGCACGAAGGCCACATTAAGTGGCCTTCGGCTCGTGCGGAATCTACGAAAACCTTGCGCCTGGCCTTCGGCGGCGCGTGCCTGCGTTGACTATGGGCAGCCCGGGTTTCCGTTGAGCGGCGCGCCCCACTCATAATGCTTGGATCGGTGGGCTGATGTGTTGCGTCCCGTTGGGCTATAAGGTTGAAATGAAGGTGGACAGGCGATGGAGGCCTTCGTTCAGATCTTGGTCGGAAACGCAGTAGCTTAGTCGGATGTGGCCTTCGGTTCCGAAGCAGTCTCCGGGGACTAGGGCTACGTTTGCCTCTTTGATGGCTTTGATGCAGAAAGCTTCGCTGGTTAGGCCGAACTTTTTGATGCTGGGGAAGGCGTAGAAGGCTCCTGCGGGCTCCACGACGTCCAAGCCCATGGCGCCGAGCGCCGCTACCACGCACTCGCGGCGAGCTCGGTAGACGTTGAGCATGGGGGTGGGGTCGACGGTCAGGGCTCGAGCTGCGGCGTCCATTTCGAAGGAGACGGCGCTCGATACTAGGTATTGGTGGGCCTTGGCGATCTCGGCGATGACGGGTGCCGCTGCCGCGAGCCAGCCCAGGCGCCAGCCGGTCATGGACCAGGGCTTGGAGAAGCTCTCGATGATGACCGTCTGTTCACGCAGCTCCGGGTGACGCTGGGCAAAGCGCTCGTAGCCATCCACATAAACCAGGCGGTTGTATACGTCGTCGCAGACCACGTAGATGCCCGCCTGCTCTGCCACGCGCGCCACGGCGTCGAGCGATGCCGCGTTGAGGATGCAACCCGTAGGATTGTTGGGCGAGCAGATGACGATGGCCTTGGTCGCCGGCGTCACGCAAGCACGAAGCGCATCCTCGTCAATCTGGAATTGCGCAGGCTCCGTATCCAAAAAGACCGCTTTGGCGTGATTGGCCACGACGATGCTCTCGTACAGGCCAAAGGCCGGCGTGGGGATAATGACCTCGTCGCCGGGGTTGAGCATAGCCATGAATGTTGCCGACAGGGCTTCGGTCGCGCCGTCGGTTAGGATGACCTCGTCGGCCGAAAACGTAAGGCCCGCGTCCCCCATGTAGGCAGATAACGCCTCACGCAGGGCGGGGCGACCGTTGTTGGGCGGATAGTGCGTGTCACCGCGGTCCAGTGCGGCGGTCACCTCGGCACTAATCACATCGGGCGTGGGAAAATCGGGCTCGCCAAGCGCAAGCGCGATGCACCCCGGGTGCTGGGCGGCGAGCGCGTTAATCCGGCGGATACCGGAGGGCTTGAGCGTGGCAAGCGAGGTATTCATGGGCAGTCGCATGGCGTTCCTTTCGTAAGGGTTGCACTAGGATAGCGCGGCGGGGCGCCGCCGGACGGTGTAACCTAAACGGAAACCAACCGGAAAGGAGGCAGCATGGAGCCGACCGCGCGCAGCGATGTACCAAAAACGCTGCAAACCATTGCGTATATCAGCATTCCCAATAGTGCCGATCTTGAGTTTTTGCTCTGGGACCTGCAGGATGCCATCGCCGCCTATGCACAGCTTTCCGGCACCGCACTCCCCCGCCCGGTCAACTTGAAGGCAAATGACGCCGGCAGCGTTGCCGATGGCATCGTGCTGGCCATTGAAGATGTGGCTGACGATGAGACGTTGACAGCCATCGAGCAGGCGCTTGAGCGCTTTGGCGGTACGGGAACGCGCGTCTATGCCGCGATTCGAGCCGCACAAGAGAGCACTGAGCAGGCGCGTGGGACCGCCGTTCGCCTGCACAAGGCATGTGAGCGCCATGACCAATTGTGGTGTGGCGGCGTTGCCATCTGCGCCGGCAGCGGCATCGCAGCGCTTCGTCGCTCCCCGCGCATGGGCCTCTTGCGCCGACCGTTTTCGGAAGCGATGGACAAGCTCGTGGGCGCTGT
>DYAA01000074.1 GCA_019419405.1 Collinsella sp. | reverse complement strand
GCGCTGACCGTTGTGGTGTATGCCGGAGTCGGTTTGGTGCTGAGCCCCTCGCAAACGGCCGGCTTGGAGACGCTGCCCGCCGCTGAGCATCCTCACGGAACGGCATTGCTCAACACGTGGAACATGATTGCCGCATCGTTTGGCCCGTCGCTGTTTATCGGCCTGCTCTCGAGTTCTGCGGCGACTGCCGGTGTCGCTGGCGCTGCGACGGACGTTGCCCAGGCGATTGGATTTGCAGCTGCCGTGCGTGTGGCGGCTGTAATTGCCGTGGTTGGGTTCGCGACGTCGCTGGTGTACGCTCGTCGCGAGTCGCACATGTCGCATTAATGTGTGCACATAGATTCTGCAGCTAGATTGAATGGCGACACCATAAACTAATGGACGTTTTGCCGAGAGGCATGAATGTTTAAAGCGCAAAGAGTGCGCGACGGGCCCCGCGAATGGGGCGATGATGCCCGAGAGGGCCAAGAAGGAGTCTCATGTCCGAGAACGAAGAGATCATGAACGAGACCGAGAACGAGACCATGGCTGCCGAGGTCGAGGCAGTCGAGACCGTGGAGACCGAAGCTGCTGAGGTTGAGGCTGCTGACGAGGTTTCCGCCGAGGAGGAGGCCGAGGTTGTCGAGGCCGCCGCTGATTACGATGACGAAGAGCTGATGGATAAGATGCAGAAGGCCGCCCGCCTGCTGCGTAGCCGTCGCTTTGCTATTTCCAAGGAGGAGGAGGCCAAGGCCGAGCGCATGGCGAACATCGAGCGCGCCATCAAGCTTCTTGACCTCAAGCCCAAGATGGAGCAGAAGGAAATGTCCGACCTGCTGGGCATGCGCCTCCGTGAGCTCGATGGCCTGATGGCCGAGGCCGAGGCTGCCGATCTGGTCGGCCGCATCGACGACGCCGAGGGCGATATGCGCAAGATCGTCGTCTTCGCTGCCGAGGATGCCGCTGAGGGCCTGGTCGAGCTTGCCAACAAGAAGGAGAAGCTCCTGCCCGAGCTTTCTTACGAGGAGGCCACCGAGCTGATGGCTGCTCTCGATAAGGTTATCGCTCCGCTCGTCGCCATGGGCCTGGACGAGGACCGCGGTCCTCGCGGCGGCCGTGACGATCGCGGTGGCC
>DYAA01000073.1 GCA_019419405.1 Collinsella sp. | reverse complement strand
GCGTTGATGTCCATGCGGACGAGTATAGCGCGGGGCGCGGTGGGGGAGACGCTGCCGTGGCCTGCAAGTTGCTGAGGCCGCGCGTTGCGCGTGCCGGACCACCGGCTCGGCACCTTAATCGTCGTCAATCAATTTAGCCCTCAAACGACAGAAACCCCGGCAGCTCTTCGCAACTGCCGGGGTTTCCGCGGAAAAGGGGGACATGATCCTCGAGCGGACGGCAAAGGGGCAAACCGTTTTCGCTCAACTGCTTTATGCCCCTCAACTGGCGGCTCAATCAGCGCATGCCGCGCCCACACAAAGCCGCTACACCTGTGATGGAGCTATGAAGTGGTATCTATTGCCGGAGCGGGCTATGCCAAGGAGTGTCCCAGATTGCCGGCAGATAAGGAACGTCCCCAGGTGCCGGCGGCGGGCGTGACTTTCGTCCCGTTTGATACTCCGCTGGCCTAGATGTTCGTCACATGAACCCGCAAACGTGGGACAATGACGCTGTTGGTATCACAGACAAAGGATGTGCCTATGAACGCCCCCGTTGCCCAGCCCTGTCGGCAGCGCCGCCTGTTTGCGCGATTCGCTTCCGTCTGCGCACTCGTCGCGCTTGCGTTGTTGCTGCTGCCTGCCGCCGCGCACGCCGACGGCTACTCCATGAGCCAAACCTATATCGGTGCCACGGTCGAGGCCGATGGCTCGCTGACCGTTGTCGAGGGACGCCAGTTCGATTTCGACGATGACATTAACGGCGTGTATTGGGATATCAATACAGGCTCTAACCAGCAAGGCGGCTCGGTGGTCGTCAATGTGCTGAGCGTCGAGGAAGACGACACTGCGTTTAACAAGGTCGACAGCGCAAACAAAGGCGACGACGGCGTTTACACGGTGGAGCAGTCCGACGACGGCGTAAAGATTAAGGTGTTCAGCCCTCACGAGAGCGGCGACAGCGCAATCTACTACGTGAGTTATTCCATGACCGGTGCGGTTATGAACTGGGCCGATACCGCCGAGCTCTACTGGAAATTTGTGGGTGACGGCTGGTCTGCGGACTCCGATGACGTCGAGATGGAAGTCTACTTTGCAAATGCCGCTGCCGGGACGGCCGCCGTCAAGGGCGATAACTTCCGCGCATGGGGCCACGGCCCGCTGACGGGCGACGTGTCACTCGATGCGGACGAGCCCATGGTCACCTATACCATTCCCTGCGTGCATGAGGGAGAATTCGCCGAGGCACGCATCGCCTTCCCCAACGACTGGGTGCCGCAGCTCGCCGCCTCGAGCGAAGAGCGCATGTCGACGATTCTGAGCGAAGAGAAGGAATGGGCCGACGAGGCCAACGCTCGCCGTGAGCACGCGCGTGCGGTTGCCGGCGCGATTGCCGTGGTGTGTGTTGTCGTGGCGGTTGCCTATACCGGTGTGATCGTGATGCTTAAGCTGCGCAGGCCCAAGCCCAAGCCACTCTTCCAGGACGAGTACTTCCGCGATGTGCCCTCGGCCGACCATCCCGCGGTGCTTGCAGCTCTCATGAGCTGGAACGACGTGCCCGATCAGGCATATATCGCCACACTTATGAAGCTCACCGACGACCGCGTGATCAAGCTGGAAGAAGCGACCGAGACCAAGAAGAAGGGTCTGCTCCGTCGCGAAAAAGAGGAGCAGACGTATCGCATCACAGTGACCGACGAGGCCTGGAAGGCTGCCAAGAAGGACGGCATCGATCGCGACGTGCTCAAGGTCTTCTTTGCTGGCGTTAAGCCCGATAAGGACGGAGTCCGTTCGCGCACGTTTAGCGAGTTGGAGGAGTACGCTAGCGAGCGCACCACATCTGTTGGCGACAAGCTCGAGGACTATCAGAGCACAGTTAAGGGCAAGCTGGAGGCGCGCGAGCTTATTGCATCGGATGGCACTATCGCGATGGTGGCCGGCCTGGTTCTCGGCATCATCATTGTCTTTGGCATTCTGGGCTCTCTGTTCTATACCGACTTTGCGGATGCCAACGTCGGTGCCGCTATGATCTCGATCCCCGTTACGATCGTGGGCTTTGTCCTGAGCTGCACCTTCCGCCGTTACACGCCGGAGGGCGCCGAGGTGGCGGCTCGCTGCAAGGCGCTCAAGCATTGGCTCGAGGACTTTACGCGCCTGAAGGAGGCTATCCCCAGCGACCTAATCTTGTGGAACAAACTGCTGGTGATGGGCGTTGCCCTGGGCGTTTCGAAAGAAGTGCTGCGACAGCTGGCCGAGGCCGTGCCTGCGGATCTGCGCAACAGCGACGATTTCTACGACAACTACCCCTGCTACTGGTGGTATTACCATCACTACGGCAACGAGTCTCCGCTCGATTCGTTCAACGAGGTGTATCACGAGACCATCCGCGAGCTGGCTTCGAGTTCCGATAGCTCGAGCGGCGGCAGCGGCGGCGGCTTTTCCGGTGGCGGCGGTGGCGGCGTCGGCGGAGGCGGCGGCGGAACGTTCTAGCGAGCGCTTGCTTTGGGGTGGATCTTTCTGGGCGGTTGCCAGGGAAGATTCATCCCATTTTTGTGCATCGAAACGGGTCAAACTTTCCGCTGCGGACCTTCGCGCAAGGGACAGTGGACAAAAAATGCCAAATATGAGTACTGTTGCTGCGTTGGTCACATATGTTTGCACATAATAATGGGCTCCTAATGAGAGTACTTCTCGTTAGGAGCCCATTTTATTGAACATTTGGGGAGTTATGTCAGCTCGTGCAGCTGGTCGTCATGCCTATAAGCATCAAAAATGCCCCAAATCGCTGCTACTAAAAAGGTAACAGTACTCATATTTGATGTTTTTTGACCAGGGCTATCTACAAACCCCCTAGGCCACTCATTGGGGACAGACTTAAATGACTAGTTGTTGGGGATCAGTCATTGGGGACGTTCTTAAATGACCAGGTGTGGCTGCTTGGGCTAGGCTGTTAGGTCGAGTTCGTAGAGAAAGCTTTCACGCGGCATGTCGTGACGACGCTCTTCGCGGTTGGCGCGGTGCGTGGCCGTGCGCTTAAAGCCGTGCAGCTCGTAGAACTTCCACGAGCAGTTGGAGTCGGTGTACAGGTGCGCCCTTGTCGCCCCGCGCGAGGAAAGGTACGAGACAGCGGCATCGAGCAACACCGAGCCAACGCCCAGGCCATGGACATCGGGATCGACGGCGAGCAGCGTGACTTCGTTGTCGTGCGGCAATGGGCTGCTCTCGAGCAGGCGGTTGTTGGTTCGGATGGTTGCGCGCACAAACGAGAGATACTCGGCGCAGGCATCGGGCTCCAGTTCGCGCATCTGCGACAGCAACGCGCGTTCGGTATCCATCCAATGCTCGTTGATAGTGACGCCGGGGCTCTGTCCTGCGCGTGCAAGCGCAATGCCGCGCGCCTCGCCGTCAATTACCGCAACCTGCGAAAACGTCGAGGACGAAAGGCAATAGGCGAGGTCGCATGCGGCCTCAAGGCGGTTGTACTCATCGTTATCCGAATTGTTATGCCAAAGCTGCTGCAGAATCAGCGCGATGGCGTCAAAGTCTTCAGTATCAAACGGTCGGTAGAGAACCCGCGAGACCATGGTGCCTCTTTCTTTTGCGGATGCATATCGAGCACAGTTCTACCACGCCATTGGCATCTAATTATGGTGCCCCTGTGTTCCATCAACTCACCGTGCTCAGCGGCGCCTCTGCAACCCCCGCTCGCAAACTTTTTCTGCACAGCCGTGCGTTGCGGGGTGCAACGTCGCGCTCGATGCGCTACATTGAATCAGTATTTTCAATGCCGCTGCGCGAGCGCTGCAGATCGACGTATCACCGACTCACAGAGCACGGCGGCGTACCAGACAGGAGGACTGCATGGGATCTGATGTGAAGATCGCACGCGCGTTGATCTCGGTTACCGATAAAACGGGTGTCGTCGATTTCGCACGGACGTTGGTCGATGACTTTGGCGTCGAGATCATCTCTACGGGCGGCACGGCTCGTGCCATCGAGGACGCGGGCGTTCCCGTAACCCCCATCGAGGAGTTCACGGGCTATCCCGAGATGATGGACGGCCGCGTTAAGACCCTGCACCCCAAGGTTCACGGCGCGCTGCTGGCCCGCCGCGATTCCGAGCAGCACATGCAGGAGGCCGCTCAGCACGGCATTAAGCTGATCGACCTGGTCGTCGTCAACCTGTACGAGTTCGAGAAGACCGTTGCCAACCCCGAGGTCACCTTCGCGGATGCCATCGAGCACATCGACATCGGCGGTCCCTCCATGCTGCGCTCTGCTGCCAAGAACGCCACGAGCGTTACCGTCATCTCCGATCCGGCCGACTACGACGCCGTCCTGGCCGAGATGCACGAGACCGGCGGTTGCACCACGCTTTCCACCCGTCGTCGCCTGCAGGTGAAGGTCTACCAGACCACCGCCGCCTACGACACGGCTATCTCCCGTTGGCTTGCCGCCCAGGCAAGTGACGTGGCGGATACCTCTGCCAAGCTCGAGATTTCGCTGGAGAAGGTCGACGACCTGCGCTATGGCGAGAATCCTCAGCAGAAGGCTACGGTCTACCGCTTTGCCGAGGGTTGCGAGAACACCGCGAGCTCGCAGTTTCCGCTCGTGGGCTCCGAGCAGATCCAGGGCAAGCCGCTCAGCTACAATAACTATCTGGATGCCGATGCCGCTTGGAACCTGGTCCGCGAGTTCGACGAGCCTGCCTGCGTGATCCTCAAACACCAGAACCCCTGCGGCTCCGCCGTTGCCGAGGACATTACGTCCGCTTACGACCGCGCCTTCGCCTGCGATCCCAAGAGCGCCTTCGGCGGCATCATCGCCTGCAACCGCGAGGTTCCCTTTGAGCTGGTTGAGCATTTTGCCGATCAGAACAAGCAGTTTGTCGAGGTCATCATCGCCCCGAGCTACACTGCCGAGGCGCTCGAGCGCATGGCCAAGCGCCCCAACCTGCGCGTGCTGGCTACCGGCGGCGTGGACCACGGCGCCCAGGTGGAACTGCGCTCCATCGACGGCGGCATGCTGGTGCAGGAGGTCGACCACGTGACCGAGGACCCCGCGACCTTTACGTTCCCCACCGACCGCAAGCCCACCGATGCCGAGATGGCCGAGCTCGAGTTTGCCTGGAAGGTCTGCAAGGGCGTCAAGTCCAACGCCATCCTGGTCTCCAAGGGCAAGGCCGGCATTGGCATGGGCCCCGGTCAGCCCAACCGCGTTGACTCTGCGCTGCTTGCCTGCGAGCGCGCCGAGGACTTCTGCGAGCGCGAGGGCGTGGAGAAGGGCGGCTTTGCCTGCGCAAGCGACGCGTTCTTCCCGTTCCGCGACAACGTCGACGTGCTTGCCGCACACGGCGTGACCTGCATCATCCAGCCCGGCGGCTCCAAGCGCGATGACGAGAGCATCCAGGCCTGCAACGAGCATGGTATTGCGATGGTCTTCACCGGAGCTAGGCATTTTAGGCACTAGAGGCTTTCCCAAGCACCCGACCTTGCCCCTCAAACCGTCGCTTGCGTACATTTAGTACGCGGCGTTCCTCTTTCGGGGCAATCTCGGGCACTTGGAAAACCCTTAATGGGATGTTTCTCTATCCCATTAAACTGTTCGGTCGCCTGACCATATCGTCAAAATAATCTCTGCAAAAGACGGTCGCTCCGTTTGGAGGGCCGTCTTTTTGGTATAAGAGGACGGAATGACTAACACGAAAGGTATGACCATGCCCCAGATTGATGATGCCGAGCTGTTTGGCAATGCCGAGGATCAGCGTGCGTACGAGGACTTTTGCGCCAATCAGGAGGCGGTCGAGAAGTTTACGCTCGACAAGCCCGCGCTTATCTGCCGTTGGCGCATGTCCAACAAAAAGGTGCCCATGCTCAACCGTCACATTCGCGCGCTGTCCGAGCGCTTGGTGCAGGGCGAGCCGCTTACCCATAACATGCTCAGCTGGGCCAAGCAGCACGTTGAGTGGTCGCTTGCCGAGGGCGATTACACCGCGCACGACGGCGTGCTCATGCTGGTGATCGACGTTAACGGCAATGCCGCCATGACGGTGGGTGAGTACGAGCCGCTGGCCGATACTTCGGCCAAGGCGCTGCGTGCCCGCTCCGCCGAGGCCCGCTCCGAGGCCGACGAAACCGGCGTGGCGCCCGAGCTGCTCGCTGCCGTCAACAACGGCGAGCTGGCCTTTGTGGCGCCGGCGGACGAGTGCCTGTGTGGCACGGCGACGCTCATAGAGCAGCTGGCCCAGACCAAGGGCATCCCGGTCACGCGCGTAGACATTCCCGCACAGCTCAAGGGCGCCTTGTTCCTGGTAAGCGACGAGCACGGCGTGGTGCCTGCCACCGACGCCGACGCCGCCGAGTCTGATGCCGCGACGGTCGCCTTCTTTGCCGACGGCTACGAAAAGCTTCGCGCCCGCCGCTAAATGATTATTCTGGGACGGGGATTAAAGAATCATTTTGGTTCCCGTCACCGCTGCGAGTGCGAGGCGGACAAAACGCCCCCGCTCGCGAACAGTTCTGTCACCTTGGCGACGTGCGTGGCGCGCACCTGCAGTTTCGCAGCCATAATGGTGGCAAGACAACCAAGAGGGGAGCGGAATCCATGGCGCTAATCTATATCGTTGAGGACGACGAGCCCATTCGTCGTGAGCTTGTCGACATCCTTGCCCGCGCCGGGTTTGAAATCGAGGCCTGCGAATCGTTCGAGCATGTCTCGCGCGATATTCTCGCCGCCGCGCCCGACCTGGTGCTGCTCGACCTCACGCTTCCCGTCAAGGACGGCCAGCATATCTGCCACGAGGTTCGCCGCGAATCCGAGGTCCCCATCATCGTCCTCACCTCGCGCACGACCGAGATCGACGAGGTCATGGCCATGACGCTCGGCGCGGACGACTTTGTTCCCAAGCCCTATAGCGCGCGCGTGCTCGTGGCGCGCATCAACGCACTGCTGCGTCGCACCGCGGCGTCAGGCGAGCGCAGCACGCTCGTCCACAAGGGGCTGGAGCTCGACCTCGCCCGCTCTATGGTCACCAACACGGCGACCGGCGACAGCACCGAGCTCACCAAAAATGAGCTGCGCATTCTCTCGCTGCTCCTGAGCCGCGCGGGCAAGATCGTCTCGCGCTCGGCCATCATGCAGGACCTGTGGGACTCCGACGCCTTCGTGGACGACAATACGCTCACCGTCAACATCAACCGCCTGCGCACCACGCTCGAAAAAATCGGCATCAAGGGGTATTTGACGACGCATCGCGGCCAAGGCTATTCGGTCTAGGGGCCGGCTATGTCGTTTGGCAAGTTCTTTAAAGATGCACTGCTTCCCGTCGCCGTGTGGACGTGCGGCGTGCTGCTGAGCTGCTTTGTGCTGACGGTCGCCGGCGCACCCGTTTCTATCGTGGTCGTGGCGGTTGGCGTGTCCTTTATCTTCGGTATGCTCGGCATCGTGATCGAGTACGCTCGCCGTCGCCGTTTTCTGCGTCAGTTGGAGCGCGCGGCAGAGGAGCTCGAGAGTCCCGCATGGGTGCAGGAGATGGTGCAATGCCCAACCTATGCCGAGGGCGAGCTCGAGTACGAGGTCCTGTGCCGGGTGGGCAAAGCCGCCTGCGACGAGGTTGCCGAGGGCCGGCGTCAGACCGAAGACTATCGCGACTATATCGAGAGCTGGGTTCACGAGGCCAAGCTGCCCCTGGCGGCGGCCCACCTGATTTTGGAAAACCTGGACGGCAGCGAAGACGACCTGTCGCGTGTGGATGACCTGGGTCGCGAGCTGGCTCGCATGGAGCGCTATATCGACCAGGCGCTGTAC
>DYAA01000072.1 GCA_019419405.1 Collinsella sp. | reverse complement strand
CATCAAAACAGTGCTGACCCGAAAGCGTGATGTACGCATCCCAACCAAGATCGAACAGCCAATCGGGCATCTGATAGGTCGGGCGACCCGTGGCGATCACGCACGCAATCCCCTGCTCATGAAAGCTGTCGAGCACCTGCTGCGCCGACGCCGGAATCCGATGGGTCTTAAAGCTCAGCAACGTGCCGTCGATATCGAAAAACGCGGCCTTGATCATCCTCGCCTACTCCTCGCCCTCGAGCTTCTCGCTCGCCTCGAGCCACGCCATCTCCAACTCGTCCATGGCGGCGTGGGCCTCGTCGATCTTTGCCTGCTGCTCGCCCAGCGCCGTGTAGTTGGTGGGATCGACCTGGGCCATTGCTGCCTCGGCCTCCTCAACGCGGGCGCGCTGCGTCTCCATTTTGCGCTCGAGCGAGCTCACCTCGCGGCGAAGCTTCTGACGCTCGGCGTTGGACAGGCCATTGGGCTGACCGCTCGCCTTGGGCTTATCGGCCGTCGCAGCCGCGGCACCGGTGTCGAACGTGCCGGCCTTGGCGCTCGGTGCACCCACGGGCTCGCCCTCGGCGGTGGCGTTGCACAGGCGCAGGTACTGGTCGACGCCGCCGGGCATATGCGTCAGGTGGCCGTCGAGCAGCGCCCACTGCTGGTCGGTCACGCGCTCCATCAAAAAGCGGTCGTGCGTCACCAGAATCAGCGTGCCGGGCCAGCCGTCCAGCAAGTCCTCGACAATCGCCAGCATGTCGGTATCCAGGTCGTTGCCGGGCTCGTCCAGGATGAGCACGTTGGGCTCGTCCAGGATCGTCAGCAGCAGCGACAGGCGACGGCGCTGGCCGCCCGAAAGATCGCCGATGCGGCTCCAGAGCTGCTGCGTCGTAAAGCCCAGACGCTCGCAGAGCTTCTCGGGTGAAGTCTCCTTGCCGTCAATGACGTAGTACTTCTTATAGTGGCTGAGCACCTCGCGGATCGTGTCGCCCATGTAGGGTTCGAGCTCCTCGAGCTGCTGCGACAGCACGCCAAAGCGCACCGTCTGGCCGATCTTCACGCGGCCGCGCAGGGGCGCGATCTTGCCCTGGATCACGTCGAGCAAAGTCGACTTGCCGGCGCCGTTCTCGCCCAAAAGACCATAGCGGTCGCCCGCACCAATGAGCCAGGTCACGTCGTTGAGCACCTGCTTGGGCGCGCCATCGGTATCCGCATAGCCGGCGTCCACGTCGACCACATCGATAACCTGCTTGCCCAGGCGGCTCACGGCCAGGCGCTTGAGCTCCAGCTCGTCACGCACGGGCGGCACGTCGGCGATCAGCTCGCGAGCGGCATCCACGCGAAACTTGGGCTTGGTGGAGCGCGCCTGGGCACCGCGGCTCAGCCACGCGAGCTCCTTACGTGCCATGTTGCGACGGCGCTCCTCGGTAACCGCGGCCATGCGGTCGCGTTCCACGCGCTGCAGGATATATGCCGAATAGCCGCCCTCGAAGGGATCGACCTGGCCGTCGTGAACCTCCCACATGCTGGTGCAGACCTCGTCCAAGAACCAGCGATCGTGCGTGACCACGAGCATCGCGCCCTGACCGCGCTGCCAGCGGGCCTTTAAGTGACGCGCAAGCCAGTTGATGGTGCGCATGTCCAGATGGTTGGTGGGCTCATCGAGCATGAGCACGTCATAGTCGCCGATCAGCAGGCGCGCGAGGTCCACGCGGCGGCGCTGACCGCCCGAGAGCTCGCCTACCATGCCCTCCCAGGGCACATCGCTAATGAGGCCGGCGAGGATCTGGCGCGTACGGGGGCTCGACGCCCACTCGTACTCGGGGGCGTCACCCACAACGGCATGATGCACGGTATCGGTATCGACAAGCTGGTCCTTTTGGCCGAGTAGACCGATCGTGATGCCGCGGCGGTGCGTCACGCGTCCGTCATCGGGCTCCAGCGTGCCGGCGAGCACGCTCAGCAGCGTCGACTTGCCGTCGCCGTTTTTACCGACAATACCAATGCGGTCGCCCTCGCCCACGCCGAGCGTCACGCTATCGAAAATATGCTTGGTGGGAAACTCTAGGCTGACGGAATCGCATCCCAAAAGAATCGCCATATGCCCTGCTCCTTCGTAGAAATTCAACGTTCTCCATGATAGCGAAAACCACCACAAAGGGGACGGGCGCCTTCGTGGTGGTTTTGGGCAAGCGCACCAGCACACGACACAAAAAGGCGGGCCATCTCCCGCAAGAGATGACCCGCCTCTCCAATCAGTCCCGCGGCAACCGTGGCCGCCGCGGGCCTCAAGCATGTCCCGGACTAGGAGAACATGCCGGTGAGGTAATCATTCAGCCGCTTATCCTTGGGCCGTTGGAAAATCTCGTCGGTCTCGTCGTACTCGACCATATCGCCCATGTAGAAAAACGCCGTGCGGTTGGACACGCGCGACGCCTGCTCCATGTTGTGCGTCACGATGACGATGGCGCGGTCGGCCACGATCGACGACATGAGGTCCTCGATCGCCAGCGTCGAGATGGGGTCGAGCGCCGAGCAGGGCTCGTCAAACAGGATTACGTCGGGGTTGAGCGCCAGCGTGCGCGCGATGCACAGACGCTGCTGCTGTCCGCCCGAAAGCGCGTAGGCGCTCTTGTCGAGCTTATCCTTGACCTCGTCCCACAGCGCCGCGCCGCGCAAGCTCTCCTCGACCATGCGGTCGAGCTCGTCACGATCGGTGACGCCGTGGCGCTTGGGCGCAAACGTGATGTTGTCGCGAATGGACTTGCGGAACGGGTTGGGCTGCTGGAACACCATGCCAATGGACCGGCGCAGCTCGTAGGTGTTCTCGGTCTTGGTGTTCACGTTGCGGCCGCGGTAGTTGATCTCGCCCTCCACGCGACAGCCGCGAATTTCGCGATTCATTAGGTTGAGGCTGCGCAAGAAGGTCGACTTGCCGCAACCCGAAGGCCCGATGAGCGCCGTGATCTCGCCCTTGTGAAAGTCGAGCGACGTATTGTGCAGCGCATGGTGATCGCCATAGTACACGTTGACGTCCTTGGTGGAGAGTACGACTTCGTCGCTCACGGCCTTGCCGCTCACACGCACGTGCTTTTCGCTTTGCCCCACGCTCGACAGAAAGTCCTGGGTCTCGGACGATGCCGCTTCGGTTGCGGGCGTTGTATTCATCTCGCTCATTCGGCCGTCATCCTCCTTGCCAGTTGCTTGCCCACGATACGGGCGATTACGTTAAACAGCAGCACGCAGATCATCAGCAGCGCCGCGGTACCCCAAACGATCTGCTGGGCCTCGGGGCTGCCCTCGCCGTAAATCTTGTAGATGTGCACGGCGAGCGACTCGCCGGGACGGAACACGTTCCAGGCGCAGGTGGGGCTCGACAGGTTAAAGCTCAAGAAATTCAGGCGAACCGGCGAGCTCATGCCCGAGGTAAAGAGCAGCGCCGCGGCCTCGCCAAACACGCGTCCGGCCGAAAGTACGATACCGGTCACGATGGCGGGCATGGCCTCAGGGATCAGGATGTGCAGTGTGGCCTCCCAGCGGGTGAGGCCCATAGCCAGGCACGCATCGCGCTGGGCCTGCGGCACGTCCTCGAGCGCCTGCTGAATCACGCGCACCAGGATGGGGATGTTGAACATGGTGAGCGCAACGGCGCCGGAGATGATGGAGTACTTCCAGCCCAGCTGCACCGAGAACACCAGGAATCCGAACATGCCGACGACGATGGAAGGCAGTGAAGACAGCGTCTCGATGGCAGTGGAGGCGATGTCGCGGATGGGACCGTCGGGCGCGTACTCGACCAGGAAGACCGCGCCGCCCAGGCTGATGGGCACCGAGATGATCAGGGTGATCAGCAGCAGATAGAACGAGTCGAACAGCTGGTAGAGCACGCCGCCCTGGGTTCCGTTGGCGCGCGCGGGCTGCGTGAGAAAGCCCGGCTGGAACAGCGTCGAGATGCCCTCGAACAGGATATAGGCCACCATGGAGACGACGATAAGCATGACGATGGCGACAATCGCCGTCAGCACGCCCGTGGCGATACGGTCTTGCCTTTGGACACGCCCGAGTCTCGCCTCGTCGATATGGATGCGCGTGCTAGCCACGAGCCTTCGCCCCCTTGCGGCCAATGAGATGGATGATCAGGATAAAGATGAGGCTCATGCCCATCAGCAGCAGGCCGAGCGCCCACAGGATGTCGTCCTGGGCCGAGCCCTCGGCATAGACCGCCATGGACGTGGTGAGCGTGGTGGTGATGGTAGACGCCGGCGACAGCAGCGACGTCGGCATGGCCTCGATGCCGCCAATGACCATGCGCACGGCGAGCGTCTCGCCAAAGGCGCGGGTCATGCCAAGGATGACTGCGGTCATGAGCGAGGGCATGGCGGACTTGAGCACCACGTGCCAGATGGTCTGCCAGCGGGTGTAGCCCAGCGCGAGCGAACCCTGGCGGTAGCTATCGGGCACGGCGCGCAGGCCATCGACCGAAAGCGTGGTCATCGTCGGCAGAATCATGACTGCCAGCACGATAGCGCCGGGCAAGATACCCAGACCCGTGCTCACGTGGAAAACGCTCTTCATAAGACCGACGACCACGTGAAAACCGATGAGGCCAAAGACGACTGAGGGAATGCCGGTCAAAAGCTCAATAAGCGGCTGAAAGACCTTGGAGCCAAACCTAGGCTGGATCTCGACTGCAAAGATGGCGGAGCCAATGGCGATGGGCAGCGCGATGAGCGTGGAGAGCACCATGACCGCAAACGAGGTGACAATCAGGGGCAGGGCGCCGGTGTAGGGCAGGCCGCTTTCGGCTGTGTTGGCCAGGTCCCACTTGGTGCCGGTGAAGAACTCGACGACCGAGACGCCGTCCTTGAGAAAAGCCGAGAGGCCCTTTTGGGCGACCATAAAGATGAGCGCGGCAACGACAAGCGTCACGAGCGCTACGCACGCGCCCGTGACGCCCAGGCCCACGTTCTCAAGGTCGCGCTTTGGCAGCTGTTTTGCCATTGCAAACCTTTCCGGGGCGCCTACTTATTTAGCAGAGACCTTGCCGCTGGCGTCCTTGACGACCTTCATGGCAGAGACGGGGATAAAGCCCTGCTCCTCGACGAGCTTGCCCTGGACGTCGTCGGAAAGCATGAACTCCAGGAAGGCCTTGGTGGCCTCGTCGGCGTCCTTTGCGCAGTACATGTGCTCGGTAGCCCAGATCTTAAAGGAGTCGTCGGTGACATTTGCACTCTTGGGCTCCACGCCCTCGACCTTGATGGCGTTGAACTTGGAGTCATCGAAATGCGAGAAATCGAGGTAGGAGATGGCGTTGTCGGTGCTGCCCATCTGAGTCTGGACGTCGCCGGATTTGTCGAGCTCGGCGTCGCCCTTAAAGTCGACGGCCTCGTCGCCAAAGACGGCGGCCTCGAAGGTAGCGCGGGTGCCGGAGCCGGCCTTGCGGTTGAGAACAACGATGGTGGCGTCGTCGCCGCCGACCTCCTTCCAGTTGGTGATCTGGCCGGAGAAGATGCCCTTGAGCTGCTCGAGGGACAGGTCGTCGACCGTCACGTTCTTGGAGACGACAGGGCCCATGCCCACGACGGCGACCTCATGGTCGACGAGGTTCTCGACCTGGTCGGCCTCGAGCTTGGTCTCGGCGAAGACGTCGGAGTTACCGATGGTGACGGTGCTGGCGGCAACAGCGGTCAGGCCCTTGCCCGAACCGTTACCCGAGCCGGAAACGGAGACGTCGGGGTTGGCATCCATGAACTTCTCGGCAGCGGCCTCGACGAGAGCCTGGAACGAGGAGGCGCCGTCGTAGGTCACCTCGCCGGAGACGGACTCGGCGGCGGCGCTACCCTTGTCGGCGGCGTCGGAT
>DYAA01000071.1 GCA_019419405.1 Collinsella sp. | reverse complement strand
CCTCGGGGCAGCCCGTGATGGTGAGCTTGTCGGCGCGCTCGAAGGTGAAGTGCGAGTAGAGGCTGACGGCCATGCCGAGGGTGTCGTAGCCGATGCCTAGGTTGGCGCTCGTTGCTGGGACGGTGATTTTGATCATGTGAGTCCTCCTGGCGTGCCTGGCTGTTTAGTTCGCTGCTCGGGCAGTCCTGCGCAAGACGGAAAGCACATTAAGTGCTTTCCTTTGCGTGCGGAACTCGCGACGAACTAAACAGCCAGGCACGCTGTGCGCGTTCGTCATCATCCCGGGGATTATCTGATAAAAGAAGGTGCGCCGGCTTTCGCCGGCGCTTAATAAGGAATCTAGTTGGTGCTCATTCGTTTTGCTGCAGACTCGACGTAGCTTGCCATCTCATCGACGTCGCAGACGTCTTCGAAACGGACGGGTTTGGATTCGAGTTCGGCGAGCTGGGTCGGGGCGACCGTGTTGGTGGCCTGCTCGAGCACACGCATAGCCTCAAAATCATCCTCGGGAACGTCGAGCCCCAGGGCGTCGCAGCAGGCGCGTGGGAACTTGTAGGGGCTGGCGGTCGAAAGCAGCACGCGGGCCTTGGCGCCCTCGGCGGAAGCGACCTGCTCAAAGACGTGGTAGCCGCAAGCGGTGTGCGGGTCGATCACGTAGCCGTTCGCGTCCCAGCAGCTCTTGATGGCAGCGCGGACCTCGTCCTCGCTGGCCCAACCGCAGCCAAAGACGCTCTGAATCTTTGCCAGCAGTTCGGCGGGTACCTCGTAGCGGCCGGTCTGGGCAAGCTGCTCCATAAGGCCGGCAACGAGCTCACAGTCGCCGTCGGACAGGAAGTAGAGCATGCGCTCCAGGTTGGAGCTAATAAGGATGTCCATCGACGGCGAGATGGTCGTGAAGAACGGACGGTTGCGGTCGTAGACGCCGGTGGTCAGGAAGTCGGCGAGCACGTTGTTCTTGTCGCTGGCCACGACGAGTTTGGCGACGGGCAGACCCATGCGCTTGGCATAGTAGCCGGCCAGGATATCGCCAAAGTTGCCGGTCGGCACGCAGAACTCCACGGCATCGCCGGCCTTGATGGCGCCGGCGCGCAGTAGCTGCGCATAGGCGGCAAAGTAGTAGACAACCTGCGGCACCAGGCGGCCGACGTTGATGGAGTTGGCGCTCGAGAGCACCGTGCCGGCGGCCTCCAAGCGCTCGGCAAGTTCCTTATCGGCAAAGATGCGCTTGACGGCACTCTGGGCGTCGTCGAAGTTGCCGCGGATACCGCAGACGGCGACGTTATCGCCCTCCTGAGTGGACATCTGCAGGTTCTGGACGCGGCTGACCTTGCCCTCGGGATAAAAGACAGTGATGCCCGTGCCCGGAGCGTCGGCAAAGCCGGCGAGTGCTGCCTTGCCCGTGTCGCCCGACGTGGCGGTGACGATCATGATGCGCTCGGCGCCGCCGTCCTTGGCGGAGGTGCGGGCCATAAGGCGGGGGAGCATCTGCAGGGCGACGTCCTTGAAGGCGCTCGTGGGGCCGCCAAAGAGTTCCATCACATAGGTCTGAGGGGCGTCAGCGCCCGGCGCAGCGTCGAGTTTGACGAGCGGTGTAACCTCTTCGCTCGCGAACGTGCCGCGGTATGCCTCGTCGACACACGCCGAAATTTCTTCGGCCGTGTAATCATTCAGTAACATTCCCAACACATCTTGAGCGATTTCAAAGTACGATTTATCTGCAAGCGAGCTGATATCGACCTGCTGGGTGCCAAGCTCGTCCGAGACAAACAAACCCCCGTCGGGAGCGATGCCGGTGCGGATTGCCACCTTACTTGAGCACGATAAAGTGCGTCCTCGTGTACTATGATAAGTTCCCATATAACACTGCTCCTCGGATGCCTTGGTCCCAATCGGTGAAACCATGGTATCAGAGCGCACAAAATAGGTTCGCAGAGGCTTTTTAGAAAGGTAACCTCAAGCCCATGATTAAGATTGCCAAGTTTGGCGGCTCGTCGGTCGCCGACGCCGAACACTTCAAGAAGATCAAGGCCATCGTCGATGCCGACCCTGCCCGCCGTTTTGTGGTGGTTTCCGCCTGCGGCCGCCGCTTTAAGGGCGACACTAAGGTAACCGACCTGCTCTACCTGGTTAACGCGCACGTTAAGTATCACGTGTCGTGCGAGGAACTACTCGAGGACATCGGCCAGCGCTATTTTGATATCGCTGACGAGTTGGAGCTCACCTATCCCATCCGCGAGGAGTTCGCGGCCTTTGCCGAGCGCGCCCGCTCGGGCGGCTACTCTACCGAGGAGCTCGTGAGCCGTGGCGAGTACTTCACCGCTCGCCTGATGGCGGAGTACCTGGGCCTGCCGTTCTTGGACGCCGCGACGGTTGTGGCGTTCCATCATGACGGTACGCTCAGCATGAATCGCACCTCCGAGCTGGTGCAGGAGTACGGCCAGCAGGGCGGCTTTGTTATGCCCGGTTTCTACGGCGCGACGCGTGAGGGCCAGATCAAGCTGCTCGACCGTGGTGGCGGCGATATTTCCGGCTCGATCTTGGCTAAGTGCCTGGGTGCCGACCTGTACGAGAACTGGACCGACGTCTCGGGCTTCTATTCTGCCGATCCGCGTATTGTTCCCGAGGCTCAGCCCATTGCGCGCGTTACCTACGAGGAGCTGCGCGAGCTTTCTTACATGGGTGCAAGCGTCCTGCACGAGGAGGCTGTGTTCCCCGTGCGCGAGGCCGGCATTCCGCTGGTCATCAAGAACACCAATGCGCCGCAGGACCCCGGCACCATCATTAGCGAGACGGCTGACGAGGGCGAGGCAGAGCCCATCATTACCGGCGTGACCGGCAAGCGCGGCTTTGTCGCCATCAATGTCGCCCGCGACCGCACCAAGCCCCGTGTTGGCTTTATGCGCCGTGCGCTTTCGGTGTTCGAGCGTTATGACGTTTCCGTCGAGCATATGCCCACCGGTGTCGACCGCTTTGGCGCCGTGGTGCAGGAGCAGGACGTTCACGATTCGCTGTACTCGCTCGTGGGCGACATTCAGCAGGAGGTCGAGCCGCTCGAGATCGAGGTTGTCGAGGGCCTGGCGCTTATCGCGACCGTCGGCCGTAACCTGCGTGGCCGCGCAGGTATCTCGGGCCATCTGTTTGGCATGCTTGGCCAGGCCGGCGTGAGCGTGCGCATGATTTCGCAGAGCTGCGACGAGATCAATATCATCATCGGTGTGGAGGAGAAGGACTTTGATCTGGCGATTCAGACCATTTACCGCGCCTTCTCCGACGAGAACGGCATTGTGAAGGTCTCCGATCTGGAGGCTCCCGCGCCGGTCGATCCCGCTCTGGTCTCGCTCCACAAGTAGCTGCTATCCCAGTAGATTTTTGGACTTGCCTCAAAAATCTATGGCGGGGCGTTTCGTTTCGGTTTCGTTTCGACGGGGCGGGTTTCGTGCCCGCCCCGTTCTTGTATACACTGGCAACAATAATCGGCCTGCTTGGCGTGCGGGCAAAAGCCACAACCTTTAAAGGGGGAAGCATGAAACAGTACACGGTTGCTATTTTGGGCGCGACGGGAGCCGTGGGCACCCAGATGCTCGAGTGCCTCAACGAGCAGGAGTTCCCGGTTGGCAAGCTCAAGCTGCTGGCGAGCGCGCGTTCTGCGGGCAAGACCGTCGAGTTCCGTGGCGAGCAGATCGTGATCGAAGAGGCTTGTCCCGAGGCCTTTGAGGGCTGTGACATTGTGCTTGGAGCTGCCGGCGACGACATCGCGAAGGAGCTACTGCCCGAGGCCGTCAAGCGCGGCGCCGTCGTGGTCGACAACAGCCATGCCTTCCGCATGGATCCCGAGGTGCCGCTGGTTGTGCCCGAGATCAATGCCGACGACATCAAGTGGCATCACGGCCTTATCGCCAACCCCAACTGCGCGACCATTATCGGCCTGGTTCCCACGTGGCCGCTGCATCAGCTCGCTGGCGTGAAGCGCATGATCGTCTCGACGTACCAGGCGGCTTCGGGTGCTGGCGCCCCCGGTATGGCCGAGCTCGAGGCTCAGCTGGCCGCCCTGGGCCGTGGCGAGGAGATTCCCGAGCCGCGCGCGTTTGCCGCCCAGCTCGCGAGCAACCTGATTCCGCAGATTGGCGGCGTCAAGGAGGAGGGCTTTACCTCCGAGGAGATGAAGTTGCAAAACGAGGGCCGCAAGATCATGCATCTGCCCGAGCTGCGCGTGAACTGCACCTGTGTGCGCGTGCCCGTGCTGCGCTCGCACTCCGAGAGCATCACGCTTGAGTTCGAGCGCGACATCACGGTGGAAGAGGCCCGTGCCGCGCTGGCTGCCGCTCCGGGTGTCAAGCTAGTTGACGACATGAGCGCCGAGGATGCGCACGACCGCTTCCCCATGCCGATGGACACCTCCGACCAGGACCTGATTTGGGTCGGTCGCGTACGCCGCGACATCTCGAACCCCGAGGCCGCGCGTGGCATCACCTTCTGGTGCTGCGGCGACCAAATCCGTAAGGGCGCGGCAACCAACGCCGTCCAGATCGCCAAGCTGCTCTGCGAGTAACGGTGGATCTGTCCGGCGGGGGCCGGGCTTGGTTTTCAGAACGTCCTCGACCATGTGTGGCGCCTTGTCCTGCTCCTTCGGAGCCGCGGACAAGGCGCCACACTGGTCTGCGGAGTGTTCTGAAAACCAAGCCCGGCCCCCGCCTGCGGTGACGCTGCTGCAAGCGGTCTGCGATGGGGTCGTTGTTGGTTGGGGCCGCTGGGCTGATGCAGGGGCGCGTGGTTGTTGCGGGCCCTGGTCCCGGCGGCGGCCTCGGCGCTTTGCGCCTGCCGCCTTGGGGGGACTGTGGGGCGCGGCCGGCAGCTGCGGCGCGTTGCGCTTGCTGCCTGGGGTGACTGCGGGGCCGTGACGGCAGCCGCGGCGCTGTCGCGCCTGCTGCCTGGGGCGACTTTGGGGTTGGGGTGAATCGGGGTCTAATACTTTCCCGTGAAGTGAACGAGCTTATTTGGACCCCCGAAGCATTGGCATATTTTGACCGCTATTTCCTGCGGTTTTACAGCGTGAATCCTGCGGTTTTTTGGGCTAAAGGTGTGGATGCTCCGGGGCTTCGTTTTTACTCGTTCACTTCTCGGGAAAGTATTAGAGCTCAGCTGATAGAGGTACCTCTCTGGCGTCGAAGCCCTGCGTCTTCTTCGCTTGATTGGGGAAAACAGCCTCGCTTAAGCAATTGCGAGCCCGCCCAGACGTATCTGTGGGGTTGTCTGCACAATTCGCGGTATTATGTTGCGGAGTTTTGAAAGGAGCCGCTGGTGGTCACGACGACGTTTGCTTCGCCTTTGGGCGAAATCCTGCTTGCCGCTGATGGCCGCGGTTTGACGGGGCTTTGGTTTGAGGGGCAGGAGCACTTTGGCTCCACGCTTCTCAAAGAAGATCCCGAACATGTTGAAGGCGCCGATGCGGTTTCTGGTACCGGTGGGATGTCTTCGGTGAGTCCGGCAAATGGCGCGGCTTCTTCGGTGCTTGAGCGTTCTTGGGCTTGGCTGAATGCTTATTTTGCGGGGCAGGAGCCTCGGTTTACGCCGCCGTTGCATATGATTGGCACGGCGTTTCAGCGTGAGGTTTGGTTTGAGCTGCTTTCTATCCCGCGTGGCGAGGTCGCTACGTATGGTGAGATCGCCCAGCGTGTTGCGGCTCGACATCGTGTACCGGGAAACGAAGCACCTGTTGTGTCTCCCCGTGCCGTGGGGGCCGCGGTCGCGCGGAATCCTATTTCGATCATTGTGCCGTGCCATCGCGTGGTTGCCGCCGACGGCTCGCTTAACGGATATGCCGGCGGGCTTGACCGCAAGGAGTGGCTGCTTCGGCTCGAGGGCGCGTACGAGGAATAACGTTCGAGCACTTTGCATAGCCAAGACGCCGTGAAAGAACGGGATGCGCTTTCCGAATGGCGTCCCAAACGGAAACCGTGTCCCGGAATACAGCCTTAGAGTGGGATGCCGTTTCCGGTTGAGACCACTTGCTTGGACATCTTTCTACGCCCGCTTCTGCAGGGCATAGATCGACTTATCCATGTTGAACAGGTAAGCCGCGACGCAGACGATGAAGAATGCCGGCAGATTACCGAAACCGAAGACTTCGCAGCCAATCAGGATGGGTGCGAGCAGCGTATTGGTGGCGCTGCCAAAGACGGCTGCGTAGCCCAGCGCGGCGCAAAGCGCGATGGACATGCCGAGTTGAGCCTCGTTATGGCGACATCTGGGTAACAGAAAGGCCCGCGTTCCTCAGAGGCAAGATAGGCAATTCTGCTTTTGAGGTAGATCTCAATTCTGCCGACCGCATCAAACATTAACTGCCGGAGGGCTCGGTCAAATTCATACGTGTAGATGATGGTTTCGAATGTTGTGCCTTCGCGAAAGATGGTAATCCCGGACTTGCATTTGGTTTTGTAGGGAAACCAGTAGGCCGACAGTCTGTAGTGGCCGACTTCGACCAAAGCTCGCTCGAGTTCGCTTTGATCAGAGCACTTAAGACCCCTGTATTCTGTCAATAGTGCTATTTGTTCGTTGATGGATATCCGCGACTTCCGGTATTTCATTTAAGCCTCTTGATAGAAAAAGAGCTGGAGTTGCGCATCGTTGAGAGGCTTTCCAGCTTTAGCAAAACAAACTTATAAGATGCGACGGGCCGCGTCAAGATAATTACCGGACGGCCTAGGAGGCGGCTGGTTGGCTGGCTTAAAACCTAGCGCGTGAAATGACGCCCCACGCTATTCAGCGCGCTTGATAGGATGACGAACCACGGTCTTAAGTTTCTCCGGTGCGCATTTGCGTGGATCGGAGAGATAGATTTCGTGATGTAAACGGGTGTCTGAGAGGTCGGGAACATAGCCCAGCTCGGTCGTGTATTCATGCATAGCGTCTACGGTCGCCGGTTCGTTGTCGTAGGGCCCGGTGTGCATGCATTGAACGCAGAGACCCTCGTCAACTTTAAGCAGTTCGACGGCGGAAAAGTCCAGTTTCTTTTTGGTCGTGGCTTCCGCGACTGCCCAGTCAAAGTCATCTCGGGTGACGAAATCGGGCAGGCGGATGCACGAGATAAAGTTAAAATTGTCCTTGTGTACATAATCGATGTCGCCGCTCGGGGACTCTTGCCACCAGAAACCCTCGAGCGGCGGTACCACAAAGTCGAAATAGCCCTCGATACTCCTTGAGCCTTTCTTTGACATCTTGACGGTATAGGCGATGCCGTAAAGTAGCGGCAGGGCGTTTTGATACTCGCCACCTTCGGTATTTGGGTCGCCCTTTCCGCGAACGGCAACGTAGCTCATAGGCGGGACAGTTACGATACTCGGCTTGCTTGCAGGTTTGTAGAGCTCCTTGCATTCCTTCTTAAAGTCGAACGCCATGTTGGCCGCCTTTCTGCGTATTGGCCTGCTTAGATAGTTGAATCATATCATAGAAACGAACAGCTGTTCGAATGATTTGGCTGACAGATTGAGATGCGTGCGTTGTGTTTGGCGGTCGGCCTGACCCCGTCGATGATTTCTCGGCCTCCCCGGCGCCTCATCTATAGCTGCCGTTTCCCCATATAAAACCTGCCAAAATAAACCTGTCCCTTTTTGGTCGGTGCGAAATGGGTAATACTAAAGAGTTATCCGACCAGATGGGAGCCGATTGATGGCCTATATCGAATTCAAAGACGTCGTCAAAGCATACGGCGAGGGCGATGCCCGCATTCATGCGCTCGACGGCGCGAGCTTTACGGTCGAGCGCGGCGAGCTCGCCATCATTCTGGGTGCTTCGGGTGCCGGCAAGACCACGGCGCTCAACATTCTGGGCGGC
>DYAA01000070.1 GCA_019419405.1 Collinsella sp. | reverse complement strand
GTGCCGCCAAGGTTCGTGACCTGTTTAAGCAGGCCAAGGAAAAGGCCCCGTGTATCGTCTTTATCGATGAGATCGATACCATCGGCAAGAAGCGCGATGGCGGCGGCTTTAGTGGCAACGACGAGCGCGAGCAGACGCTCAACCAGCTGCTGACCGAGATGGACGGCTTCGATAACCACAAGGGCATCGTCGTCCTCGCTGCGACCAACCGTCCCGACAGCCTCGATCCCGCCCTGCTGCGCCCCGGTCGTTTTGACCGCCGCATTCCCGTTGAGCTGCCCGACCTGACTGGCCGCAAGAACATCCTCGAGCTGCATGCCAAGAGCGTGAAGACACAGCCGCCGATTGACCTGACCGCGATTGCCCGCGCCACGCCCGGTGCCTCGGGTGCCGATCTGGCCAACATCATCAACGAGGGCGCCCTGCGTGCCGTTCGCGAGGGCCGCAAGCGCGCCACGCAGGACGATTTTGAGGAGTCGGTGGAGGTCGTCATCGCCGGCCAGCAGCGCAAATCAACGGTGCTGTCCGACCATGAGAAGCAGGTGGTGTCCTACCACGAGATCGGCCATGCTATCGTTGCCGCTCGCCAGAAGGGCTCTGCGCCGGTCACCAAGATCACCATTGTGCCACGCACGAGTGGCGCTCTTGGCTACACCATGCAGGTCGAGGAGGACGAGCGCTTCCTGACCACGCGCCATGAGGTGCTGGACAAGCTCGCCGTCTACTGTGGTGGACGTGCCGCCGAGGAGCTCATCTTTGGCGAGATGACGACTGGTGCTGCCAACGATATCGAGCAGGCCACCAAGCTCGCCCGCAACATGGTGACGCGTTTTGGTATGTCCGACGAGTTTGGCATGATGGCGCTCGGTACCGTGCAGAACGCGTACCTCAACCAGGATACGTCGCTCACCTGCGCCCCCGGCACGGCCGAGCGCGTGGACGCGATTGTCGCCAAGCTGATCGAGGACGCGCATGATCGCGCCCTGCAGATCCTGAAGGAGAACAAGTTTAAGCTCCATGAGCTGGCTCGTTATCTGTACAAGAAGGAGACGATCACGGGCGAGGAGTTTATGAATCTCCTCACGCGCGAGAATCCGCTGATGCCTAAGCAGCAGTAGCGTTGCATTCGGGTCAGTAAATATCGACGCCCCATTTGAGTGCCTATCTCAAATGGGGCGTTTTGCTTGGGAGGGATATGTATGAAGATCGTGGTGAGTGCCTGTTTGATGGGCGAGGGCTGCAAGTATAACGGGCTCGACAACTACCTTCGCGAGCTGGTCGAGGCTTGCGAGCGCACGGGAACCGAGGTCCTGTTGGTGTGCCCCGAGGTTTTTGGCGGTCTTCCGACGCCGCGCAAGCCGTCCGAGATCGTGAACGGCGAGGTCCGTACCTGCGAGGGCGTGTCCGTTGACCGGGAATTCCGCCTGGGCGCTCAACGTGCGCTCGACATGTGCGAGCAGGCGGGCGGCCCTTCCGAGATTGCTGCGTGCATCTTGCAGGACCGCAGCCCCTCGTGCGGCGCGGGTCGCATCTACGACGGCACCTTTAGCGGTACGCTCACCGCGGGCAACGGCGTTTTCGTCGATCTGTTGCTGCGTCACGGGTACCGTGTGATTCCGGCTAGCGAGTTCGACCCCAAAATACTTGAGCAATAAAAAACCACCACAAAGGTGACTGTCCCCTTTGTGGTGGTTTTGGGTTAGGCCTAGAGCGTGTGGCCGTAAGCGTCGGCGGCCTTGATGGCGGCGGCGAACTTCTCGTCGGTGAAGGGCTCAGGGTTGCCCTGCTTCCACTCGTTGGTGGCATGCGCGTACTCGCACAGGGCTGGGATATCGGACTCGGAAAGCCCGACCTGCTCAAGCGTCACGGGCAGCCCCATCTGCTTGTTAAAGGCAGCGTAGCGCTCAAGGTTCTCGGTCTTTCCCGTATAGGCAAACAGCACGAGCACGCCCAGGCTTACGACCTCGCCGTGCAGGTAGGTGCCCTCACGCGGAATGCTGCAGGTGGCGTTGTAGAACGCGTGCGCCACACTTGAGTTGTAGTAGTAATCGTTCTGGTTGGTCAGGTTCGAGACATAGCCCGTGTTGACCACGATATCGAGCGCGATCTGCTTGACGGCCTCGCTCGACAGGTTCTGGCGCACGTCCTCAAGACCCTGGACGCCATAGGTAAATAGCGGTTCGGAGCAGGTGTGGGCGAGTGCCAGGCCAAGACCGGCGGTGTGCTCCAGGTTGCCGGCGCTCGTGGCGTACTCGACCTCGGGCTGCTTAGACAGGGCATCGCCCACGCCGGCCCAGAAGTATTCTGCCGGTGCCTCGGCGATGATCTTGGGGTTGATGAAGATGTGAGCGGGGCGGTTGGGGTACGAATAGCCCTCGAGCGAGCCGTCGTCGTTGTAGACAACGGCAATGGCGGTCGCGGCGGAGCAGTTGGAGCAAATCGTCGGGACGGTGAAGACGATCTTCTTGAGCTCGATGGCCGCCGTCTTCACGGTATCGAGCGCCTTTCCGCCGCCACAGGCAATGAGCACGTCGGCTTTCTGGCAGGCAGGGGAGTTCACGACCTTGGCGATATTGGCACGCGTACTGTTGGTACCGTAGACGCGCGTCTCCAGAATCTCGACGTCGGTACCTGCCAGCGCAGCTTCGATACCGGGAAGTGCTGCGGCCAGTGCCCGCTTGCCACCGATGATCGCGACCTTTGTCGCGCCGTACTCCGCCAGTGCGCCGGGCAGCTCGTCAAAGCAGTCTTCGCCGACGGTATAGTCGCTCATTCCAATTGTGCGCATAGGTACCTTCTTTCGTGAGATAGAGTGCTTTCAGGTATTTTGCTCCTAGAGAAGGGCTGTAATAGCGAGAAATTTCGAACGTATAAAACCAGTGTTGAGGGTTTTTCGGCGGCGTTGACCGTGCTACCATACACCGCATAAGCGTTGATGGGGGCGAGTAGTCGGCCGTCCGCATGCTACAGAGAGCGGGAAGCGCTGAGAACCCGTGCATGCGACCGATGAAAATCACCCCGGAGCTGCGGTCCCAACGGGCGCGCCGCACAGGCACGTCTTAGTAGATATCGCCGAGATGGTCGTCGATACAGGCCAGCCGAGTAACGGATGCGAGCGCGCGAATATGCGGGCGAGGGCATCTAAGCTGGGTGGTTAAGCGAAGAGCTTTTGCGAGCGTACAGCTCGATTTGTGGCGCTTCGTCCCAGCTTGTAGGGACGGGCGCTTTTTTGGTGCCCAACGGGCGTGCGCGCCCACGACATGAAAGGGGTACCGTGGCAAACGAGTACAAGCAGACGATGAATCTGCCCAAGACCGGTTTTCCCATGCGTGCCGGTCTTTCCAAGTCCGAGCCCAAGCGACTCAAGGACTGGCAGGACAACAAGGTCTACGAGCAGGTTCTGAAGAAGAACGAGGGTCACAAGAAGTTTGTGCTGCACGACGGTCCTCCGTACGCCAACGGTCCGATCCACATCGGCCATGCCATGAACAAGATCTCCAAGGACATGATCAACCGCTACTGGATGATGCAGGGCTATGAGGTTCCCTATGTCCCCGGTTGGGACTGCCATGGTCAGCCGATCGAGCACAAGGTCGAGGAGAAGCTCGGCACCGAGAAGTTCAACCAGACCCCCACGGCCAAGATTCGTGAGCTCTGCAACGAGTTCGCTGTTGAGAACATCGAGCTGCAGAAGGCCGGTTTCCGTCGTCTGGGCGTGCTCGGCGACTGGGATAACCCCTATCTGACGCTCTATCACCAGCACGATGCCGCCGACATCGAGGTCTTCAAGGCCATGTTCGATAAGGGCATGATCTATCGCGGCCACAAGCCGGTTCACTGGTGCAAGCACTGCCACACCGCGCTGGCCGAGGCCGAGATTGAGTACTCCGACGAGACGAGCCCCTCCATCTTCGTGCGCTTTGAGATGACCTCCAAGCCCGCCGGCCTAGAGAACTTCGACGGTCCGGTCGACTTTATCATCTGGACGACCACGCCGTGGACCATCCCCTCTGACCAGGCCGTTTCCCTTAAGCCCGGCGCCGCCTATGTCGCCGTTGAGCACGATGGCCGTGCCGAGGTCATGCTCGAGGACCTGGCTCCCAAGTGCTGCGAGGAGTTTGGCTGGGAGTACACCCCGGTTATGGTCGCCGGCAAGCCCTATGTGGTTCCCGCTGAGACCTTCCACCACATCCACTACAAGCAGCCGATCTTTGACGGCGTTGAGGGCGTGGCGCTGCTGGCCGATTACGTCGGTGTCGACGACGGTACCGGTATCGTCCACAACTCGCCCGGCCACGGCGTCGACGACTACTTCGCCTGCCTCAAGGAGGGCATCACCGACATCTGCATGCCGGTCGATGACGACGGCAAGTTCTACACCGGCGAGGAGTTTGGCACCGGTGGTCCCTTCAGCGGTATGGATACCGATGAGGCCAACCCGCATATCATCGAGTTCCTGCGCGAGCGCGGCACCCTGGTTCTCGAGAAGAAGATCACGCACAGCTATCCGCACTGCTGGCGCTGCAAGCACCCGGTGCTCTTCCGTGCTACCGACCAGTGGTTTGTCTCGATGGACAAGACCGGTTTGCGCGAGCAGGCTGGCAAAGAGGTCCGCGAGAACGTCAAGTGGTATCCGGCCCACGCGGCCAACCGCATCGGTGCCATGGTCGAGCAGCGTCCCGACTGGTGCATCAGCCGTCAGCGCAACTGGGGCGTGCCTATCCCCAGCTACACCTGCGCCGACTGCGGCGAGAAGGTCATGAATGATGCCACGCTCGACGCCGTCATCAAGCTCTTCCACGAGAAGGGCTCCGACGCCTGGTTCACCGACGCTCCCGAGAGCTACCTGGGTGAGGCCTGCGTCTGCCCCAAGTGCGGCGGCCATCACCTCAAGGCCGATAAGGACATCCTCGACGTGTGGTGGGATTCCGGCGTCTCCTGGAAGGCCGTCTGCGAGTATCGCCCCGAGCTTGAGTACCCGGCTGACGTGTATCTCGAAGGCTCCGACCAGCACCGCGGTTGGTTCCAGAGCTCGCTGCTCACCTCTGTGGGCGCCAACGGCCATGCTCCGTACAAGGCAGTCGTCTCGCAGGGCTTCACGCTCGACGGTCAGGGCCGCAAGATGTCCAAGTCGCTCGGCAACGTCATCGACCCCAACAAGGTCTGCGACGAGATGGGCGCCGACATCATCCGCCTGTGGGTCGCCTCGGTCGATACCAGCTCCGATGTCTCCATCGACCACGAGATTCTCGCTCGTACGTCCGATGCCTACCGTCGTTTCCGCAACACGCTGCGCTTCCTGCTCTCCGAGCTCGAGGGTCAGTTTGAGCCCGAGACCGACGGCGTCGCCTTTGCCGACCTGCTGCCGCTCGACAAGCTCATGGTTGCCCGTCTGACCCAGGTTCAGGCCGAGGTCGACGATGCCTACGCCAGCTACGAGTTCCCGCGCGCCTACCGTGCGCTCTACGACTTCGTGGTTACCGAGCTTTCCAACGTGTACCTCGACGCCCTGAAGGACCGTCTGTACTGCGAAAAGCCCGGCTCGCTCGAGCGCCGCAGCGCCCAGACCGTGCTCGCCGAGCTCTTCTCGATGCTCATGCGCGATTTGCAGCCGATCCTGTCCTACACCGTCGATGAGGCCATGGCCTATGCGCCCGCCGGCTGCGTCGACCACCAGAAGTACGCCGCGCTGCTCGATTGGTACAAGTCGCCCATCACGGTCGACGAGGCCAATGAGTTCGAGGGCGTGCTCGAGGCTTCGCTCGAGCTCCGTAGCGCCGTGACCAAGGCCCTTGAGGATGCCCGCTCCGCCGGCACCTTCACCAAGAGCCAGCAGGTCCGTGTCAAGGCGGTCGTTCCCGCTGAGATGTATGC
>DYAA01000007.1 GCA_019419405.1 Collinsella sp. | reverse complement strand
CGATGGTGCCGACGTCGGCAAGCTCAGCAAAACGGTACATGCCGCGTCCGTAAACCTTGCTGGCGTCCATGAGGGCGACGCTTTGATGGGCTGCGGCGATCATGGCCGTTTTGGTCTCGGCCATCTGGGGAAAGTCGGTCGTAAAGCCGCAACGGGGGACAAAAGCGCCGGGGCACATGACGGCCAGATCGGCATGGATTATTTGGAGCGCCTGCATGGTGAGCGGACCGTACAAATAACGATGACCTTTGCGCAGTGCTCCGCCCAGCATGACGACATCGACCGAGGGCATGCTCTCGTCGATATAATCGGCGATGGTGATGTCGGCCGTGATGACGGTGATGCCGTCGCGCTGGTCGAGCAGGCGGACAAATTCGAGCGCGGTGGTGCCCGAGTCGACGAGCAGGGTGTCACCGTCGCTGACGAGTTCGATGGCGCTTTGCGCGATGGCCTGCTTGGCGGCGACATTGACGTTGATACGGCGATCCTGGGTGGATACGGTCAGTCGCTTCTGGAGCGACACGGCGCCGCCGTGCGTGCGGCGCAACTTGCCGGACTCGGCTAGCGCGTCCAGGTCGGCGCGGGCGGTGACGGAGGACACGCCAAAGGTCTGGGCGATTTCTGCTACCTGCACCGAGGCGTTATGATCGAGCATTTCCATAATGGCGGTACGGCGTTCGTCGGCAAAAGCACGGGTTGTTGCATGGGCCATGGTGGCTCCATTCTCGACTAAATTTGCAGGAATTGTGTTGACTTCATTTTCGTTCATTTTCTTTTTGAGTAAGAAAACACCTTTCGATTACTTATCTTTTCTATAAAAGAAAGACGCTGAACGCTCAAAATTCAATATCGAACACGCCCACTCGGCTCCAATTCCTTCCGTTTACTTTTCAAAAACGACGGTATTGACCTGCATGGGCTCAATATCTCGCGCGTGTAAAGCCGCTGAATTTCATACAATGAGCGCAGTAAAACGCAAGGTAAAACGCCTTGTGAACAACTACGCCCGATGTCCAGATGCGGGCGAGGGAGAGGAGCAAACGCTCATGGCACTTGTTACCACCGAAAAGATGCTCAAGGACGCTCAGGCCGGCCACTACGCCGTCGGCGCGTTCAACGTCGAGAACCTCGAGTTTGTTATGGCCGTTCTGGCCGCTGCCGAGGAGACCAAGTCCCCCGTCATCATGCAGACCACCCCGGGCACCATCAAGACCGCTGGTCTGGACTACTTCTACGGCATGGTCAAGGCTGCCGCCGAGCGCGCTTCCGTGCCCGTCGCTCTGCACCTCGATCACGGCGATGGCTATGACCGCTGCATGCAGGCTTTCCGCACGGGCTACACCTCTGTCATGATCGACGGCTCGCACGAGTCCTTCGAGGACAACATCGCTCTGACCAAGTCCGTCGCCGACGCTGGCCGCGCCATGGGCGTGCCCGTCGAGGCTGAGCTTGGTAAGGTTGGCGGCAAGGAGGACGACGGTCCCGCGGTTGAGGGCGAGAGCCCCTACACCGATCCGGCTGAGGCCAAGGAGTTCGTCGAGCGCACTGGCTGCACCTCTCTCGCTATTGGCGTTGGCACCAGCCACGGTGTGTACACGAGCGATCCGCACATCGAGCAGTCCGTGGTCAAGGCCATCCGCGACGCCGTCGACGTGCCGCTGGTTCTGCACGGCACCTCTGGTGTGCCCGATGAGCAGGTTGCCGAGGCTGTGAAGAACGGCATCTGCAAGGTTAACTACGCCACCGAGCTGCGTCAGGCCTACACCAAGGGCTTCATGGCCTACATGGCCGAGAACCCCGCCTGCTTCGATCCCAAGAAGCCGGCCAAGGAGGGTATGCGTGAGATCACCGAGCTGGTTAAGATCCGCATGACCAACCTCAACTCCGTGGGCAAAGCAGAGTAACAGCAAGGGTACTCCGACTCGCTACATATCCCGGGGAGGGACGAGGGCTTAGTTCCCCAATCGTCCTCGGGCATGCAAAAAGCCTCGCTGCGCACTTCGTGCGGCGAGGCTTTTTGCCCCCTGCGGAAAGATTGGGGAACTAAGCCCTCGTCCCTCCCAGGTTGACCTACTCGAGGTCGTCACCCTTGTGGCGTTGGGGCTGAAAGGGTGGGGCGCGGGGGTTACTTGGTTGTTAGGGTTAGCAGGTCGTTGGGGGTTTTGAGGTTGTAGGTGGCGTTTGGGATATCTTGGTGTGATCCCCATGCTGCTCGGGCAAAACTGACCCCTGCTGAAGTTGCGCATTGTTCGTCGTAGACGGTGTCGCCAACGTAGACGACGTTGCCAGGATTCGCGCCCGCACGTCGGAGATATTCGAGCATGGGTGCGGGTGCGGGTTTATGTTCGGTTGTGTCTTCGACAAGGATGATGTGCTCAAAATACTTATCGAAACCAAGGGGTGCAATTTCTTTTGCGTATTCGTCGCGCGCACGTGAGGAGACGATGCCAAGTTTGCAGCCGCTATCGGCGAGTGTTGCGATGACTTCAAGCAAACCTGGAAACACGCTGATGGTGCTTTTAAAGCTGGCGGCAACTTGGCACCAGCGATCCAACGTTGCCTGCGAGTAGATCCCAAGTTTCTCAAGGGCATCCTTGCCGGGTATGCCGAGGGCAAAGTCAAGCTCGTGTCGGGGAAGCGTTTTGCTGGTCTCTTCTTGGACAATCTGGACAAGCGATGACAGAACGCTTTCTTCTGTATCTGCCAATGTCCCATCAACGTCAAATACGATATGGTCAAAGTGCTTCATATGATTGCTCCTCTCTGTTGTTTGCCTGCAAGTTTGATGCAGTGACAGAAGAAGGGTTAGCGGGATTTCTGCCTGGTGCTATCGAGATTCTGCCTCGCTGCTCGATAGCTCGAAGGAGTGCACCCCATTTGTTCTTTAAATACCTGGCCAAGATGGCTTGCTGTTATAAATCCGCATTGGCGCGCGACTGTCTGTACCGTTCGCGTGGTGTGTGCCAAAAGTTCGCAAACACGGTTTATGCGGTATGCGCGTAGATATGCCACCGGGGTCGTTCCTGCACAAGTTTTGATAATGCGGTAGCACTCTCTTTCGCTTACGCCGGCTGCAGATGCCATCTGGGGCACATCTATAGCGGCTGCATAGTTTGCGCGGATAAAGTCTAGGATTGCCTTGAACTGTACGTCGCGGTTGGTCATCCAAGAGGCGCCGTCGGAAGAAAAGAGCGGTTCGGTCTTGGCGTTAATCTGAATCCAGAGCTCTGACAAACTATTTCGAAGCGCCATCTCGTTCTGCGGCTGTTGAAGGTCGTGGCTAAAGGAGCTCTTCAGCAAATCGATAAAGGGCATATCGTCGGGATTGGTGGGCGACCATTTGAGCACATCGACGCCTCGACATTGAAGCAATGGGTTGATGTAGCGCTTTTGGAGACGTCCCGCGGGATCGCCGAGCATCGACGGCTGAAAGATATGCAGCATTTGAATGGCTGGCGCCGAATTGGGTGATTGCAGCGTGCTGTGCAAAACGCCGCCGTTGATAAAGCCGGCGGACCCTTCCTCAAAGCGTACGTGCTCATGAGCCGCGTGCGTTCGATAGTCAATCGCTCCCTGCTCCATGTAGAAAAGCTCAACTTCGGAATGCCAGTGCCAGGGGACGGAATTGCCCGGATAGCGAGCGAATTCTGCGCGTTCGGCAATATAGGGCCAGTCTTCGGCGGTCTCGGGAAACGCTTCCTCGCGTCCTCCGCGGTGCAATTCTATGTGATCCATGTTTCGCATGACATCAGTATAAAGCGCGATGGGCTTAGATTGCTCTTGCCTGTTCGGGGAACGCCTTGTCTAGGGATGCTTGGAGCTTTTCGAAGGATGCTCGCAGGTTGAGGCTCTGATCGGCTGAGCGCTTTTGCTGTGAGGTTGGGGAGTCGAGGAGGCCGTTTCTCTGTGTCGGGGGGAAGGAGAAAAGGTTTGCATGTGTTAGGGATGGCTGCTGTGCTGCGTCATTGGAAGAATGCATGCTTATGCGGCCTCCTCGATGTCCACCAAAAGGTTGCGCACGGGGTGTGCTGCTAGGTCCCGTGCGTTGGCTGTATTATGACGCGGCTGCCGCAAAGAAGCGCTAAAGAAAGGCTTAACCTGGTTTGGTGTTACGATGAAACTGCAGGTCAGAGGTATCGAGTAACACTCTTGAAAGGTTTTGAGCTTAAGGGCTTTCTAAGGTTTGTGACGTGGATGTGGCGCGGACGTGCGGAGCGTGTGAATGCTCGCTGTTAGCGCTGCGACTCTGCGGCGCGCACCTGCTCGATGACCCTTTCCATCGTGGCGTCGATGCGGTCTTTTTTGAGCTCGCATTCCCAGATGGTTATGGGCGTCCAGCCCATTTGAGTGAGTGCAGCCACGGCAGCGCGGTCGCGCTCGACGTTGCGACGGAACTTTGCCTCCCAAAACTCAACATTGCGCTTTGGCTGGCTCGGATTGCACTTAGGGCAGCGATGCCAAAAGCAACCATTGACAAAGATGGCGATCTTGCGGCCGGGGAAGGCGATGTCGGGCTTGCCGGGAACCTTCCATTCCAAGCGATAGCCCGTAAGGCCCGCGGCGCGCAGGCGCTGGCGAACGAGCAGCTCGGGCTTGGTGTTGGCGCGCTTGTTGCCCTTCATGGACTTTTTGATGGCGGCGCGACGGCGCACCAGTTCACGCTCGTCGGCGGAAAGGTCCGAGGTATCGATGCCGTCGAGCAGACCTGGCTTGGGGCGTTTTTTGCTACGGCGCTTAGGTGCGCGCTTTGGTTTGGCGGCGGGGTGTTCGGTCGTGGCGGCCTCGGCGTCGTTGGCAGCGCCATTGGCCTCAAGCCGGTCTTCCTTCAACTCAATCAGAGCATCGATAAGCCCTTTGTCGGCGGGCATCCATTCCACCGTGGCAAGCGAGGTGCGCGGAATCCAGCGGATATCGAGCTGGCGGTCGTGCTTCTGGGGCTCATCGGATTCATCGGCGAGCGAGCAGTAGTAGCACTCCATGGAGAGATGGAAATCGGGGTAGTCGTACTCAACGGTGTAGAAGTCACGCAGGTTGGTGACCTTCACCTGCAGCTCTTCCATGAGCTCGCGGCGCACGGCGTCTTCGGGCGTCTCGCCGCGCATGAGCTTGCCGCCTGGGAATTCCCAAAGTCCCTGCATGTCGCCGTAGCCGCGCTGCACGGCAAGCAGCTCGTCGGATCCTTCCTTGCGAATGATCCCAGCGGCAACATGAACAGTTTTCAACAGGAGTCCTCTCTCAACATCAACAAGTGACAGGCTAGCTACCCGTACCTTACACAACGGTAAGGCAAGCGTAAGCCATATCGATGGTAGCCGACTCGTCTTCTTGCGACTATAGATGCCGTAGACTAATCGCAAGAAAGGACTCGGTATGCAAACCACGCACATGGCGACCCCGGTACTGGAGGTCGCGCATCTCGAAAAGGTATATGGAGCGCTGGGCAACGTGACCCGCGCGCTCAACGACGTCAGCTTTACCGTCAACCGCGGCGAATTCGTTGGCATCATGGGCGCCTCGGGCTCGGGCAAGTCGACGTTGCTCAACTGCGTCTCGACCATCGATAGCGCCACAAGTGGCACGATCCGCATCAACGGCCAGGACGTGACGCGCATGAAGCAGGCCAAGCTTTCGCAGTTTCGCCGCGAGGAGCTCGGCTTTATCTTCCAGGATTCCAACCTGCTCGATACGCTCACGGCACGCGAGAACATAGCCCTGCCGCTCACCATCGCCCGTGTGAATTCGGCCGAAATCTCGACCCGCGTGCAGGACGTGGCCGCGCGTCTGTCCATCAGTCAGGTGCTCGACAAGTATCCCTACCAGATGTCCGGCGGTCAGCAGCAGCGCGTTGCCGCGGCTCGCGCGCTCGTCACCGACCCCACTATGATTATGGCCGACGAGCCCACCGGCGCCCTCGATTCCAAGAGCGCCCGTTTGCTGCTCGAGAGCCTGGAGGCTCTTAACCGCCGTCTACGCGCCACCGTGCTCATGGTCACGCACGACAGCTTTGCCGCCAGCTACACGAGCCGTGTGCTGTTTATTCGCGACGGCAAGATCTTCACCGAGCTGCGCCGCGGCGACACCGATCGCCGAGAGTTCTTCGACCGCATTATGGAGGTCGTTGCCATGATGGGCGGTGAGGGCTCCGATGCTCTGTAAACTCGCTTGGGGTAACGTCCGCCGCGCCGGCCGCGACTACCTCGTCTACCTTTTGACGCTCACCCTGGGCGTCACGGTCTTCTATGCCTTCAATACCGTCTCGATGCAGGTCGACATTGCCGGAATCGATGAAGAGGGCTTGGCGCAGGTTATGGGCAGCATGCTCGGCGACCTGACGTACTTTTTGGCCGGTGTCATGGCCTTTTTGATGGTGTATGCCAATAACTTCATCATGAAACGCCGCAAGAAGGAGTTTGGCCTGTATCAGGTGCTCGGCATGGGGCGCGGACGCGTCGCCACGATCATGGCGCTCGAGACGGTGATTGTCTCGGTCGTGGCCTTTGTCGCCGGCATTGTGCTGGGTGTGGGACTCTCCCAGCTCATGACGTTCTTTACGGCCTCGCTTTTTAAGACACAGATCGCCAATTTCCACTTCTTTTTCTCGGTGCATGCGTTCAATCTGACCCTTGCCTGCATGCTCGTAATGTTTGTGCTTACGCTACTGCTGAACCTTCGCGCCGTGCGTCGTACCAAACTCATCGAGCTTATGGGTGCCGAGCGTCGCAACGAGAGCATCAAGACGCGCAACCCCTGGATTGCGATTGCTATCTTTGCCGTGGGCGTGGTGCTTGTGGGTGTGGCCTATTACCGTCTGCTACGTGATGGGTTCCCGCTAACCGCGACGGACAGCAAGCTGCAAGAGGCCATGAACCAGTTTGGCATTACGACCGCTATGGTTACCGTGGGCACCTTTGCCCTGTTCTGGGGACTCTCGGGCATGCTCATCAAGCTGCTGCAGAGCCTGCGCGGCGTGTATTGGCGCGGCCTCAACATGTTTACCGTGCGCCAGCTTGCGGCCAAGGTCAACACGGTGTGCTTTTCGATGGGCGTCATCGCGATGCTCCTGTTTTTGGCCATCACCTCGGTGACGTGCGGTATGTCGATTGCCAATGTGATGAACGAAAACCTGGAGCGCTATAACCCTGTTGACGTGTCACAGACGTATGTCTATTACACGCCCGATACGCTCGACTACTACAAAGAGTACGTCAATCCGTCTGATGAAGCCGATCGCATGGTGCCGGCCGATACAACGGTCGATTTGTACCCCGCATGGCACGGCAGGGACAGTTCGGCGGACAACAACGACGAGACCGGCAAGAAGGTCGATATCGCCGATGTTGCCGGTGAGCATGTGCAGATCGATTCGTATCTGAGTTACCCGTTTGGCAGCTCGAATCCTTCGGTGACCCCAAGTGAGATGTGCAAGATCATGGGCGAAAAGCTTCCCAAGGCGTTCGGGGGTAGCAATGCCGATACGATGGGTCTGTTTGTGACGCCGGCGAGCCAGTACAACAAACTGCGTCAGATGATGGGTGAGGAGCCGGTGCACATCGGTCACGACCAGTATCTGCTCACGTGTGATATGGGCGGCGAGCTGGTCGACCTGTACACCAAGTATATGGCTGGTGGCCATGCCCTTACCTTGGGCGGGCATACGCTCAAGCCCGCAACCGATAAGTCGGACGAAGATACGGCGGCCATCGCCAACTCGGCGATGGGCAGTAATCCGGGTACCGTCGTCGTTGCCGACGAGCTGTTGTCCCAACTTAATCTGCAGCCGTATTCCAGTAGCCTGCTCGTTAACTACAAACAGGGGATGGATACGACCGAGGCAGACGAGAGCATTAAATACACTCTGCTCGACGATCTGCTCGTTGACGGCAAGAAGCCGGGGTCGTGGGGAACCTTCATCACACGCTCCGAGATGTACACGCAAGCAGCGCAAATGAACGGTCTTATTAGCTACCTAGCCATCTACATCGGCTTTGTATTGGTCGTTGCATGCGCGGCGATTCTGTCGATCCAGCAACTCTCCAACGTGGCCGATGGCAGCCGCAGCTATCGTGTGCTGGCACAGATCGGCTGCGACGACCGCCAGATTCGCCATTCGGTGATGGCGCAGCAAGCGGTATTCTTCCTGTTCCCGCTGGCAGTGGGCCTAGCGCACTCCTTTGTGGCACTTAAGGTGATCATCGAGCTGGTGAGCATATTCGGAAATATGAGCATCGGCGGCACCGTGGGCCTCACCTGTGCGATCTTCCTGGCAGCCTATGGTGGCTACTTCCTGGTGACGTACCTCATGAGCGCCGGCATGGTACAAGCTGCCATCGCCACCCGCTACAGCGAGTAACAAGCGGGCAAAACCGTCGCAAAACCAACGCGAACAGCCGCCGCGAACGGGGTCCGGACCCTTTTCGCGGCGGTTTTTTGTCTATCGGATGCCTCTCAGATGCAAGTGAGTAGACTTTTTTGGACTTGTCGAGCACACCGCGCCAAACGCTCAATAAAACCGCAGGTCAGGGCGGTGGTGTTTTGGGGCGTGCTCGGCATCCCGCCAAAAGCCTACTCACTTGGTTTTACTGCTAGAAAACCGCCGCGAGGGAAAGTAGCTCCCTCGCGGCGGTTTTGGCATTTGCCCAGATAAAACCTGCCAAAATAAACCTGTCCCTTTTTGGTAGGTTATCGTTTCCAAAAGTGGAGGATGAGCGTCGTGCGGTTTTGCTGCTCAGTTTTGACCAGGATGTTGTGGATATGGGTCTTGACGGTGCCCACGGCAAGGAAGAGCTCGTCAGCGATCTCTTGGTTCGATTTGCCCAACACAACCAGACGCATGACTTCGGTTTCGCGGTTGGAGAGCTTGTAGGCGTTGCGATAGAAGGGCATCTGCTCTTCGATGTGTCGATCAAGATCGCTGACGTTCTTTTCCTCGGGCGCCTCCTGCATGCGAATCGAAAGCACGTGATAGGCATAGATGATCAGCAGAATCGCAAAGTAGCACGCAAAGATGTTCTCGCTAAAGTTGCGCTCGGACAGGTACAGCTGCAGCCAAGAGGGTGCCAGGCTCATGGGAACAACAAGGATGTTGTAGAAATCCTCGGCAACGATGCACCCGACCAGAATGGCGCCGATAATGAGGTGCTTTCGTTGATTGTTGACGCGCGCCTTAAGCTCGACCTGCGTGCTTTTATGCGCCGTCCAAAAGATATACAGTCCCACAAATACAAGGAATACCTGACGCATCGTGTAGTAGAGCCATTGATGCATGGGGCCGTAGGGGACAGCGACAATGACCAGCAGCTCGCTCAGGAAGAACGTTGCGACGGGAATAACAAACTGCTTTTTTGAATGTTTGTCGAGCAAGTCCATGGCAATGAGCCAGATAAAAGCTTGTGAAGCGGTCGCCACAAGGGTCCGCAACACAGGCATGGTAATTGAGTAATAGTCGCTGGCTGGAAAACTCTGGTTTTGCAACGTGTATTCAAAAAAGAAGATCTCGGTCATCTCGATGGCATAGCAAATAAAAACGCCGCTGCCATAGATAAAGAAGCGTCGACGAGACGAGGCATAGGCGGCAAGCGAAAGCACTGCCGTCACAATACAGATCACGAGTATCGCTAGGGTATAGAAGAACATCAGGGTGTTCATCTGCCACCGTCCCATCTCATTTCATCTATGGCCGAGCCCTGTATACCTTGTGGGATATAGACGTCTCAACCCTTCGTTCCATTGCGGATTAGGCGCCGAGATACAGCATAGCCGTATACCGTTCGCGGTTCTAGATAGTAAACCCCCTGCAAGCTGGCTACCTGCGGGTTTATATTGGTTTAGAGGGGGTGTAACTCCGTGAACGGTCTTTAATCCCGAATAAACTAGGTAAAAATTGCATACGGGTGAATGATGGTCTTGTCAACACGAGGCGTGATGTTCGAGCGCCTCATAGCAATAGTCGGCACGACCGGCGGAAAGGAATCGACATGGCGCTGCCTAAGGATTTCATCGACACCAACGACTTCACCAAAGAGCAGATCCTGGCTATCGAGGATCTTGGCCTGGCAATGAAGAAGGCCATCAAGGTTGACGGTTATTATCCGCACCTGCTCCGCAACCAGAGCCTTGGCATGATCTTCCAGCAGGTTTCCACCCGCACCCGTCTTTCCTTCGAGACCGCTATGACCGACCTCGGCGGCCATGCTCAGTTCTATGGCCCTGGCACCATCCAGCTCGGCGGTCACGAGTCCCTGGGCGACACCGCTCGCGTTATGGGCTCGCTGCTCGACATCATGATGGCTCGCGTTGACCGTCACAAGGACGTCGTCGGCCTCGCCGAGGGCTCCGCTGTGCCCGTCATCAATGGCATGTCCGAGTTCAACCATCCCACGCAGGAGATGGGCGACCTCATGACCATGCTCGAGAACCTCCCCGAGGGCAAGAAGATCGAGGACTGCACCCTGGCCTTCATCGGCGACGCCACCCAGGTCTGCGTCTCCCTCATGTTCATCGCCTCCAAGGTCGGCATGAAGTTTGTCCAGTTTGGACCCAAGGGCCACCAGATCCCCGACGGCGGCCTGCACGTTGGCACCGTTGAGGAGCGCGCCGAGTTCGGCAAGCAGATGATGGCCATCGCCGAGGAGAACTGCAAGGTCTCCGGCGGCTCCGTCGTCATCTCCGACGACATCGAGTGCATCAAGGGCGCCGACTTCATCTACACCGACGTGTGGTATGGCCTGTACGACGAGGAGGTCTCGGGCGAGAACTACATGGAGGTGTTCTACCCCAAGTATCAGGTCACCATGGACATGATGAACTTCGCCGGCCCCAACTCCAAGTTCATGCACTGCCTGCCGGCCACTCGCAACGAGGAAGTCGTCGACGAGGTTATGGACGATCCCGAGCGCTCCCTGTGCTGGGTCGAGGCCGAGAACCGCAAGCACTCCATCCGTGCTCTCCTCGCTGCCCTGGGCAAGCGCACCCCGCTCAACGACGAGGGTGTCGAGTACTCCGCCAAGGCCGAGCTTCACGCCGCTCTCGAGGCTCTCGAGCAGCTCTAAGCCTTAAGCCTGCTAAACGCACGTTTGCGGGCGGCGGATGCTCGTCTCCTGTCGCCCGCTCACCGAGGCTCAGGCAATTGCCTTAGTACCTTGGGCCTCGGATCTGTCCAAGACTGAGCGAAGGAGCTCATCATGAGCGACGGAAAGAAAAAGCTTTCCTTTTTGACGGTCATTTCGACCATCATCTGCGTCGTCTTCGTTTGCGAGGCCGCCGCTCCTGCTGCTGCCATTGGCAACCAGCAGTTCTTCTGGTGGATCTTCCTGATCCTGACCTTCCTGCTTCCTTATGGCATGGTTGTTGCCGAGCTCGGCACCACCTATGACGGCGAGGGCGGCATTTACGACTGGGTACGCGATGGCCTGGGCGACAAATGGGGCGCCCGCATCTCGTATTACTACTGGGTCAACTACCCGCTGTGGATTGCCTCGCTGGCTACCATGTTCCCCGACATTTTGGGCATGGTCTTTGGCGTTGAGTTCAACTTGATCGCCAAGATGGGTATCGATCTTGCCTTTGTGTGGATCGTCTACCTCATGGGCCGCTCCAAGGCGGCCGACTCCGAGTGGGTCCTTAACGGTGGCGCCATCATCAAGGTCGCCGTCGCCGTTATCGTTGGCGCTTTGGGCATTTGGTATGCCATGGAGAACGGTTTTGCGAACGACATGTCCGCTGCCACCTTCCTGCCCGAGCTCACCAACACCAACGCTCTCGGTTACCTGTCGATCATCATCTTTAACTTCATGGGCTTCGAGGTCATCTGCACCATGACCGATGACATGGCCGATCCCGCTCGCGATATTCCCAAGGCTATCATCGTCGGTGGCCTGTCCATCGCCGTGATCTACCTGTTCGCTGGCTTTGGCATCGGCGCTGCTGTGCCGGCCGATTCCATCGACCCCGACTACGGCATGATTTATGCAGTCCAGACCATGGTGGGCGACTCCATGATCTTTAAGGTCATCTGCATTGCCTTCCTGATCACCCTGTTCGCCAACATGGCTGCTTGGTCCTTCGGCGTTAACTCCGTTGCTCGCTACGCTGCCGAGCACGGCAACATGCCCAAGGTCTTCGCCTCGATGATCTCTGATGACGACATGCCCAACGGTGCCAACCTGGTCAACGCCGTCGTTGCCTCCCTGGTGCTGTGCCTGCAGCTCGTTCCCATCGATGCCATCTCCGACGGCGTCTTCTGGATGCTCTTCGGCACCTCCGTCGTCTTCCTGCTGCTGACCTACATCCCGATGTTCCCGGCGTTCCTCAACCTTCGCAAGAACGACCCCGACCGCGAGCGCATCTTCACGTTCCCGTTTAAGGGTGCCATGATGAAGGTCATGCTGGCCATCCCTTGCATCGAGCTGATCCTGGCCATCGTTGCAACGCTGGTGCCGTTCTCTGCCGCTGAAATTGGCGACAAGCTCCCGATGATCGTTATCTTCATCGTGCTTCTGCTCATCGGCGAGGTTGTCCGCGTCGTCAGCGCTAAGGGCCGCGAGACCGAGTACAAGGGCCTCACTCCCGAGCTGGCAGCTCAGCGTCTCGCTGAGGAGGCCGCCGAGGCCGAGGAGAACTAGAGCACCCGGTTCTGGGGCTCCAACCCTCCTCGCGTACCAACGTGCGCTTCGTCGGGCTTGTCGCTCCCGACTCCAGGCACTCTAGCCTCTTCGAGGGCGTGCCCAAAGCGACAAATTTGCTCACTATTTCCTGGGGCGGGTGCGAGCGATAGCTCCGGTAACCACCGCCCGCCCCAACCTCTCTCTCGTATCCTTCGTGCGTTTGTCTCCACGCACTTGGTTACGTTGCCGCTCGTCGGTGCGGCTCCGTGAAAACCGGCACCGGGCGCCCCGACCTTTGCCGGGGGACGGGCGCCCACTATCTCTTGGTTTTAGGCTGCGGGTAATCCGCCCGCGGCAAACGATCGTTCGATTTGGAGGAAATCTTATGCGTACGATCACCGAGTCCGAGTCCACCCCCAAGGCCGACGGCTTCTTTATGCCCGCCGAGTTCGCCCCGCAGGATCGCGTGTGGATGGGCTGGCCCCACCGCACCGACACCTGGGCCCACGGCGCCAAGCCGGCTCAGAAGCAGTATGCCGCCATCGCCCGCGCCATCTCCGAGTTCACCCCGGTCTATATGTGCGCCAACCAGGTCGACTATGCCAACTGCAAGGCCGTCTTCGAGAACGACGAGAACGTCACCGTTATCGAGATGACCACCGACGACGCCTGGTTCCGCGACACCGCCGCCACTTACGTCATCAACGGCAAGGGCGAGAAGCGCGCCAACCACTGGCACTTCAACGCCTACGGCGGCCTCGTCGACGGCCTGTACTTTCCGTGGGACAAGGACGAGCAGATCGCCCTCAAGATGGCTGAGCTCTCCGGCTGCCGTCGCTATCGTCCCGACGACATGATCCTCGAGGGCGGCTCCATCACCGTCGACGGCGAGGGCACCCTTGTCGTGACCGACCAGTGCCTGCTTTCCCCGGGCCGCACCTGCTCTGCGGTTCTGGAGGAGGAAGAGGATCCCGAGTCCATCTGGCCCAAGTTCCACAAGAAGTTTGAGCCTTGGAGCGAGGAGCTTCGCGCCTACATGGACGAGCACCTCAAGGATTACCTGGGTGTCGAGAAGGTCATCTGGGTCAAGGAGGGCATCGACCCCGAGGAGACCAACGGTCATATCGACGACGTTGCCACGTTCATCGCTCCGGGCGTCATGGCCTGCATCTGGACCGACGATCCCGAGTATCCGTTCTACGAGCAGTGCCACGCTGCCTACGAGACCCTCTCCAACGCCGTTGACGCCAAGGGCCGCAAGATGAAGGTCTACAAGCTCTGCATGCCCGTGAACCCGCTGTTCATGGACCAGGCCTCCTGCGACACCATCGACGCCGACGAGAACGCCGAGCCGCGCGTCCCCGACGAGCCGCTGATCGCGTCCTACATGAACTACCTGGTCACCAACCACGGCGTCATCGTCCCGCAGTACGGCGACGAGAACGACCAGCTGGCCGTCGACACGCTCCAGAAGATCTATGACGAGGTCTGGGGCGAGGGCGTCTACAAGTGCGTCGGCGTCCAGTCCGAGCAGGTCGTCTTCGGCGGCGGCAACATCCACTGCATTACGCAGCAGGAGCCGTCCGCGTAATTGTCTGGCTTCCCGAGGCACGGCACCTTGCCCTTCAATCGTCGGGCATGACCCTTAAGGTCTATGCCCTCCTCTTTCAGGGCAATCTGCCGCACCTCGGAAACCCAGCCGATCAATCGGACAGTCGATGAATCGCACCGTGACCATCTCGGGGCATTGATGGTCGGTTTATTCGATGTCTTGGTCGGCTGGGTTTTTCTTTGGGCACTCCGTTGCCTCCACTTCGGAGTGCCCGCCTCTTTGATTGAGTACGCGTCTGATCTGGGATTTATTGCGGGTTAGGCCAATTGTTCGCTTGAATATCCCAGGTCAGACGCGTCTTCAATTGCCAAAAGATTCCGGTCGCAATCGCGGCCGTTTTGATCGGAGTATCTATGTACCAGCGTATCGTTATCTACACGCGCCTGTTCCGCGAGCGTTGGTCCAACAATTGCATCCTCTCTTCTCTTTGGGATGGCACCTGCACCGGTGACGCGGCCTGCAACCCTACCTTGGGCTGCGCCTTCGGTACAGATGCCATCCTTTTTGCTGTAGGGGGAGCGTGTCGTGGCAGGTAAAAAGTTCTCCCTGTTCGAGGTCATCCTCTCGGTTATCTGCGTTGTCTTTACCATCGAGGCGGCCGCTCCGGCATCTGCCATGGGTAACGTGCAGTTCTTCTGGTGGATCTTCCTCATCATTACGTTTTTGCTTCCCTATGGCCTGGTGGTGGCCGAGCTCGGTACGGCGTTCGATTCCGAGGGCGGTCTGTACGATTGGGTTCGCCTGGGCTTGGGCGACCGTTGGGGCGCCCGCTGCTCCTGGTGCTATTGGGTCAACTTTCCACTGTGGGTGGCAAGTATCGCCTGCATGTTCCCCAGTGTCATCAATGCGGTATGGGGCATCGAATTTTCGCTTGGGGTCCGAATTGCCATCGAGCTTGCCTTTGTGTGGGGCGTCACGGTCATGGCAATGCAGCCGGTGGCCGAGGCCGATTGGGTCATGGATGGCGGCGCCGTCATCAAGGTGCTCATTACCGCCGTGGTGGGAATCGTCGGCATCTGGTTTGCCTGCAATAACGGCTTTGCCAACGATATGTCGTTTAAGACCTTTGTCCCCGATCTGGGAGACACTAACTCACTGACGTATCTTTCAATCATCCTATTCAACTTTATGGGCTTTGAGGTGGTCGCGACCTTTGCCAGCACGATGAAGAACCCATCGCGCGATATCCCCAAGGCGGTTATCGCCGGTGGCGTTGCCATCGCGGCGATCTACATTATCTGTGGCATCGGTATTGGAGCCGCGGTTCCCACCGAGCAGCTTTCACTCGATTCGGGCATTGTGGACGCGGTTGCCGCCATGGTGGGGCGCGCTCACCCGCTGACGATGGTCGTGGGCGTGGCCTTTTTGGTGACGCTGTTCGCCAACATGATCTGCTGGAGTTTTGGCGTCAACAACGTGGCGAGCTATGCCGCGCGCCACGGCAACATGCCGCGCCCCTTTGCGCTGGTGTCCAAGAAGACCGGCATGCCCAACGGCTCAGCACTCATTAACGGTTGTTTTGCCAGCTTGGTGCTGCTACTTCAGATTCCGCTGGGCGAAGGTTCCGACGTCTTTTGGGTCTTCTTCTCGATGAACGTCGTCTTTCTGCTCATGAGCTATATCCCGATGTTCCCGGCGTTTTGGCGCCTGCGTAAATACGACGACCGCCCACGTGTGTTCCGCGCGCCCTTCGAGGGCAAGGTGCTTGCGGTAGCGCTTGCGGTGCCGGTGGTAGAGCTCGTGCTTTCGATTGTTGCGACAATCGTGCCGCTTAACAGCTCGCCCGCCGAGATGTCAAAGTTGCCGATCCTCATGGGTGTGGTGATCGGCGTGTTGCTGGGCGAGGTTTCGCGCCTCATATCGCGCCGCGGCCGCAGCATCGACAATCCCGGCGTTGGCGCAAGGGGGACAGGTCGCTTTGCGCCAAAACAGTAGCGCCGCGAGTTGTGCGGTGCTAGATGCATCTTGGATTACTGCTCACGCTGCTCGGGATCAGATGCGAGCTTGGGTGCAAAGTAGGGGACGTGGCCCAGGTAGGGGCAGCTGTCCGAACGCGCCTCAACGGCGCAGGGGACATCGTCGTAGGTCATGGAAGAACCGAGTCGGGTGATGGCCTTGGCGGCGGGCGCGACGAGCATCTTGAGCGGAGCGATCGGTGCCATGGCATCTCCTTTCATCGGTGAGACACAGCTTGTTTATCTAAACGATACAGTACGTTTAATCGGTGAGTCTAATCTTGCGGCAAAGAATCTGTCAACATCCTCACAGCATCTAGACAGGGGAGGCGGGCATGAGTTTCGCGTTCTATATCTACACCACGATTATCATGGGTGTGGCTCTGGTGACCAGTGCCGTGGCATTGGTGGTTTGGCTCATGACGCACCGTCGCGACAGCCTAGTGGCCGCGGCGGGCTTTTTGCTCTACATGCTCGATATGTCGGTCATCTTTTTTGACGAGTACACTCGGCTCAAATATGACTACGCCGTTACCTTTAGCGAGCCGCTGCAGCACCCCTTGCTGCGCTGCGTGCTCGGTATTGCCATCTATGCTTGCATTGTGCTGTGGATGTTTGCGCGCTTGCGCAAAAGGCCGACGTCGCGCATGCTCGGACTTGTTATCGTGCCGTTTTCAATCTTGCAATTGGTGCTGGTGCCTCGCAGCGGTGCTGCCGGAGAGATGCAGCAGTATCTCTTTTGGCTCACGCGTGACCTGGGCAATGTAGGATGTCTTGCCTATGCCGCCTGGCATTACCGGCACAGGGCCACGCGTGTTGAGAAACTCGACCTCGACCGCTCAAAGCTCTTTTGGAAGGTGGCACTCGTTCTTGCGTTTTGCGTAATCGCCGAGGACACCTACATGATTTTGCTCTGCCGCCCCGACTCTCAAAACCCCGTCATCAGCCTCTTTTTGTGGTATCTGTCCGAGCGCAATATCTCCGAAAACGTGCTGCTCGTGGCATGCGCGGTCCAACTCTTTTGCCAGTTTAGCCATATCCTGCGCGTGTATGCCCGTCATCCGCGTGCCGATGAGGACGTGGCGGCCGAGAGCGCACGCTCTGGGGACGATCTAGCATCACGCGTTGTGATCTATGCCGATGCCCGTAAGCTGTCGCGGCGCGAGCAGGAGGTGCTCACGCTGGTGCTGAAGGGCAACGACGCCCAAAACATCGCCAGCGAGTTGGTCATCAGCCCTGGCACTGTCAAGGCGCACTTGCATCGCATCTACGTTAAAAGCGGTGTCTCCAACCGAGATGACCTCATAGATGCCTTTTGGCGTTCCTAGTCCTATTCTTCCTTGCATGCGGGTCTTGCCGTGTGGGCGGGCACGCCGTTGGGCGTAATGACGCGGTAATAATCTCAGACAATAAACCTGCAGGTAAAGCGTGTAAACCTGCTTAAACTGACCGTTTGCGATCCCTGGCCTTGGCACGGATTTGCCCCTGTGTATCAATGGGTGTAGCGCGAAGCCGCGGACGTGGGACAGACGTCCGAGCACGGCTTGTAGGCACGCGCCGATGCGGGAGCGCTACGCTCCCAACCGAGTGCCCACGCGGGCGGTGCGTCCGCGTTGCAACCAAAGATGCCTGAGGAGGCTCACATGGACAAGGCTGATGTAGTTATCAAGAGCAACGCCGTCTTTACCGGCGATGGGCTCGAGCCGTTTAAGGGCGGCGTTGCCGTGCGCGGTGATAAGATTGTTGCCTGCGGTGACGATGCTCACCTGGCACCGTTTATCGGTCCCGATACCGAGGTGCGCGACTTTGGCGACCAGCTCGTCATGCCCGGCCTGATCGACTCACACACGCATTTTGCCCAGGGCGCGTTTATGACCGACCCCGATTTTGCCGTCAACCTCATCGACTGCACCAGTTTTGAGATGGCGATGGAACGTGTCGTGGCGTTTGCGGCCGACCATCCCGATAACGAGTGGATTCTGGGCTGCCAGATTATCCAGTTCCAGTGGGATGTCCCCGAGATGCCCACAGCCGCGATGATCGATGAGTACATCTCGGACCGCCCGGTCTTTCTGCAGCAGGTTGACCTGCATACCTTTAGTGCCAATACCTGCGCCATCAACAAGGTGGGAGTAACTTCGCAGACGCCCGATCCCGCAGGCGGCAAGATCCTTAAGGATGCCGAGGGCAATCTGACGGGCGTGTTTTCCAACAACGCCGGCGTCTTCTTTATGGACGAGGTCTACGACCCAGCGCCCGAGGTTGTTGACGCGTCGTTTGCAAAAACCGCCCGGCGCGCCAATGCCCTGGGAATCACTACGGTCGGCATGGTCAATCCTACGTTTGTGAGCATGGAAAACCCGTATGCGGTGTTGGCAGGTCTTAATGCCAAGGGCGACTTGCCACTGCGCGTGTTCCTGTACACCGATCTGTTCGAAAACGAGTCCTTAACGCTCGAGCAGATCAAGGAGAAATACGCCTTCTCGGGTACGCAGGTCGAGTGGCACGGCTTTAAGCAGTTTCTTGATGGCGTGTGCTCCGACCACACCGCTTGGATGCTTGAACCCTATAGCAATGCGCCCGATACCTGCGGTGAGCCCGCGGAGGATCCAGAGCGCATCCGTGCCGCCATTGTCAGGGCGCAGGAATGGGGCGTTGACACGCGCGTCCATACGATCGGCGATCGCTCGGTGCGTTTTGTGCTTGATTGCTTTGAGGAGGGCGAGCGCTTGCATGGTAAGCGGGGTTGCCGCCACTCCATGGAGCACAACGAGACGGTTCAGCCCGAGGATCTGCCGCGCTACGCGGAGCTTGGTATATGCCCCGGCATGCAACCGTGGCACATGCTGCTCGATATGGCTGACCTTGCCAAGGACGATGCCGTGGGCCCCGAGCGTGCAGCGCTTTCGTGGCCCCTGCACAGCCTGCTTGCCAGCGGTGCCGTGGTGCACTTGGGCAGCGACTTCCCCGTTGTGGGCTTGGAGCCCATGGAGGAGGTGTACGGCGCGGTCTTCCGCATGCTCGAGGACGGCTCCAACCCCGAGGGCTGGTTCCCCCAGGAGCGCATTACCATGGCCGAGGCCCTGCGCGCCTACACCTACGGCAGCGCCTACGCCATGCATGCCGAGGATCGCATCGGTACGCTCGCATGCGGCAAACAGGCTGATATCTGTGTGCTCGACCGCAACCTCTTTGACTGCGAACCGGCTGAGGTCCTCGAGGCCACGGCGTCTCTCACGATGATTGCCGGCAAGGTGGTCTACGAGGCCTAGCGGGGCTGCTGCATCGCTGGGCGGTGCCACAGCCTGTGCGTGCCGCCCATCCATTCATCCATCCATTCATCAATCTCTCATGGAAAGGGGAGAACAATGGCAGAAGAGACAACCGCCGCTGTTGAGGAGGAGCGTGAGCTTGCCTCGCAGCCGATTCCCGGCCTGGTGCGCAAGTACACCATCATCACCGGCCAGGGTATGCTCGCCCAGATTATCATGGTGGTCCTTGAGGGCCTCGTGATGGGTTGGGGCCTGGGTGCACACGGCCTGGCCTGTGTTTCGATCATCATGTCGGTCGAGTACATTAACCTGGCCTTTGGCAACCTGTTTGGCACCGGCGTGCCCGCCGTGGTGGGCAACCTTTTGGGTGCCGGCGACATTAAGGGCGCCAGCAAGGCGTTTAGCCAGGGTTTTTGGCTTACCACGATTGTGAGTGTGCTGCTTGCTGTGGTGATGGCTGTGTTTACCGAGCCCATCCGCGCATTCTTCGGCGCCACGCCCGACATCATGACCGATACCGTTGCCGGCGTGCGCACCTTCTCCGTGCTGCTGCCGCTCACGGTCATTGGTCAGATGGTCACCGCCGTCATGCGTGTGGACGAGAAGGTTCAGATCCAGGCCAACCTCATGACCGTGTCTGCCATCGTCGCTATCTGCTGGCTTGCGCTTTCCACGTTTGTGCTCAAGCTTGGCGTTATGGGAGCTGGCGTGTACTACGGTCTTTCCATCGGTATCTGGGCCATCGGTATCTTCTGGTTCATCGGCGGTAAGAAGTCGCAGCTCCAGATCAACGCCGCCGACCTCAAACTCGACATGGCCATCTGCGGCCAGATCATTAAGATTGGTTTCCCGTTCTTTTTGGTGCAAGCTGCCACGTTCATCTTCAACACCGTTGCCAACTCGTTGCTTGGCCAGCTCGGCGGCGACATGGGTTCGCTCTACATCGCGGCCTTTGGTGTGATCAACGGCTACATCCTCTACATTACCATGATGGTCGCCCAGTGCTTCTCGTACGGCCTGCAGCCCATTGCCGCCTTCAACGCCGGCGCCAAGGCGTGGGCGCGCCTCAAGGAAACGCTCTCCTGCACGCTTAAGTACCAGGTCGTGACGCTTGCTGCGGTGTCTGCTGTGCTATGGGTGGCCGCAACGCCGGTCTGCGCCTTTTTTGCTGGTAGCGACCCGGCGCTCGTCGAGGTTGCCGCCAACGCCACGCGCATCGTTATCCTGGCCGTGGCCCTGGGCTATCTTGCCATGACCATGTCGATGTACTTCCAGGCGGTTGAGAAGGTGGGTATCGCCACGTTCACCGGTCTGCTCCGCTACGTGATCTGCTCCGTGCCGCTTATGTACCTGCTTGGCAACATGATGGGCGTTCAGGGTGTCTGGTTTGCCTTGGTGGCGGCTGACGCCATCACTGGTCTTATCTCCATCGCCCTCGCCGTCCGCGAATCCAAGCGACTTGCCACGCTCTAGACTCGGACACGGCCGGCCCGCGATAGTCGAATAAGTCAACTCGCCTGCAAGCCACCGCAATGGGGACAGTTCCCATTGTGGTGGCTATTGTTATTTAGGGTCTGAGATTTCGGCTCTATAAATAACGTTTTTGAACTGGGCTACTATAAGATTGTGGAAAACACTACTACAAGATTATGGAAAACGCTACTGCGAGATTATGGCAAATGATACTATACGATTATGGTAACAGCGTTATAAGGGGCGTTGATATGGCCGAGTACATTAACAGGGATTTGCATGAGTTGCTCATTCGCATGGCGGGTTGGTTTCCTGTTGTGTCGTTGACGGGGCCTAGGCAGAGCGGAAAGTCTACGCTGGTTAGGCATGCCTTTCCCGACTATTCCTATGTCACGCTTGAGGACCCCCAAACGAGGCGCGCGGCCTTGGAGGATCCGGTGAGTTTTATCCGCAACCGAAAGGGCGGACTCATCATCGATGAGGCGCAATACGCCCCGGATTTGTTCTCGATGATCCAGGTTGTTTCGGATGAGCGGGGAGATGCCGGTCAATACATCCTTACGGGATCGCAAAACTTTTTGATGATGAAAAGCATCGGCCAGTCTCTTGCCGGGCGAGTCGGGATCTTAAAATTGCTGCCATTTTCGTTTCGAGAAGCGGAGAGGGGCCAGCAGGGGCAGTTGGAAGTGGATTTGTTTGCGCTCGAAGGGGGATACCCTCGCCTGCGTTCCGCCGGAATGCCGTCCTCGGTTTATTTCCCCAGCTATATTGATACCTATGTTGAGCGCGATGTTGTGGGCTTGCTTGACGTGCGCAATAAAGCGGAGTTTCATAAGTTACTGTCCATAATTGCCCAGAGCGCCGGTGCTCTCATTAATATATCTTCGCTTTCTCGAGATACGGGTGTGAACGTATCGACCATTAAAAGCTGGTTGTCTATCCTGGAGCAGAGCTACCTGACGTTTTCACTGCAGCCTTATTATGCAAATGCCAGGAAACGTTTGACTAAAACGCCCAAGCTTTATTTTTACGACACGGGGCTGCTCTGCTACTTGCTCAAAATTGGATCACTGGAGCAACTTTTGGAGAGCCCTTATCTGGGGGCAGTTTTCGAAAACCTCATCGTTTCCGAAACGGCGAAGAGCCATCTCAACGTGGGCGAGAATCCCGAGTTGTATTTCTATAGGGACGACGGCAAGCGAGAAATCGATTTGCTCGACTGCACAAACTCAGGGAGTCCCAAGGCTATCGAAATAAAATCATCCAGAACGTATCACGATAAGTACGCCCGCCATTTACAGGCTGTATGCGATGAGATCGACATTGCAAAAGATGCGCGCTATGTTGTGGCCCGCGTGGATTCAACGTATGAGTCGAAAGACTGTAGCGTGGTCTCGGCGCGTGATTGGCTTTTGCGATAACAAGTTCGGCGTATTAACAACTGCCGCGAAGGGTCCGGATCCCTTTCGCGGCGGTTTTTTGCCGATCCGGTGCGCCTCAGATGCAAGTGAGTAGACTTTTTTGGATTTACCGAGCACATCGCGACAAATGCTCGGTAAAACTGCAGGTCAGCGCTGTGGCGATTTGGCGTGTGCTCGGATTCCTGCAAAAAATCTACTCACTTGGTTTTTGCTGTTAGAAGGCCGCCGCGAGGGAAAGTAGTTCCCTCGCGGCGGCCTTGGTGTTTTCCCAGATAAAACCTGCCAAAATAAACCTGTCCCTTTTTGGCAGGTCTCTATTTGGTATGGCTGACCGGTTTGGGCTGTCTTGGAGAAAGCCCATGAGGCGGCACACAGGCTAATCCTGCGTGTCGCCTCCGTACATGTAGACGATAAAGCCGTCGCCGGTGTCTTGGCTGTGATCTTCTAGGATGCGCTTCATGTTGAGGTGCTCGTAGAACTGCCAGTCAGAGTTGCAGTCGCTCATCAGGAAGAACTTGGTGCAGCCTGCCCGGGCGAGCTCGGCGCGGGCAAGGTCGATGAGCGCGCGGCCGAGCCCTTTGCCCTGCCACTCGGGCACGATGATGATGAGCCCTGGGCATACTCATTGCCCGTGGCGGCAAAGCGGTCGGCCGTGGCCTTCTCGCGGCTGTCGCCAAAGAGCGAGCCCTCGAGCTTGGCGTCGGCGGTCTTTGCCATCTCGGTTGCCTGGGCGAACATCTCGTCGTAGCAGGGCACCCACGTGGGATTGGTACGCGGCTTGCCGTCCTCGAAGATGCCGATGCAGCAGGCGGCGATAATGCGGCCCTCGGCCTCGGCGACAAGCGCGATAGGTGAGCGCTGTAGCTGCATGGTGATGTTAAAGCGCGCGCAGAAATCGGCAGCTTCGACGTCACCGCGGTTGCGCAGCGTGTTGCACCACAGCTGGTTGTAGATGGCGGCGATGCCAGCCAGGTCGTCGAGCGTGGCGGCGCGCAGGGTTACGTTGTCAAGGCTCATGGAGGCTCCTTCCAAGGTGGGTCAGGCCACCTCTGAGTGTGACATGGGCGCGCCGTCGCCGCATCAATCATTCGGCAGACGAGTCCCGTTCCCTCGGGGACGGAGGAAAAGGGGCCACGAGCGAGGATTTTCGGACGCTTGCTCGACGAGAGTGGATAATCTCCCACTTTCAGCGCGATCCTAGGCCAAAAACGGGAGATTATCCACTCTCGTGGTAAGCGACCCGCGCGTTATCCATTCCCTTTTTGGTTGGTCGTGCTTGCACTTTAGCGTGCGACAGCGGATAATGCCGAGCATTCGACGATTCAAGCTTAGACTTCTTTGATTGAGGAGGCCCCGCATGGCCATGGAATTTAAACGCAGGCTGCCGATCCCCATGGAGATCCGCGAGGAAATGCCGCTGTCCGCTGAGCTTACTGCTAAGAAGCAGGCATTCGACGCCGAGGTCGCCAAGGTCTTTACCGGCGAGGACGCGCGCAAGGTGCTCATCATCGGACCGTGCTCTGCCGACCGCGAGGACTCGGTCCTCGAGTACATGAACCGCCTGGCCAAAACCGCCGAGGAGGTCAAGGACAAGCTCATCATCATCCCGCGCGTCTACACCAACAAGCCGCGCACCAAGGGCACCGGTTACAAGGGCCTGCTGCACAACCCCGATCCCGAGGCGCCCGACGATCTGCTCGAAGGCGTTAAGGCCATTCGCCACATGCACTTGCGCGTCATCGAGGAGACTGGCTTCTTCACTGCCGACGAGATGCTCTACCCGTCCAACTACCAGTACCTCGTCGACCTGTTGAGCTACGTCGCCGTGGGTGCGCGTTCGGTCGAGAACCAGGAGCACCGTCTGGTGTCGAGCGGCATTTCGGTGCCGGTGGGCATGAAAAATCCTACAGCCGGTTCCACTACCGTCATGCTCAACTCCATCTACGCCGCCCAGGCGCACCAGAGCTTTATCTTCCGCAACTGGGAGGTCGAGTGCGACGGCAACCCGCTCGCGCACGCCGTCATGCGCGGCTACATCGGTCTCGACGGTCGCACTTACCCCAATTACCACTACGAGCACCTGGAGCGCCTTGCCGAGCGCTATACCGAGCACGCCGGCTACGCCAACCCGGCGGCGGTTATCGACTGCAACCATGACAACTCGGGCAAGCGCCCGCTGGAGCAGTATCGCATCTGCAAGGAAGTGCTCGACAGCTGTCGCCGCAACGAATCCATCTCCAAACTGGTCAAGGGCTTTATGATCGAGTCCTACCTGGAGGATGGCAACCAGCCGGTCGACGGCGGCGTCTTTGGCAAGTCGATCACCGACCCGTGCCTGGGCTGGGAAAAGACCGACTATCTGATCCACGAGATCGCGGAGCGTGTTTAGTTACGCGGGTTTACCAACCCGCGTAACGGCTCGACGCTGCGCGCCGCCCAGAGCGACAATTTGTCATTCAAAAGGCAAGGCATGACCAGAAGGTCAATGCCCTGCCTTTTTCATGCCAACTTGTACGCTCTGGACGGCGCTCGCTGTCCGTCCTCTACCTGCGGAGTTGTCCTGCTCCAGGGCACTCATTGGGGACAGACTTAAATGAGTGCTCGCAGAATGAGAGTGGATAGTCTGCCGTTTATAAGTAGTTGTTGGGGACGTTCTTGTTGTTTGACTAGTCGTTTAAGAACGTCCATTACAGTCGAAATTGTCAGCCCGGGCCCGTCTCGGGCTACGATTGAGGCGCGCCCAGAACGGGCCGCCGACCGGGCGCCCGCGCACGGCCGAACGTCCCTGCCCCCGAGAGGGCCCGTTGGGTGCTGCCGGCGCGGGACGCGCCGCCCCCGACGGCTGATAGGAAAGTGCCGGGCAGGTGCCGCGGCTGGTAATGTGAGTGCCGAGGGGGAGGCCATCCGGTCGAACGACTACCGGAAGGATACCACCGTGAAAGCGCCATCCACCAGGCCCGCGGCCGTGCTCGGCCTGGACGTCGGCAAGTCATCGCACTGGGCCTGCCTGATCGACCGCGACGGGGAGGTGCTGGCCAGCGCCCCCGTCCGCAACAGGGAGGCCGAGCTCGACGCGCTGTTCGCCTCCGCGCCCGCCGGCACGCTCGTCGTCGTCGACCAGTTCCGCAACATAGGGTCCCTCGCCGTGAGGCGGGCCCGCGGCGCGGCTGGCGGCGAGCC
>DYAA01000069.1 GCA_019419405.1 Collinsella sp. | reverse complement strand
CAGGCCATGCCCACGCCCGAGCAGATGGCAGCGATGACGCCCGAGCAGCTCGCCGAGATGCAGCAGAAGGCCGCAGCGGCGCAGAATATGCAAAAGCAGATCGACGCCGACGGCGGCAAGATCACCATGAAGAGCCTGCGCCTGGGTGTCGAGGGCGGCCTAATCGACCAGGGCAAGCTCGTCGAGGGCGCCAACCAAATGGCGGACAAAATGGGCTCCATGTCGGGCTCCATCGTCACCCAGCGCGCCGTGAGCTATGTGCAGGACGAGTACAAGGCACAGGGCATCGACCCCGCCGACGTGCAGAACGCCTACCTGAGCCGCATGGCGACCACGATGTTTGGGCTGTGCCTCGTGTCGCTCGTCGCCACCATCCTGACCGGTGCCGTGGCTTCGCGCACCGCCTGCTCCATCGCCCGCGACCTGCGCCGCGAGACCTTCAACAAGGTTATGCACTTCTCGCCAGCCGAGGTGGGCAAGTTTAGCCAGGCCTCGCTCATCACCCGCTGCACCAACGACATTCAGCAGATCCAGATGGCCGCAACCCTGTTTATCCGCATGTGCCTGATGGCCCCCGTCATGGGCATCGTCGCCGTCATGCGCGTCCTGGCCAACCATACCGGTCTGGAGTGGACCATCGCCGTGGCCATTATCGCGGTTTCGGCCGTTGTCGGCGTGCTCATGGGCCTCACCATGCCCAAGTTCAAAAAGATGCAGAGCTTTGTGGACCGCGTGAACCTTACCGCCCGCGAGCTGCTCGACGGCCTTATGCCCATCCGCTCGTTCAACCGCGAGGAGCATGAGCTCGAACGTTTTGACAAGGCGTCGCTCGACCTGATGACTACGCAGCTCTACACCAACCGCGCCATGAGCTTTATGATGCCGCTCATGATGCTCGTCATGAACTGCATCACCGTGCTTATCGTCTGGTTTGGCGCGCAGGGCGTGTCCGACGGCGTGATGCAGGTCGGCAACATGATGGCGTTTATCTCCTATACCATGCAGATCGTCATGGCGTTTATGATCCTCACCATGGTTTCGGTCATCCTGCCCCGTGCCGAGGTCGCAGCCGAGCGCGTAGAAGAGGTCATCACTTGCCCCACGAGCATCAACGACCCCGCCTCGCCCAAACTGCCCGCAGCCAGCGCGCCGCGCGGTGAGCTCACCTTCCGCGACGTGAGCTTCCAGTACCCCGATGCCCGCGCCGATGTCATCAGCGGCGTAAACTTCACCACGCACGCCGGCCAGATGCTTGGCATTATTGGCTCCACGGGCTCGGGCAAGTCCACGCTCGTGCAGCTGATTCCGCGCCTGTACGACGTCACGGGCGGCAGCATTTCTCTCGACGGCATCGACGTGCGCGACATGACCCTTTCCGAGCTGCGCCACCGCATTGGTTACATTCCGCAGCAGGGTCGCCTGTTCTCGGGCACCGTTGAGAGCAACCTCAAGTTTGCCGGCGACATGGTGAGTGACGAGGATATGCGCCAGGCAGCACGTGTCGCCCAGGCGGAGGACTTTATTGCCGAGCGCGAGGGCGGCTACGACTCCCCCATCAGCCAGGGCGGCTCCAATGTTTCGGGCGGTCAGCGCCAGCGCCTGGCCATCGCCCGTGCGTTGGCCAAAAAGCCCGAGATCGTGGTATTCGATGACTCGTTTAGTGCCCTCGACTACAAGACCGACGCGCGCCTGCGCGAGGAGCTGGCCAAAAACGTTACCGACGCCGCACTCGTGGTCGTGGCCCAGCGCATCGCGACCATCATGCACGCCAACCAGATCATCGTGCTCGATGACGGCCACGTGGTGGGCACCGGCACGCACGAGGAGCTGCTGCGCAGCTGCCCGGCGTACCTGGAGATCGCACAGTCGCAGCTTTCTGCCGAGGAGCTGGGGCTTACCCAAGAAGAAATTGCAGCCGTCACGGAAGGAGGCGAGCGCTAATGGCAGACGAGACCAAGACTCAGATTCCCAAGCCCACCCGCCAGCGTGGTCCCATGGGCCGCATGGGCGGCATGCGTCGCGGCGAAAAGGCCAAGGACTTTAAGGGCACCATGAGGCAGCTGCTCGGCTATATCGGCCAGCACAAGATTGCCGTGTTTGCCGCCGTCGCCTTTGCCGTGTGCTCGGTCATCTTTAACATTGTGGGACCCAAGGTGCTCGGCCAGGTTACCACCAAACTGTTCGAGGGCTTGGTTGCCAAGGTCAACGGCACCGGCGATGTCGACTTTGTCTGGATCGCCAAGACGCTCGGCTTTTTGCTCTGTCTGTATCTGGCGAGCTCTGTCTGCAGCCTGATCCAAGGCTGGCTCATGACCGGCGTCACGCAAAAGATTTGTTATCGCATGCGCAAGGAGATCGCCGCCAAGATCGCTGTCGTTCCGATGAGCTACTTCAACGGTCACAGCAAGGGCGATGTGCTCAGCCGCATCACCAACGACGTCGATACGCTGGGTCAGTCGCTCAACCAGAGCGTGACCCAGCTCATCACGTCGGTGACGCAGATTATCGGCGTGCTCGTCATGATGCTGTCGATCAGCCTGCCGCTCACCGGCGTCACCGTGCTCACGCTGCCGGCCGCTGCGATTATCCTGACCGTGATGATTCACTTCTCGCAGCCGTACTTCCGCGAGCAGCAGCAGGTTCTGGGCGCCGTCAACGGCATTATCGAGGAGGATTTTGCCGGCCAGAACGTCATTCAGGTGTTCGACCGCGCCGAGGCCTCGATCGAGGAATTCGACCGCCAAAACGACCGCCTCTTTATTAGTGGCTGGCGCTCGCAGTTCCTGTCGGGCCTGATGATGCCGCTCATGAGTTTGGTGGGCAACATGGGCTACGTGGGCGTCGTCGTGGTGGGCGCACAGCTCGCGCTGACCGGCAATGCCACGCCCGGCGACATCCAGAGCTTTATCCAGTACGTTCGCAACTTTACGCAACCCGTGCAGCAGCTGGGCAACGTGAGCAACACGATGCAGTCGATGGCCGCCGCCACCGAGCGCGTCTTTGAGTTCCTGGCCGCGCCCGAGGAGGAGCAGAAAGCCGACGCGCAGATTCCCGAAAAGCGCCCCGGCCATGTGGAGTTTGATCACGTCAAGTTTGGCTATACGCCCGACAAGACCATCATCCACGACTTTAGCTGCGAGGCGCAACCCGGCCAGACCATCGCCATCGTCGGCCCCACCGGCGCCGGCAAGACCACGCTCATCAAGCTGCTGCAGCGCTTCTACGATGTGGACGGCGGTTCGCTGCGTGTCGAGGGCGTCGACGTGCGCGACTGGGACCGCGCGGCGCTGCGCGGCGAGTTTGCCATGGTGCTGCAGGATACCTGGCTGTTTAACGGCACCATCCGCGAGAACATCCGCTACGGACGCCCCGATGCGAGCGATGCCGAGGTCGAAGCCGCCGCGCGCGCCGCACGTTGCGACCACTTTATCCATACGCTTGCCGGCGGTTATGACTTTATGATTAACGAGGAGGGCACTAACCTGTCGCAGGGTCAGCGCCAGCTCGTGACCATCGCCCGTGCCATTTTGGCCGACCGCCCGGCGCTGATTCTGGACGAGGCGACTTCCAACGTCGACACCCGCACCGAGGAGCTTATTCAGCGCGCCATGGATGCGCTGATGCAGGGCCGTACCAGCTTTGTTATCGCGCACCGCCTGTCCACGATCCGCAACGCCGACGTGATCTTGGTAATTCGCGACGGCGATATCGTCGAGAAGGGCACGCACGACGAGTTGCTCGCCCAGGGCGGCTTCTACGCCGATCTGTACAACTCGCAGTTCGACGAGGCGGCGTAAATTCTGCCGCGGGGAACGAATAACGCCCGAGAACGGGGGCGCAGGACAACCTGCGCCCCCGTTTTTGCTCTGCGGCCCTCAAACCGCCTCCCCTGGGACCTGATTGACAGCCCCTTCGAGGCCCCGTGGGCAAAAAATGGCAAATATGAGTACTGTTACTTTTTTAGTAACATCCAAAACGACCCAAAACACCGCTCTTGTAGCTTGTATGCACCTCCACATTGCTCAATCAGCTCTGTATCAGGCTTATATGTACTAGCGTTAATGAACATATTTACTTTATGTCCATTATTTTGTGGGAGCAATATGGCACTACAGCAGCAACAGTACTCATATTTGGCATTTTTTGCCCACAGGGCTTGGAGAACGCCCAACAATCTGGCAATACCAGCAAGCAAACCGCGTCCGCTGGCGCAAGGAGTTTCCCCAAGTGCCAGCACATAAGGAACGTCCCCAACTGCCAGGTTTGAAAGGTAGTCATTGGGTGTTCCTATAGTTTTGTCAACCTTCGACGCTACTCCCGGTAGGGCACCCGGTCGCGCATCACGGCGTATATCGCCCTGAGCCGCTTCCTCGCGACGGCCTTGAGCGCCCGCCCGTGCCCCATGCCCCGCGCCCTGCAGGCCCGGTAGTACTCGCCGTAGCGCCCCGACGACCTCACCAGGCTGTTGCACGAGAAGATCAGAAGAGACTTGAGCCTCGCGTCGCCCCGCCTGGACGCCCTGACCGACCTCACCGACGTGCCGGAGCTCCTCACCCTCGGGGCTATGCCGCAGTACGAGGCCAGGTGGTCGTGGTCCGGGAACCTCGCGATGTCGACCGATACCGCGAGCTGCGCCGCCGTCCTCGGCCCGATGCCGGGCACGGTGAGCAGGCACGCGTAGGTCATCGTCGCCCTCGAGCAGCCCCGTGTTAGCGCTACTGTAAAAACAACCATTTTGACCAACGCTCAACAACCAATCATGCCAACGCAAACCCGCCATTTGCGCCAACGCATTTTCACCATTTCCACCAACGCCGGGGCTTACGCTTCGATCGACGAGCGAACGAT
>DYAA01000068.1 GCA_019419405.1 Collinsella sp. | reverse complement strand
GATGCCGTGGCCCGCGCGATGGCCGTGCTCGAGCGCTCCGCCACCATGGGCGTGATCGTCGCCGCCCCCACGGCCGGCTCCGCGGGTGTCGTGCCCGGCTGCGTGCAGGCGCTCGTGGTGAGGTTGAGACCGATGGCGGCGGCACAGTAGAGGGCATCCATGACCTGTTCGTCGTCGAGCTGCAGGTGGTCGGCGAGCGCCAGCACGCAGCCGGGCACGACACCCGCGGAGCCGGCCGTGGGGGCGGCGACGATCACGCCCATGGTGGCGGAGCGCTCGAGCACGGCCATCGCGCGGGCCACGGCATCGGTCTGAACGGGGCCCATCAGGCTTGCGCTCAAATCGTTGCGGCAGGTGGCATCGACGAGCTTGGCTTCGCCGCCGATAAGGCCGCCGAGCGATCGCTGCGGATTGGCGATGGGGGCCGTGGTCTCCTCGCGCATGACGTCGAGCACGCGGCGCATGGCTGCGATAGCATGGGCCTCGCCGGTTAGACGCGCCTCGCGCACGGCCATGACGGCGCCGATATTTAGGCCGAGCTCGGCGCACGCATCGAGCAGCTGCTCGCCGTCGTCGAAGATCTCTTTGGCCGAGACGCCGGGGGAGAGCGACGAGGCAGAACCGGGGAGCTCGATAAAGGTCGCGTAATCGACATTGTCGAGCTTGCGCAGCATGGGGACGACGGTGTCGTCGGGCGCGCCGTCGGTCTCAAAGACGGAGTAGGCCTGACCGCCCACTTCGGTGCGGTAGGTGCGGCAGAAGGCGATGTTCACGTGGGCGTAGGCGAGCAGGTTCGTGAGCGCGGCGAGCACGCCGGGGACGTCGTAGTGCGCCACGAAGAGTGTGGAGTACATGCCCGAGATGTCGACGCCGACGCCGTTAATGCGGCTGATGCGCATCTTGCCGCCGCCCAGGCTCTCACCGCGGACCTGTGCCGTGGCGCCCGTGTCGTCGACCATGTCGATGTCGACGGTGTTGGGGTGGATGGAGGCGTCGTCGCCCTTGATGTTAAAGTGATATTCGAGGCCCTGCTCGCGCGCGAGGTCGAAGGCCTGCTTGATGTTCTCGTCATCGGTGTCGAGGCCCAGGATGCCCGCGACGAGCGCACGATCGGTGCCGTGGCCGCGGTAGGTGTGGGCAAAGGAGTTCCACAGGCCAAAGGTGACTTTGGTGATGCGGCCTTCCAGCAGGCTGGCGGCAACTTGGGCGCAGCGCAGGGCGCCAGCGGTGTGCGATGAGCTGGGGCCGACCATGACGGGGCCCAAGATCTCGAATGCCGAGGTCGTAGCTAGTGTTTGCGGCTTGCCTGCCATATGCGCTCCTGTTCTATCCCGTCGTTCCGAGGACTTTGGTATTTGATCGCCTGCTCTACAGTCCTGGCTCACACGGAGGCCACATTAAGTGGCCTCCGGCTCGTGCGGAACTCGCGATCGACCAAATACCAAAGCCCTCGGAACTTAGGATACATGGTAGGGGCACGCTTGCTGCAAAATTCATCAGCTGGGAACCTATTCTGTGTCCCATGTCGACTCATCTTCGCCACCGGTTAATATAAAAGAGGTACCGGTTGTTCCGGTACCTCTTTTTGGCGTGTTTCTATTTGGCTGTGGCTTTTCTCGTTAGCTTACAGGCCGCAGGCTGCTTTGAGTTCTTCGACTCGGTCGGTCTTTTCCCAGGTGAAGTCGGCGTCTTCGCGGCCGAAGTGACCGTAGGCTGCCGTCTTTTCGTAGATCGGGCGACGCAGGTCTAGGTCGCGGATGATTGCGTCCGGGCGCAGGTCGAAGGTCTTCTCTACGGCTTCAACGATCTTATGCTCAGCAACATGTGCGGTACCGAAGGTGTCGACCATGATTGAGAGGGGCTTGGAAACGCCGATAGCGTAGGCAAGCTCGACTTCGCAGCGGTCGGCCAGGCCGGCGGCGACCACGTTCTTGGCGACCCAGCGCGCGGCATACGCGGCAGAGCGGTCGACCTTGGTGCAGTCCTTGCCGCTAAAGGCGCCACCGCCGTGACGGCCGTAGCCGCCATAGGTGTCGACGATGATCTTGCGGCCGGTCAGGCCCGTGTCGCCCATGGGGCCGCCCACGACAAAGCGACCAGTGGGGTTCACGTAGATGTCCGCGTTGTCCCACGGCATGTTCTCGGCGGCCATGACCGGGGTGATGACGTGCTCAATGAGGTCGGCCTTGATCTTGCCCATATCCTCGATCTCGGCGGCGTGCTGCGTGGAGATGACGATGGTCGTGACCTCGACGGGCTTGCCATCCTCGTAGCGCACGGTGACCTGGGTTTTGCCATCGGGACGCAGATAGGCGAGGGTGCCGTCGTGGCGCACGGCTGCCAGGCGCTCGGCCAAGCGGCTGGCAAGGTAGTGTGGCATGGGCATGAGGGTCTTGGTCTCGTTGGAGGCATAGCCGAACATCATGCCCTGGTCGCCGGCACCGATAAGGTCGATCGGGTCGGTGGTGGCGCCGGTCTGGGTCTCGAAGGACTCGTCAACGCCCTGGGCGATATCGGGCGACTGCTCGTGGATGAGGCTCATAACGCCGCAGGTGTCGCAGTCAAAACCGAACTTGGCACGGTTGTAGCCAATGCGGCGGATAACACCGCGGGCGATTTCCTGTACGTCGACGTAGGCCTGGGTGCGAATCTCGCCGGCGACGATGACGGTGCCGGTGGTCACGAGGGTCTCGCAGGCGCAGCGGACGTTCTCCACGTTGGCGGGCACGCCGTTGGGGGCGATGTAGCCCTGCTCCTGGAGCTCTATTTCTTTGGCGAGGATTGCGTCGAGGACGGCGTCACTGATCTGGTCAGCGATCTTATCGGGATGACCTTCGGTCACCGACTCCGACGTAAAAACAAAGGACCCGTGTTGGGGTGGGATGGAACGAAGTTTTTCTGACATGATTGTCCTTTCAAAAACGTGTCCCGGCGACCGTTACCATTCCGCCGGGCTCTCTATGCAAGGGCACATCATAGCGCGTAAATCAAACATTCACACCCTTTCCGCACCTACTCATTGGGGACAGACTTAAATGACCAGTCGGGTGCTCATTGGGTAGTCATTTAAGTCTGTCCCCAATGAGTGGGTCGGTGCCCTTTGTGCGGAGGTTGCTTTGATGCTTTATACTGGTGCAGTTAGACATCCATCCTGCAATCGAGGAGATTTCCATGGCATCAGACGTTCGCGTCCGCTTTGCACCCTCACCGACGGGCAAGCTGCACATCGGCGGCGCCCGCACCGCTATCTATAACTGGGCTTTCGCCCGCGCAAACGGCGGTACGTTCATTCTGCGCATCGACGACACCGATCCCACCCGTTCCACCGACGAGAACACGCAGATCATTTTGCGCGCCATGCGTTGGCTGGGCTTGGACTGGGACGAGGGCCCCGAGGTGGGCGGCGACTTTGGCCCCTATGCCCAGACCGAGCGCCTGGACCTGTACAAGCAGGCCGCTCAGAAGCTTTGGGACGAGGGCAAGGCCTATCCCTGCTTCTGCACCAAGGAGCAGCTCGACGCCGACCGCAAGGCCGCCCAGGAGCGCAAGGACCCCTTCCAGGGCTATCAGCGTCGTTGCCGCAATCTTGATCCCGAGGAGGCCCGCCGCCGCATCGAGGCCGGCGAGCCTTACGTCCTGCGTATTAAGGTGCCCGAGGACCGCGGCGACGTCGTCATCCACGACGCCGTCCACGGCGAGGTGACCTTCGATGCCAAGGAGCTCGACGACTTCGTCATCTTCCGCTCCGACGGCACGCCCACGTACAACTTCGCGACCGTCGTCGACGACGCCATGATGAAGATTACCCACGTCATCCGCGGCGACGACCATCTGTCCAACACCCCGCGCCAGGTCATGGTCTACGAGGCCCTCGGCGCACCCGTGCCC
>DYAA01000067.1 GCA_019419405.1 Collinsella sp. | reverse complement strand
GCCGATCTTCGTGACGCGGGGATCCTCCCTCATCTTGAACATGGCGCCGGCGATCTCGTTCTGCTCCTTGAGCTCGGCGAGGCGCTCGTCGGCGTCCTTGTACATGGAGCGGAACTTCCACATGCGGAAGGTGGACAGGCTACCGTCGCGGCGGGTCTGGCCCACGCGGATCTGGCTGTAGAACGGGTTGCCCTCGCTCTCCAGGCGGATGGCCGCGGCGAGTACAAGGATGGGTACGGCGATGACGGCCAGCACGCAGCCGCTGAACGCGATGTCGAAGGCGCGCTTCACGGCACGGTAGGCCAGGCGCGAGTTGTCCCAGTCCATGATGGATTGCATGGCCCTGTAGCTGGCGGCGCCCTCACGCCGGTCCATGGCCTGAGAAATGAGCGCTGCCCCCGCAGGCGCATCCGTTGCAAATTGAGTTTTATCCGACACGTTTTCTTCCAAGACTTCGTCCCCGGGTCGGGGATCCTCCCTGTTCTGTGTAGCGGTCGCCAACAGCTAGGCGATCGCCTTTTTAAGGTTTCGCATTACGCGCTGCTCGGCCGAAAGCACTGCAAGGCCAACGCGCGTAGTTACGCGTCGGCCGCATAGGTCGAGCTCCAGATAAGCAGTGCTCTTGCGTCTGTTAATGGTTTTGATAAGGCCTTCGCGGCCCAACAGCGGACCGCCCGTCACAATGACCTGGTCTCCGTCTTTTAGGGCCTCGCTCATGGGACTACGCGGTCTCCCCTATGCGTAAATCCGCCAATAAGCTGGACCTCTTCTTTTGCCAGCGGCACAAACAAACCGTCCTGGGCAAGCACCCGGGCAAAGTCGTCCATGCGTAGCAGATACTGTTGCACGGTGCGGGGGTCTGCCGTATCGCAGATGAGATAACCGGGAAAGAGCGGCTTGGTCGTTTTGACCCATTCGCCGTGCACCTTGATCTCGGTTTGAAATTGGGGATAAAAGAGCTCTTGCATGGCACCAGCCGGCACAATGTGCTCGATGCGCTCGCGCATTATGTCTTCGCGACCGTTGATAACCTGGATCACATACCACACGAGCACCACCCCCTTGCTGTCTTACGTGTGGCTCACGGGGTTTGGGTATGGCTTCGCCAGGGCGCTTGTGCGCGAAGGCGCTCCATATTCAAACCCTGAGCCCAGTTAGACAAGCACGTGGCTCTGCCCCACCGTGAACGGTATGTATGAGTGCAGTTGCTAGAGACGCGGACGTGTATCGCAAAATGACCGCGACCCCAGCTGGCTGCGTGCGAACCAGTCAAGCGGGAACAAAACTGGACCGCACGCAAACAGCTGTAGGACTGCTACGTTTTGTCATGCTTACTAGCAAGTATTTGCATCTCATAACTAAATCGATGCAAATTAAAAAGTCGCATGACTTCTTTATTGGAGCTCGTGGTTTTTCTAACACCGCCGTTACGGCCGGATGCTGATCGACCCTGTGCTTTATGGCTTGCTGGAGCCGCGAGCACAGTTGAACTCATGTAACGTTAGGTATCCTAGCACAAGCTGTTAGAGAAACTGATTTGGGCTGCGTTGGACAACATATCGTTCATTTAGCGTGCTTAAGGGGGTTATTTTGGGATGTTGTTCACGTTGATGCAGGTTAATGGGATGCTAACGGTGATTAGGCGCGTTCCTGAAGCCCATATGGAACGGCGATCTACACTGATAATCGCGTTTGGCTAACAAACTATGTACAGACATGGGAAATAAATTGTGCAACTTTTTGTTGGAGCGTGCGAGGGTTTGTGGTGCGAGGTGTTTTGGCATGAAAAAAGGCCTTCGGAATTCCGAAGGCCTTTACATTCACGATGGTGGAGACGAGGGGGATCGAACCCCTGACCTCTTGACTGCCAGTCAAGCGCTCTCCCAGCTGAGCTACGCCCCCGTGACGAGGAGTTACTATAGGGGAATGTTTGCGGGGATGCAAGAGATTTTTTGGGGTTGTTGCCCTACCTCACGGGTTTTCCTGGGACGGGGCAGAAATAATCACTCTTCGAGCGATTATTTCTATCCACCGTCCCGATAAAACCCTGATGGGACGGTTAAACACTTGCTAGGCGATTATTTCTGCCCCGTCCCGATAAAACCCTCACGCGGCGATGCCTTACTTGTAGAGGTAGGCGATCGCGATGCCTTGGTGGACTTGGATCTTGGCCGTTTCCCTGACGACATTTGAGATGCCTGTGTCGGCTAACAGACCTAGGGGGCTGTGATCTAGTTCCCACTCTAGGCCGTGTTCGCTTACCTTGGTGTTGGGAGCGATGGCGATGATGGAGAAGGTTTTGCCTTCGGCGCCCTCGATGGTCCAGCTCTCGTCCTGGTGCAGGATTCTGGCCGTTACTTCGTCTTCTTCGATCCAGACGGGGGCGTCCGCATAGCCTGCCAGTAGCCCTAACACAGACAGGGCCATGTCAGGGCGTCCACCAGTGGCGCAGGTCACAACCACTTCGGCACCCGGCCATCGACGGCGGACGGAATCGAGCGCAAGCGCCAGATCGGTATAGTCCTTGTAGGGATCGTGACGCTCAACTTCAAAGTCGGTGGCAGCATCGACCAACGCGCGACCCGCATCGCTCACCGTGTCGGCATCTCCCACATACACGTCGCAGCCTAGCCCCGCGCCCAGAAGCGCGTCGAGCCCGCGGTCCACGGCTACAACGTGGTCGCACTTCCCCGCCAGTTGACGCAGCAGATCCGCGCTCGCCACCACGGGCGAGCCGCAAACCACTAATACTTTGCAAGCCACGGCCCTCGCCTAGCCCTCAAACGAAAGCACGCGGGCCAGGTCCAAGCCCTCATAGCTGTCGATAAAGATGTCGCAGTTGGCGCGAACCTTGTCGCGCTCCATGCGACCGTGCGGGTCGTAGATGCCCACTCGCTTAAAGCCTACGGTGCCAGAGCTCTTTAGGCCAAAGACGGCGTCCTCAAACACCCACGCGCGCTCAAACTTGTGCCCATGGCGCTCCTCCAGACGGCGCAACGCTAGCTCGTACACATCGGGAAACTGCTTGGAGCGCCCCGCCTCGCCCGTGGTGGTCACAAACTCCATGTAGGTATCGAGCCCGGCACCCCCAAGCGCAGACGTAACCAGCTCGGCCGGCGTGGACGTGGCAACGCACATGGCAATACCGGCCTCCTGCGCCTGCTCCAAAAATGTAAGCAGGCCCTCGCGCGGCGGTACCTTTGAGTAGCCATCGATCAGGATGTCGCTCAGCTCGCGATACAGCTCCTCGCCATTTTCGCCAATGCCCCAGATGTCGTGGTAGGCCTGGCACTCGTCCTCGAGCGACAGGTGCTCAAATTGGGCAAAATCGTCGACCGTCACGTCAACTCCGTGGCGGTGCAATAACTCGGGCTGGGCATAAGCCCAAACGGGGGTGCTGTTAACCAGTGTGCCGTCGCAATCGAAAATAAAAGCGACACTTGAGGCGGCGATGTGGTCCATATACGAGCCTTTCGATGTCAAAGGGTAAACAACCTGCTAAAAACGTTTTACCAAACGTCAACCCAACTATCTTGAAACCCTAATTGGTAAAACTGTCAAGAGTTTTACCATCGCAATTCTGCAAGTGGTATAAACATGGCGCTTACCGATTAAACGCCACCGCAAAACCTCTTTCGTTCATAAAAGTAACGTACAGGTGCTATCTTATTTTGTGCCGAAAGTTCCACCGAGCACGCGAGGTGGAACGAATCATAGAACTATCGCCGTCCCTTCGATTCGTGCAGCCTTGGACCTTTCGCATCTAGTCACCAAGGCAACACGCTGCCGCGTCATGATGGGATCAAACGTGAGCGATACAAAGCTAAAGCCAGCAACCAAAAAGCCTGCTACCCGTAAAGCCGCCCCGCATGCGCCGGAGCTCACCAAAGACGATGTCTATCTGTTTGGCATCGGCACGTGGGAGCGCAGCTGGGAAAAGATGGGCGCGCACCCCGACACGCAGAACCGTACGCGCGGCTGGCGTTTTTGCGTTTGGGCGCCCGACGTAAAGAGCGTTCACGTCATTGGCGAATTTAACGACTGGGATGAGCAGGCCAACCCGCTGGTGCCCATGCATACGAGCGCTATTTGGGAAGGCTTTATTCCTGGCGCCGAACAGGGTCAGCTCTATAAATACCTCATCGAGACCAACGAGGGCGAAAAGCTCTACAAGGCCGATCCGTACGCCTTTAAGGCCGAGTGTCCTCCGGGAACGGCGAGCGTGTTGTGGACCCTCGATGGCTACAAGTGGAACGACGCCGCATGGCTCAAGCGCCGTGCCGGCCATAACCACATGTCGCAGCCCCTTAACATCTACGAGGTGCATATTGGCTCGTGGAAGCGCCACGGCGACGCTCCGCAGGGCGAGCCCGACGAGTACGGCAACTACCCCGGCCTCATGGATCCCTTCCCCGCGCAGCGCGGTGAGTTTTACACCTACGACGACCTGTCGGTGGAGCTCGTGGACTACGTCCGCGACATGGGCTATACGCACATTGAGGTCATGCCGCTTATGGAGCATCCCTTCGATGGCTCCTGGGGCTACCAGACGACCGGCTACTACGCCGCCACGTCGCGCTACGGCAACCCGCAGCAGCTCATGCACTTTATCGATGCATGCCACGAGGCGGGAATCGGCGTGATCATGGACTGGGTGCCCGGCGGTTTTTGCGCCGACTCCCACGGACTTGCCACCTTTAACGGCCACATGCTGTTTGAGCACGAGATTCACCCCAACTGGGGCACGCACAAGTTTGACTTCGCCCGCGGCGAGGTACGCTCCTTCCTGGTCTCCAACGTGCTGTACTGGCTGGAGAACTTCCACGTGGACGGCATTCGTATGGACGGCGTGTCCAGCATGCTGTACCTCAACTTTGGCATTGACGATCCCGGCCAAAAGAAGTTCAACAAGTACGGTACCGAGGAGGACCTGGACGCCAGCGCATTTATCCGTCAGGTCAACTGCGCCGTGGAGGCGCACTACCCCGACGTGATGATGATGGCCGAGGAGTCCACCGCGTGGCCGCTCGTGACCTATCCGCCGCAGGACGGCGGCCTGGGCTTCCACTACAAGTGGGACATGGGCTGGATGAACGACACCCTGCACTACATGCAGACCGATTTTCCGTGGCGCCCCGGCAACCACGGGCTGCTCACGTTCTCCATCATGTACGCCTTTACCGAGAACTTTATATGCCCGCTGAGCCACGACGAGGTCGTGCACGGCAAGTGCTCGCTGATCGGCCGCATGCCGGGCGACTGGTGGCGCCAGTTTGCCGGCCTACGCACGCTGGCCTTCTACCAGATGACGCACCCCGGTGCCAAGCTCAACTTTATGGGCAACGAGATCGGCCAGTTTATTGAATGGCGCTACTACGAGTCCATTCAGTGGTTCTTGACCGAGGAGTACGAGACCCACCGTCATCATCAGGCGTTCATCAAGGCGCTCAACCACCTGTACACCGCCGAGCCCGCTCTGTACGAGCGCGGCTACACCGACGACGGCTTTACCTGGATCGACGCGGACAACTCCAAGCAGTCCATCGTGAGCTTTGTGCGTCAGGGCGAGGACATTGATGACGACCTGGTGATCCTGATCAACTTTGACCCGGCGAGCTACGAGAGCTTCCGCGTGGGCGTGCCGCGCGAGGGTGACTGGGAGGTCATCTTCGATTCCGACCGTCCCGAGTTTGGCGGCAGCGGCTATGCCGGCGAGGAACCCTACACCTGCTCGAGCGAGCCCTATCCCTGGAACGGGCAGATGGACTCTATCGAGATTAAGGTGCCCGGCCTAGCAGGCGTGGTGCTTAAGCGCCGCGGCCCCAGCAGCTATAAGCCGCCCGTGGTCGAGGAGCCCAAGAAGGCGACGCGCAAGCGTGCGTCTTCGGTGAAGCCCAAGGCCGCGGCTGCCAAGAAGGTTCCGGCCAAGGCGAAGGCTGCCAAGCCCGCTGCCAAGGCTTCGGCCAAGTCCACCACGGCCAAAAAGGCAGCCACTAAAAAGGCTGCTCCCAAGGCCAAGGCAGCCGCTGCTAAGGCTCCTGCCAAGAAAGCGTAACAAAGCCGTTACAGCTGTAATCACCCGCCTCACGAGGGCGTAGGATACAAGACATAACCGTTCCGGGAGAAACATCCCCGGGGGAAAGGAACGTATGAATAAGATCTTCGACAACAAGCAGGAGTTTACCGAGCTCTATCGCGATGCCGTCATGAGCATCAGCGGCAAGAGTGTCGAGGCTGCCAGCGACCTGGACCGCTTTAACGCCCTGGCCAAGCTCGTGGCCGAGAAGGCACGCACCGTTGCCACCAAGAGCGACGCCCGCGTCACCGCCGAGGGCAAGAAGCGCGTGTACTACTTCTCGATCGAGTTTTTGATCGGCCGCCTGCTCGACAACTACCTGCTCAACTTTGGCGTGCGCGACATGGTCGCCGAGGCGCTCGACGACATGGGCTTCGACCTTTCCGTCATCGAGAACCAGGAACCCGATCCGGCGCTGGGCAACGGTGGCCTGGGCCGTCTGGCCGCATGCTTCCTGGATTCCATGGCAGCCGAGGGC
>DYAA01000066.1 GCA_019419405.1 Collinsella sp. | reverse complement strand
CTTTAAGACGCTCGTGGCAGGCGCCGGCTTCGACTTGGGCGTCGTGCGATCGAGTACGTCGTTTGAGGTGCCGGCGAGCATCAAGGTGGGCGACGATACCGTCACCGATGCCGACAAGCGCGACTACGCCATGACCATGGATGTGCGCGAGATGATGCGCCGTTCGTCCAACGTGGGCTTTGTCCTGGTGGGGCGCAAGATCGGTGCCGACGACTTTGCCGCCTATGTGGACAAGTGGGGCATCGGTCATAGCTCCGGTGTAGATTTTCCGGGCGAGAGCCTGGGTATCGTCAAGGAGCGTGACCAGTATGACGGCGCCACGCTGGGCTCGATGAGCTTTGGACAGGCACTGTCCGTCTCGCCGATTGAGATCGCGCGTGCCGTGGGCGGCATCGCCAACGGCGGCGTGATGATGACCCCGCACTTCTATAAGTCCAGCAAAGGCGACGAGAAGGACTGGGGCGAAGGTGAGCGCGCGATTTCGGAGGACGCCGCATCGCAGGTGACATCGTGCATGCAGACGGTCGTGTCCGAGGGAACGGGCGTTGGCGGCGCGGTTGACGGCTATGACGTGGCGGGTAAGACCGGTACGGCCGAACGTGCCGACGAGAACGGCGGCTACCTCAAGGAGAACTACATGTCATCCTTTATGGGCTTTGCGCCGGCGCAATCGCCCAAGGTGCTGTGCTATATCACGCTCGACGGAACGCCAAGCGGCTCAGATGCCGCTGCGGTGCCGTTCCAGTCCATTATGGCCAACGCGCTCGATGTGCTGGGTATCCCGCACACGAAGTAGGGGGTTACAATCTTTGGGGCGTGGTTTGTTGTCCCATATGAGGGGTGTTCACATGCCCTGCACCACGCATGCGCGGCGCTGGGATACAATACGCCGATAGCATTATTAGGTTTACAGGGGAGCTGCAATGATAGAGATCGCCGTCAACAACCTCGCGGCCGCAACAGGGGCCCGAACCGTGACGGGAGAAGCCGATCGGGTATGCCGCGGGTGCGTTATCGACTCGCGCCAGGTAGAGGAAGGGACGATTTTCGTCGCCTTTCCCGGTGAAAACGTCGACGGCAATGATTTTGCTTCCCGTGCCGTCCAGTCGGGTGCCGGCGCCGTCGTGATGACGCGTGAGCCCGAGGCCGAGCTGGTCTTGCTGGCGCAGGACAAGGGCTGTGCCATCTTGCTGACCGATGATCCCGAGGAGTTTCTGCTGCGTTTGGCGCACGCGTACCGTCTGGAGCTTGGCTGCCTGGTCGTTGGCATTACCGGTTCCATCGGCAAGACGACGACCAAGGACGTGCTCGCCGCTGTGCTCGCCAAGCGCTATCGTGTCTGGGCCACCAAGGGTAATTTCAATAACCTGATCGGCATGCCGCTCACGGTGCTTTCCGCTCCGGCCGATACCGAGGTCCTGGTGCTCGAGATGGGCATGAACCATTTCCACGAGATTGAGCGCCTGTCCAAGTCCGCCAATCCCAACCTTGCCATCGTGAGCAAGATTGGTACCTCTCACATCGGCATTTTGGGCAGCCGCGAGAACATCGCCCGCGCTAAGGCCGAGATTGTCCAGGGTATGTGCGCCGCCGGCGACTTCTTGCCGCTGCTGGTTTTGGGCGGTGAGGACGACTTTACGCCGTTCATTCGCGATACGTTCGCCCAGCCTGCTGGTATCGACGTGATGCTGGCCGGCGTCTCGGACGATGATGAGGTCCGTGCCCGCGACATTCGTGTTGATGACGAGGGCCGTCCGGTCTTTACGCTCGATTTTGGCCAGGGTGAGACGACCGATACCATGCTTGCCATTCCCGGCGTGCAGTCCGTCCCAAATGCCGTTAAGGCCGCCGCAGTTGCCTATCGCCTGGGCGTGACGCCCGAGCAGATCGATGCTGCCTTTAGAGGCCTCACGATCACCGGTCACCGCCAGGAGATCAAGCGCGCCAAGAGCGGTGCCCGCGTCATCGACGATTCCTATAACGCCAGTGCCGAATCCATGGCTGCTGGCCTCGATCTGCTGTGCTCGCTTTCGTGCACGGGGTCTCGTATGGCGATCCTGGGCGAGATGGGCGAGATGGGCGATCAGGCTCCTCGCATGCATGAGCTCGTGGGCGCCTATGCCGCCGCCAAGAAGCTCGACATGCTGGCGTGCGTGGGTGGTGAGCTGGCCCAGCTTATGGCCGATGCCGCGCGCATGATGGGCATGGACGAGGACCGCATCCAGGTGTTCTCCGATTATCAGCAGGTGCTCGACCGCATGGGCGGCGCGCTTGAAAAACATGATGTTGTACTGGTCAAGGGTTCCCGCTTTGTTGAGCTCGATCGCTTTGTGGAAGGTGTGTGCTAGCCCATGTTCGGCAATCCCTCGTATCCAACGTATCAGGCTTTTTTGGGGCTTGGCATCGCCGCCGCCATTGCGCTGCTGCTCATGCCGTGGTGGATCAAGCTGCTCAAGGTCGAGGGTATCGGCCAGCAGGTTCGTGCCGACGGCCCCAAGCGTCATTTGGTTAAGCAGGGAACGCCCACCATGGGTGGCGTTGTCATCCTCGTCGCGATCTCGCTGACCTGTCTGCTAATGGGCAAGCTCACCACCGAGCTCGTGCTCGTGCTGCTCGCCACGCTGGCGACCGGCGTGCTGGGCCTGATTGACGACCTGACCTCCGTTACGCATGGGCGCTCGCTCGGTCTGACGCCCCATGCCAAGATGATCGGCCTAACCATTATCTGTGTCACCTTTACGGTACTTGCCGTTAACTGGTGCGGCGTCGCCCCCGAGATTCGTTTTCCCGGTGGGTTGACGATCGACCTTGGCGTGCTTTCGACCACCATCTGCGGCCTTTCGTTCCCGTGGCTCTACATTGTCTTTTGCTGGCTGATGATCGCCGGTCTTTCTAATGCCGTGAACCTGACCGATGGCCTTGACGGTCTTGCTGGCGGCACCTCTATGATTGCCATGCTCGCCATGGCTGCCATGGCGTTTTTGCACGGAGACGTGAACCTGTCCATCTTCTGCACCGCGTGTGCCGGTGCCTGCTTGGGCTTTCTGTGGTTCAACTGCTATCCGGCGAGCATCTTTATGGGCGATACCGGCTCGCTTGCCCTGGGCGCTGCGTTTGCCTGCACGTCCATCATGACCAACACCGAGGTCGTCTCCCTCATCATCGGCGGCCTGTTTATCGTTGAGACCCTGTCGGTCATGATTCAGGTTGTCTACTTCCACTTTACGCACAAGCGCGTCTTCCTTATGGCGCCCATCCATCATCATTTCGAAAAGAAGGGCTGGGCCGAGACCAAGGTCGTCATCCGTTTTTGGATTATCGCTGCGGCCTTTGGTGCCGTTGGCCTTGCTTTGTTCTTCCAGTTGGGATAGTGGTCTTTCATGCCTCTTGCTGATGTCTTTAGCCTGCTCGTTTTGGGTCAGGGCAAATCCGGTCTCGATGTCGCCCGCTGGGCGCTGGCACATCCCGAGCGCGTAAGCGCCGTTACCGTGTATGGCGGCGGCACCTCTGAGCCCAATGACGCCACGCGTGCGCTCGAGGCTGCTGGTGCGTCGTTTGTCTATGGGACCGAACAGGTCGAGGGCGCCTATGACGTATGCGTGACGTGCCCGGGCATCTCGGAGTTCTCGGGCTTCTTTAAGGCCGGGCGCGAACATGCCGCCCAGATTATGGGTGAGCCCGAGTTTGCCTATCGCCTGTCGCCCGATAACTGGATTGCCATCACGGGCACCAACGGCAAGACGACCACCACGTCGCTGACTGATTATCTGCTCAAGGCTGCCGGCGAGGCCAGCGTCGCTGTCGGCAACATCGGCGAGCCGCCGGTCAACGAGATTGACGGCCGAGCTCACAACGAGTGGTTTGTGGCTGAGCTCTCGAGCTATCAGATTGCTACGACCACCGAGCTCCACCCCCGCGTGGCGGTGCTGCTCAACATCACTCCCGACCACCTGGGCTGGCATAAGAGCCATAAGAACTACGCGCTTGCCAAGATCAAACTGTTTGACAATATGGTCGATGACGATCTGGCGGTTGTCGACGTCGAAGACGCCGGCATTCACGAGTTCGATGAGTACATCTACACGCCGGGTCGTCGCATCTGCAAGGTTGCCTTTGACGAGCCTGAGGGCAAGGATGCCGCCTTTGTGCGCGACGGCAAGATGGTCGTGCGCCTGAAGGGCGTCGAGACTCAGCTTGTCGCCACGTCCGAGCTCAAGATCTCGGGCCATCACAATGTTATCAATGCCCTGTGCGCTGCCACGGCTGCCCTGGCAGTCGGTGCCGATGTCGATGGTGTCTGCCGCGGTCTGGCCTCGTTCCAGCCGCTCGAGCACCGCGTGGAGCCGTGTGGCGAGATTGACGGCGTGCGCTACGTCAACGATTCCAAGGCGACCAACACCGATGCGGTCGAGAAGGCGCTGACGGCATTTCCCGATGACGATGTGATCTTGCTGCTCGGCGGCCACGATAAGGGCACGCCGCTCACGGACTTCGCGCGCGTCGTTATGGACAACGTGCGCTCGGTCGTCTGCTTTGGCGATGCGCGCGAGCGCTTCACCGCCGCTATGGACGAGGCCGATGTCGATGGCGATGTGGATATCGCCCAGGCGGATGACCTGCGCGACGCCGTGGACGTTGCCCGTTCGCTTTCGAGCCGTGGTGACGTGATCTTACTTTCTCCTGCCTGCTCTTCGTTCGATGAGTTCTCGGGCTATGAGGAGCGCGGCCGCGTGTTTAAGGACTACGTGGCTCAGCTTGCCGCTACAGCGAAATCACAAATGGAATAGGGGTTGCGGTGAGAGAGGAGAGCCCCCGACAAGGTATGAGGAGGCCCGACTCGGACCGTGCTTCCTCACGTCGCACCACACCGCGTTCCAGCCGCGGCGGTCAGTCGTTTAGCGAACGCTATATTGCCGGCGTTCCCGCCCGTATCATGCGCCCCCGTTTGATATTCATGGCCTGCTTGTTTACCTTGGTATGCTTTGGCCTGCTGATGGTGTACTCGGCGTCTTCGGTCGAGGCGCTGCACGAGAATGGCTCGGCGACGTTTTTTCTGGGTCGACAGGCCGCGTTTGCCGTGGTCGGCGTTCTGGCGCTGATTGCCATCGTGCGCATCTTGCCGGACAGCTGGTTTGGGGAGGATGTGCTCAGGATCTTCCTTATCG
>DYAA01000065.1 GCA_019419405.1 Collinsella sp. | reverse complement strand
GCGCCCTCCTTGGCCAGCGCGCGCACCACGGGCAGCACGCGGCGAGCCTCCTCGTCGGGATTGACCGGGGTAAAACCGGGGCGCGTGGACTCGCCGCCTACGTCGATGATGTCGGCGCCGGCGTCGAGCATCGCCAGGCCGTACTCGATGGCGGCATCCGGGTCGAAGTGCTCCCCGCCATCGCTAAACGAATCGGGCGTCACGTTGAGGACGCCCATGATGCGCGGACGGTCAAAGCTGAGCTCATACTTTCCGCACCGCCATGTCTTGCTGTCGTTCGCCATGAACATCCTCCTAAAATGCCCACGCCGCCGAGCTTGGGGAGCTGGCGGCGGGGTCGCTTTGCACTTAGTCTTTCTATTGTATCCGCGCACACGGGCTAGAACGCAAACGCGGCCGCGATGTCGCAAGAAATCAGCAGGTCGGCATTTGCATCCTGATCGGTAGGCGCCAAATTGCAAATGGCCAGCGTATCGCCGGTAAAGTAACGCGTAAGGCCCGCCGCCGGATACACCACGAGCGAGGTCCCACCCACAATGAGGGCATCGGCCGCGGCGATGGCGGCAACGGCACCGGTCAACACATGCTCGTCGAGCGGCTCTTCGTAGAGCACCACATCGGGCTTGATGCGACCACCGCACGCAGGGCACACGGGCACGCCCGCGGCGTCCTCGTGCTCGCGCGAGCAAATCCACTCGGCGCTATAGACCGCGCCGCACGACTGGCAAATGTTGCGATGGACCGATCCGTGCAGCTCGAACACGCGCTGCGAGCCCGCCATCTGATGCAAGCCGTCGATGTTTTGCGTCACCACGGCATCAAGCTTGCCGGCGCGCTCCAGCTCGGCCAGCTTGGTGTGGCAGCGGTTGGGCTTGGCACCAAGCGCGATCATCTTGGTGCGGTAAAAGTCGAAGAACTCCGCAGGATGTGTCTCGTAAAAGCTGTGCGACAGCATGCTCTCGGGCGGATAGGCAAACTGCTGGTGATACAGGCCGTCCACGCTGCGGAAATCGGGGATGCCGCTCGCCGTGGAAACACCCGCGCCGCCAAAGAAGACCACGCGCTCGTGGGCATTGAACAGCTCCGCCAGCGCGGCGGAGGCCTGCTTGGGATCTGTTATCGCTTGCGTCATGTT
>DYAA01000064.1 GCA_019419405.1 Collinsella sp. | reverse complement strand
ATGTTTGTCCTCCGTCCATGTTGGTCGGGGCGGCCGCGATTGCGCCGTCGTCCGCGGGGCCCGCCGCCCCTGTTGCGCTAATCTTAAGCCTGCCAACCCCGTCGAAAGGACACCATGCCTCAGACTTACACTTTCGCCTCGTGGAACGTCAACGGCCTGCGCGCCGTGCTCAAAAAGGACCCGAGCTTTATCCAGATCGCGCAAGAACTCGACGTCGATATCCTGGCGCTGCAAGAGACCAAGTTGCAAGAAGGCCAGGTCGATATTGACCTGCCCGGCTATCACCAAACCTGGAGCTACGCCGAGCGTAAAGGCTATTCGGGCACTGCGGTCTTTAGCCGCCAGGAACCGCTGCGCGTGCTGCACGCCGACGCACTGCCACCCTACGCCGGCGAGAACGAGGCGGCCGTACTCGTCGCCCAAGCCGCAACCGAGGGCCGCGTCTGCGCGCTGGAGTTCGACAAGTTCTGGTTTGTGGATGTCTACACTCCCAACGCGCAAAACGAACTCGCCCGCATCGACGTGCGCATGGCCTGGGACGATGCTTACCGCGGCTTTTTGAACGCGCTCGAGCGCGAGACCGGCAAACCCGTCGTGACCTGCGGCGACTTTAACGTGGCGCACGAGGAGATCGACCTTAAGAACCCCAAGTCCAACCGCGGCAACGCCGGCTTTTCGGACGAGGAGCGCGGCAAGTTTACCGAGCTGCTCAACGCCGGCTTTACCGATACCTGGCGCGCGGCAAACCCCGACGTCGAGGGCGTCTACAGCTGGTGGAGCTATCGCTTTAATGCCCGCAAGAACAACGCCGGCTGGCGCATCGACTACTTCCTGGTAAGCGACGCAATCGCCGACAACGTACGCGACACCGGCATCCGCGGCGACATCTTCGGCAGCGACCACTGCCCCGTCACCCTCACGCTAGAGCTCTAGCCCCAGCTGATCCCCTGGGGACGGAGGAAAACGAATCATTTTGGGCCTCGTGGTGGTATCCACGTGACCCATCCGCCACGAAACACGCCCATCTACTACGTTTAAGCCACCACCCTCAACCACAGCGAACAACGCAAAAAGAAAACCGCAGGTAGAAAGCCTGCTGTTTTTCATAAAACGCGGTTGTGTTTGGGGGTGTCGGGTCAAACGTAGTAGATAGGCTGATTTCGTGGCGGGCGAGTTCAGCTGATTCCCCGGGGACGTCTGGAGACGGAAGAAAACGGATCAATTTGGCTCTTGAGGGTCACGACGCCCGTCATATCAGCCGGCCATTCCAAAACTATGCCAGTTTACGGGGCTAAATCGCGAACCCCCAACCATACGCAATTCCGAAATAATAAAACCGCAGGTAAACGGCTTGCTCTATTTCAAAAATAGCCGGCATGGTCTGCTTGTGCCAATCTGGCCCCGTAAACCGGCATAGTTTTAAAATGGCACTTCGGCAGTATTGATTCCCGCCCCGGCGCAACCAGCCCTACAGTCCGTACTTCACGACGACTCGGTTGATGCGGCGACACCAAGGCTTGTACAGGGCGACCAAAAACACGCAGGTCGCAAGGCCGTGCGTGATATCGAACGGTACGGCGGTGGCAAGACGCGCCATGGCACCCGCCCACGTGAGCGGTTGAACAAAACCGATAATGTCGTAGGCGTTGATCACAACGCCGTACAGCAAACCCGAAGCAAAGCCGTAGGTCAGCAGCGCCGGCATACGCACGGTGCCGTCGGCGCGGTCGAACGCACCCGCATGCGCCAGCGCGCCGCCAACATAGCCAACCAGGCCCCAGGCATACATCTGCCACGGCGTCCACATGCCCTGTCCAAAAAAGAAATTGCTGGTCAGCGCCGCCAACGCGCCAACCATAAAACCATTGCGGCGACCAAGCGTCGCCCCCGCAATAATGGCGATGGCACTCACCGGTTTAAAGTCGGGAATGGGGCCAAACAGAATGCGCCCCGCCGCAGCCAACGCCGCCAGAACCAGCGTTGGCATAATCTGGCGTAAGCCCGGGCGCGACGCCTCGTAGCCCGCAAAGAACAGCGCGAGCACCAGCGCCACCACGACAAGCATGGCAAGTGCCGCCTGTTCAACGCCCGCCAGCAACGCCGCAGCCATCACGGCTGGCACCGCCAGCAGCAGCGGTATCTCCAGTTTTGCGAGTAGGCGCACGATGCGATAATCCGCCATCCCATCACGCCCTATAAAACACGTTGTCGGCAAAGAAGTCGGTCGGCGGCTCCATGCAGGCGATCTCGCCATCAAACATCATGGAAATGTCATCGGCAACCTGCTCGGCAAAGTCCAGGTCGTGCGTCGCCATGACGACGGTGCCGCCAGCCTGCGCATGGTCGCGCAGGGCGCGGGCGATGATGCGGCGGCTGGCCAGGTCCAAACCCTTGGTGGGCTCATCGAGCAATAGCAGTTCGGGGCCGATTAGCAGCAGTTTTGCCAATGCAAGCAGTTGACGCTGCCCGCCCGAAAGATCGTACGGATGGCGCCCATCCAGACCCGACAGCCCCAAGCTCGCCGCACGCTCCCGCGCCAAGTTCTCGTCATATCCGCAGGTCGAGGCCCATTCCATCAGCTCATCGTGAACCGTCTCGGCAACCAGCAATGCTTTGGGGTTCTGAGGCAGCAGCGCCGCCGAGGCCGCTCCGCGCACCATGCGGCCGCGCTGCAGCTTGGCGGTCTTCGCCAGCACCGAGAGCATCGTCGACTTACCGCATCCGTTGCCGCCCACGATCGCATGCACCGCACCGGCCGAAAACGCCACGTCGAGCCCGCGCAGCACCCAGCCGCCCGCGCGATCGTAGCGAAACCAGCTCCCTGCCAGGGTGGTAGCCGACCCGCCGTGCATTTTTTGGAGTATTCTGCTCCCATCCGTGCGCGGGAAGGCTTCCGAGCCGTTCTCGAGCGACGTTTGCGCCACAAATTCGGACGATTTGTCCAATTCCGAACTTTTTTTCGCGCTCGATACGTCCCCGGGCGGCTCCAGAGAGCCCAAATTGTCCTCACGCCTGCTGAATACTCCGTTTTTTGCACATCGGACGGCACCCCACCCCAACATGTCGTCGGAAAACAACGATTCTCGGCGTCCCAAAGAAGCCATATCCGCCACCTCGCGCACGCGACCGTCCTCAATCCGGTACGCACACGTCGCATACTCGAGCATTGGGCGCGGTTGATGCGTAGCCACAACAACCGTGCAGCCCAACTCACGGTTCACGCGAAACAGCGCGTGCAGAAAATTCTTCTCGGCAACGGGATCGAGCTGAGACGTGGGCTCGTCGAGTAGCAGCACACGCGGACGCAGCGCCAGGACGGCGGCAAGCGACAGCAGCTGCTTGCGGCCGCCCGAAAGCGTATCGGTATCGCGATGAAGCCAGTCCTCCAGACCAAAGAAATAGCTGGTCTCAGCTACGCGACGGCGCATCTCATCACGTGCTAGCCCCAAGTTTTCCAGGCCAAACGCCATCTCGTGCCACACGGTTTCGCACACGATCTGGTTCTCGGGATCCTGGAACACATAGCCCACGCGCTCCGCCGATGCCCGCACGTCCATGTCGGCAACGTTCTCGCCCAGCACGCGCGCATCACCAGTGCGCTCGCCCGCCGGCGCGATCTCGGGCTTGAGCAGCGACAGCAGCGTCGACTTACCCGAACCGGTACCGCCAACAAGCAGCGCAAATGCACCTTGGGGAACACGCCAATCAAGCCCCTCGAGCACCGGTGCCTCGGCCCCGGGATAGGCAAAACTAAGGCCCTGCACCTCAATCGCCGGAATATCCGGGCCGCACGCCGCGCCCGACACCGGGCCCCTATCCAACCGAGCCATCAGCCAAACCTCTTCTCATCAATCGCATGAAACGCGCAAGGCAGCACCATCCAGGCAGCGTACACGACATAGCCCGGCCACGGCGCCGGCACCGAGAGCTGCGGATAAAACGAATACTGCGTCGTCGCGGTCCACGCCACTGCCACCGCGGCAGCACCAAACAGTGCGAGCCCGGCCAGCGCGGCAACGTCGCTGCGCCCCAGTCGATACCGCGCATACGTCGTACGGCGCGACGCAGCACCCCACCCGCGCGAGCGCATGGCATCCGCGCGCTCAAGCGAATCTTCCATGCCCCAGCCCATCAACACGCTCGACGCCCGCAGGCGCGAGCGCACGGGGTCGGCCGGCGCGCGGCCCGGCACATCAATCGCATCCTGCACCGCCAACACCGTACGACCGCGGCGCAAAAACTGCGGGATAAGCCGCATGCACATCGAGATCATGAGCGCAATCACCGGTGCGGCATTGCCCAGCAGCGCGAGCACCTTGTCGTATTCGAGCATCGATGCCGCAGCCTCAAACCACAACACGCTCGCCACGAACAGCCCGCCCATGCACAGGCCGTATACCATGCTCTCCAGATACACCGCGCGCATGCCAATACGGAACAGCTCCGTCGAGCCCGAGGCGCTAAACAGCGGATTGAGCACCGCAACGATCAAAATCACCGGCAGCTGCCAGCGGAGTGCGCCCAGCGTGCGGGCAGCCCCACGCGTCGCAAATCCATACGCCAGCCCGCCCGCAAGTGACAGCGCAATCAGCACCGGCTGCATCGAGAACATAGTAAGCCCCAGCGTCAGCACTATATAGAGGGCCGGCACAGCCGGATGCGACATCGAGAATGCCGCGACGGGCTCGCCGCCAAACTCCTCTTGTATGTTGTCCACGGGCACCCCCGTCCCCTCGCTCAAACGACAGCTCCGCAGCACCGCCAACGCCGCACGCAAGCAGCGCAAACGCCACGCCGGCGGCGCAAGCCTCAACCGCCGCAAACCAATCGCTACGCGCTCAACATATGCCTGCGGTATCATATTGCGCCGTGTATCGTTTCCAAACACACGTCTCTATAACGTAACAGGAGATCACATGGACGCAACCGCAATTATCCTCGCTGCCGGCGAGGGCACCCGCATGAAGTCGAACCACTGCAAGGTTTCGCACAAGATCCTGGGTAAGCCCATGGTCCAGTGGATCGTCGACGCTACCATCAAGGCCGGCTGCAGCCGCGTCGTGGTCGTCATCGGCAGCCACGTCGACGAGATGCGCGCCCTCATCGACGGCGCCTACGCCAACAGCGCCACCAAGGTCGAGTGCGTCGAGCAGACCGAGCGCCTGGGCACCGGTCATGCCGTGAAGGTCGCGCTCGAGGCCTGTGGCATCACGCAAGGCCCCGTCGTCGTGCTCAACGGCGACCTGCCGCTCATCACCGCCGACACCGTCGCCAAGTTCGCGCAAACCGTCGCCACCGGCGAGCTCGCCTGCACCGTCATGACCATGACCCCGCCCGATCCTTTCGGATACGGCCGCATCAAGCTGAGCGCCGATGGTCAGATCGAGCGCATCATCGAGCAGAAGGACTGCACGCCCGAGCAGGCCGCCACACTGCTGGAGTGCAACGCCGGCTGCTACGCCTTCGACGGCGCGCAGCTCGCCGCCCACATCGACGAGATCGGCAACGACAACGCGCAGTCCGAGTACTATCTGCCCGACATGCTCGAGATCCTCAAGGGCCACGGCCAGGCAGTCTCCATCTTCCACTGCGACGACTACCGCGACGGCCTGGGCGTCAACAGCCGTATCCAGCTCGCACAGCTTACCGCCATCGCGCGCGACCGCATCAACGAGCACTGGATGGCCGAGGGCGTTACCTTCATCGACCCCACGCAGGCCTGGATCGGCCCTGATGCCACCATCGGCCGCGACACCGTCGTGTGGCCGCAGACGCATCTGATCGGCCACGTCACCGTGGGCGAGGAGTGCCAGCTCGGCCCCAACAGCCGCCTCACCGACACCACCGTCGGCAGCGGCTGCACCATCGATGAGACCATCGCCATCGAGGCCGTCATCGAGAACGGCGTCGACTGCGGCCCGCGCGCCTACCTGCGCCCGGGCACCCACATGCTCGACGGCTCCAAGGCCGGCACGCACGTGGAGATCAAGAAGTCCACGATCGGCGAGGGCTCAAAGGTGCCGCACCTGTCCTACATCGGCGACACCACCATGGGCTCCGGCGTCAACGTGGGCGCGGGCTCCATCACCTGCAACTACGACGGCGTCCACAAGCACAAGACCGTCATCGGCAAGGATGCCTTCATTGGCTCCGACACCATGATGGTCGCGCCCGCCCAGATCGGCGACGGTGCACTCGTGGCCGCCGGCTCCGTCATCACCGAGCCGGTCCCGGCAGACGCGCTCGGCCTGGGCCGCGCCCGTCAGGTAAACATTGAGGGCTGGGCCGCCGATTATCGCCGCCGTCTGCACGAGGACGACGAGGTATAACGTTTTACCAAGCACAAAAGGAGCTGCTCCATGGGGGCGGCTCCTTTTTCTATGCTGACCTGCGCGGCCGGATGAGTGGTCGGTTCGTGTCCGTTGGCGGTAAAGACGTTATCAGGACCCGATAAACCCCGCCGCGCGGTTACAATGCAACAAGGCATCTATATGGCATTCGATGTATAAAGGAGAAGGGTAATGCCGATTAATGATCCCGAGAAGTCGGAGAATATGCGCAAGTCCATCCGCGTGTATTCCGGTTCCTCCAACCGTCCCCTCGCTCAGAAGATTGCTGAGTACCTTGGGGTCGAGCTTTCGGGCCTTACGCTAAAGCAGTTCGCCAACGGTGAGATTTACGCCCGCTACGACGAGACCGTCCGCGGCGCCGACGTCTTCCTGATTCAGTCCGTGGCCGGCGGCAACGTCAACGACATGCTCATGGAGCTGCTCATCGCCACCGACGCTGCCAAGCGCGCATCCGCCCGCTCCATCACCGCCGTCATCACCCACTACGGCTATGCCCGCCAGGACCGTAAGGCCGGCCCGCGCGAGCCCATCACCGCCCGCCTCGTCGCCAACCTGCTCGAGCGCGCCGGCGTCGACCGCATCATCACCCTCGACCTGCACCAGGGTCAGATCCAGGGCTTCTTTGATATCCCGGTCAACCACCTGTCCGCACTGCCGCTGTTTGGCCAGTACTACAACGCCATGCACTTCGACACCGACAACCTGGTTGTCGTCTCCCCTGACGTGGGTCGTGCCAAGGCCGCCAAGAAGCTGTCCGACATGCTCGGCTGCGACTTGGCCATCGCCCACAAGGGCCGTCCGCGCCACAACGCCGCCGAGGTCATGGGCATCATCGGTGACATCAAGGGCAAGACCTGCATCATCAACGACGACATGATCGACACCGCTGGCACCCTGTGCGCCAACGTCAAGGAGCTCAAGGCTATGGGCGCCGGCGACATCTACGTCTGCGCCACCCACGGCATCTTCTCCGGTCCGGCCATCGAGCGTCTGAACGACGCCCCCATCGTCGAGTGCGTCGTCACCGACGCCATTCCCGTCGAGGTCGGCGGCAAGATCAAGACCATCTCGGTCGCCGAGGAGTTCGCTCAGGCCATCTCCGCCGTTTACCACGAGGAGCCCGTCTCCACGCTCGTCGGCGGCGACTTCGCACTGTAATCCAACGCGCATCGCATCATCTTTGATGCTTTTAAAGGGTCGGAAGCTCGCTTCCGACCCTTTTTCTATCCCTCGCCAACCTTCCCTGGACAATTAGTTCAGATACGTATTTTTTTAAAGCCCCAAAGGGCCGTTCGGAGCGTTCTGAGCTCCCCGGCGGATGCCATGCCGCCCAATGCTCATCGTTTTCGAGTACAACCGCCGCATATTTACCCTCAAATCGCCCTCGAAGCCCCTTAGGAACGCCTCGAACGCCCGCCGCCTTATACGTATCTGAACTAACTGTCCAGTAGCTATCGTCAACCTTCGCGGCAGAGCTCAATTTCCTGCAATCCCCTCAACCGATTCCACCGATTTCATAACACCCAGCCGTTCATGGCGCGCAGCGCCCCGCTGAGCGAAAAGAACGGTATGGCGGTCGCATTCTGCCGCCAACTTAGTACGTTATAGCTATGACGACCGTGATTTCACATCTCTCCGCCCTCCGCGCAATTCGTCGCGCACGACGGGCGTACTCTGCCCTACCCTGGGACTCCGTTGATAGTGAACAGCAAGCACAGGCCTTGGCTAGCTGCATTCCCAATAATGACGCGATAGACTTTGGCGCACTTTCGATACTCGATGCCTGGAATGAAGATGATTCCGAACTGCTCGATCTTCTCGTTTCAAACGAAGACAACAGACGCCCCGACAAGCGACTTCTTCAGCATATTCTCTCCGCTCCGCTTCCTGAAGGTGCAATTATGCACGTCGAGGCCGACATCTACGCAACGTCTCCTGCCATGACAGCCATGCTTTGTTCCAAAAATGAATCAGTCGCCAAAACCTTGATGCTTCTCATGGAACTGCTCGGAACCTACTCCCTTCCTCCCGGGGCAACATACCCCATTGCCTATGACGACATCTGGCCCAAGGGCGATGGCTACGAAGCGATGGACGACCTCGATTGCCGGGGCGACCAGTCGGCGGCCGAACAGCAGACCGAAACCCGCTACGAACAGGCGCACTACAAATGCGAGCCTGCCACAACCATAAATGAGCTCGAGGCAGCCGCACAGTTTGCCAAAAGTAGCTCCTACGCCTCGTTTCGCACGGCAGTCAATCTCGCCCGACCCGGATCTGCATCCCCAGCTGAATCCCTAATGTTTGCCGTTCTCGGAGCGCCCATGCGCTTTGGCGGATTCGGATGTTGCAGCCTGCCCATGGGAGGCCTGCTACTCAACCATCGAATTGACTTCGACACTCTTGCGGTCAACATGTCCTCCGGCATCCCCTATGCCATCTGCGACTTATATTGCCCAGCTGCAGGAATCGACAACGAATACAACGGAATTGGGCATGAGCTTCAAAATGCTCGCATCCACGATGGCAATCGCAACAATGGCCTTAAAGCCATGGGTATCCACGTCCTGGTTATCAATCGCGACCAAATGAAAGACCTTGTTGCGCTCGAAGCCTTCGCCCAGACGATGCATCGACTTGCTGGGGTTCGGTTCCGCTATCGCATCAAGGGTTATCGCAAACGTCAGGCCGCTTGGCTCAACGCTCTGCGGGCCGGAATCGGCCTCGCGCCGGTCTAAACGGCGAATCACCCGTGCGCCGTCGAGCAGGGCTGGACAGTTAGTTCAAATACGTATAAATGGACACATTGAATTAGACTGTTTTGCAGTTATCTCTATACCATTCGCCCTATTTGAAGGCAGGGTAGACTTCAAAACAGCGTCATATGGACCAACTAAAGCTCCAAAACAACGTATCGGCATCGAATTAAGCACTTCGAGTCCTCAGAACTTATACGTATCTGAACTAACTGTCCGCCTCGGATTTTGACGGCCGTCCAAACGCCCCCAAACAACCTCAATTGCCCTCCATTTGACAGCGGCAACAGGGTCGCTCACCATAGCAGGCGACAAATCAACGAAAGGATGAACATGGCAGCTGCACAGCCGCTTAAGATTCGCATGGTTGCCGGACTTGGCAACCCGGGCGATGAGTATACCGAGACCCGCCACAACGCCGGCTTTAAGGCGATCGACGAGCTGGCCCGTCAGGCCGGCGTCACGTACTGGAAAAACCAGGCCGGCGCCGAGGTCGCGCTCATCAATATCAACGATGCCGAGGAAGAGGGCGGCAAGCGCCAGATTGTGTTGGTCAAGCCGCAGTCGTATATGAATACCTCGGGTGGCCCCATCTCCAAGCTCTGCCGCGAGTACAAGATCAAGGCCGAGGAGCTACTCGTGATTCACGACGAGCTCGACATCCCCGCCGGTGACGTGCGCGTCAAGGTGGGCGGTGGCCACGCCGGGCACAACGGCCTGCGCTCCATCATCGACAAGATGGGCAGCCGCGACTTTAGCCGTATCCGCACCGGCATCGGCAACCCTCCCGGCAAGATGGCCGTGGCAGACTATGTGCTCAAACAGCTGCGCGCCCGCGAGGCCGATGACTTCCAGGACACCTGCGCCCGCGCCGCCGACGCCGCGGGTCTCGCCATCGTGCACGGCGTGATCTATGCCCGCGACCACGTCAACGGCGCCGCCTCCGCCAACGGCAAGCACTAAAACCTACCGTTTAGGGACAGGTTTATTTTGGCAGGTTCTATCTACAGAAACGCCCCGGTGGCCGCATCGCAATAAACCCCGCGCCGCCATACACGCATAACACCCCAAAGGGGGCCGGCCTCATCACAACCCGAGGCCGGCCCCCTTTGCCGTTTTGCCTGATAAAACCGACCAAAATAAACCTATCCCTATTTGGTAGGTCGAAGTGGATAAACCCTTTTCCCAACCGCCGAAGACACACGTAAACAGCATGTCCATGAGGGTATAATTTGTACCGTATGTCTGCACAACGCCTGTGCGCGTACGGTTTTATTCGGGCTACCGTCCATTTCCGTGGAGGCACGGTTCGGCGGCCCTAACAAGAGAGGGGTTCTATGTATAAGATCCTGGAGAAGACGCAGTTCTCGGAGAAGGTGTTCAAGTTCCGCATCGAGGCGCCCGCAATCGCCAAACATGCGCACGCTGGACAGTTCCTCATGGTTCGCGCCAACGAGACGGGCGAGCGCGTCCCGTTTACCCTGGCTGGCTGGAACGGTGACGAGGGCTGGGTCGAGTTCATCTTCATGGTGATCGGCAAGACCACCGAGATGCTTTCCACCTATGAGGCCGGCGAGTCACTGCGCGACGTCGTGGGCCCGCTGGGCGTTCCCACCGAGATGGCCGAGGGCCCCTGCGCCGTCATTGGCGGCGGCGTCGGCCTGGCAATTGCCTTCCCGGTCGCCAAGCACCTGGTCGAGACCGGCCACGAGGTGCACGCCATCATGGGCGCCCGCACCAAGGACCTCCTGCTCATGGAGGACCAGTTCCGCGAGCTCCTCGACGAGGACCACATCCATATCACCACCGATGACGGCTCCTACGGCGAGCAGGGCGTTGTCACCGCTCCGCTGGAGCGCCTGCTGCAGGACAAGGCCGTGAGCCAGGTCTTCTGCGTCGGCCCCGTTCCGATGATGAAGTTCTCGACCCTCACCGCCCAGAAGTACGACACCCCCATTACCGCGTCCCTCAACCCCATCATGGTTGACGGCACCGGCATGTGCGGCTGCTGCCGCGTCGAGGTGGGCGGCGTGACCAAGTTCGCTTGCGTCGACGGCCCCGACTTCGATGCCACCCTGGTCGACTGGGATGACCTTCGTGCCCGCCAGGCCGCTTACCGTTCCGAAGAGGGCGAGTCCCTCAAGGCCTATGAGGAAAAGAGCTGCGCATGCCACTAGTTAACGGTCGTTTCGTTGCCGATATGAAGTCGCCCCGCACCCCCGATAACGAGGAGCCGGCTGCCGAGCGCGCCTGCGACTTCCGCCCCGTCGACAAGGGCTTCACCGAAGAGATGGCGCTGGCCGAGGCCGAGCGCTGCCTCAACTGCAAGAAGCCGTTCTGTGTTGAGGGCTGCCCCGTCAACATCAACATTCCCCGCTTTATCGAGCAGATCCGCGCGAAGGACTTCGGCGGCGCTCTCGATACCATTCGCGAGGACTCCATGCTTCCCGCCATCTGCGGCCGCGTCTGCCCGCAGGAGAACCAGTGCGAGGGCAAGTGCATCCGTGGCAAGAAGTCCGAGCCCGTGGCCATCGGCCAGCTCGAGCGCTTCCTGGGTGACCGCCCCGAGCTCGCCTCCACGCCCAAGATGGCCCCCAAGAACGGCAAGAAGGTCGCTGTCGTCGGCTCCGGCCCGTCCGGCATCACCTGCGCCGGCGAGCTCGCCCGTAACGGCTTTGACGTTACCGTCTTTGAGGCCTTCTTCACCGGCGGCGGCGTGCTGGTCTACGGCATCCCCGAGTTCCGTCTGCCCAAGGCGGTCGTCAAACGCGAGATTGACGGCCTGGAGGACATGGGCGTCAAGTTTGAGTACAACTCCGTCGTGGGCAACATGGCCACGGCCGAGGAGCTGTTCGAGCAGGGCTTCGACGCCATCTACGTGGCGACCGGCGCTGGCCTGCCCAAGTTCCTCAACGTCCCCGGCGAGAACCTGCCCAACGTCTTCTTCGCGAACGAGTACCTCACCCGCGTGAACCTGATGAAGGCCAACAAGTTCCCCGAGTACGACACCCCCACCAAGCACGGCAAGAACGTCGTTGTCTTTGGCGGCGGCAACGTGGCCATGGACGCCGTCCGTACCGCCAAGCGCCTGGGCGCCGAGCACGCCATCATCGCCTACCGTCGTACCGAGGACGAGATGCCCTGCCGTCGCGCCGAGCTGCACCATGCTAAGGCCGAGGGCGTCGAGGTTCTGCCGCTCGTCTCCCCGCTCGAGTTTGTCGCTGGCGAGGACGGCTCCGTGTGCGCCGTCAAGGTCCAGAAGATGGAACTCGGCGAGCCCGACGAGTCCGGCCGTCGTCGCCCGGTGCCCATCGAGGGCGCCATCGAGGAGATCCCCTGCGACGTCGCGATTTCGGCTATCGGCACCAACGCCAACCCCTTCGCAAAGAAGATCGGCGGCAAGATGGAGCTCAACAAGTGGGGCTACATCGTCGCCGACGAGGAGACCGGCCAGACCACCGATCCCCGCATCTGGGCCGGCGGCGACATCGTCACCGGTGCCGCTACGGTCATTCTGGCGATGGGCGCCGGCAAGAAGGCCGCCGCTTCCATCACCAAGAGCCTGCTGGGCGAGTAATCACCTACAGCGCTAGCCACCAAACGGCAAAGTCCCCGTCGAGCACACGCCCGGCGGGGACTTTTTTCTATGCCGGCCGCCCGACCACCACAAAGGGGACAGGCACCTTAGTGGTGGTTTTGGACTTGCCTGATCGTTTTGTCTCAATCTGTAACAGTTGGAGTCCGTTGAGCCCTGCAGTTGTTACAGATCGAGATATTGTGCCGGCCGCCCACGCCGCATCTCAATCTGTAACAGTTAGAGACCAAATATGCCGCCTGGTGTTACAGATCAAGGCGTTGGGCTGACGGCCGAACGGTTCATCTAAATCTGTAACAGTTAGAGCCATTTTCGCTGGCTTGGTGTTACAGATCGAGACTATGCAAAAGCCGAGGATAGGCACTGCCGCCAAGGCCTTCCCCTCGGCCTAAAACAAAAACCACCACAAAGGTGCCTGTCCCCTTTGTGGTGGTTTTGGTCGGTTAGTCTTCGAGCTGCGCTACTTTGTAGCGGTAGGCAGCGGCGATAACGTCTTTGCAGCCCTCGCGGCCCAGCTTGGCGCGGTTGACGACGATGTCCTTACCGCTCGTCATCTTCCACTTTCCGGCACTGTAGCGCTTATAGAACGCCTCGCGCGCCTTCTGCTGCTGCTTGACCAGCTTGGCGCCCTTCTTTTTATTAAGGCCACGCTTCTTGCGCACAATCTCGACGCGGTCCTCAAAGGGGGCGGTCACCAGCACGGCAATATGGTTGGGATTATTGCGCAGCAGATAATCGGACAGACGACCCTCGATAATGCAGCTCTCGGTCTCGCCCAGGTCCAAGATCACCTGGCTCATCTTTTGGAACAACTTATCCGAGTACGAACGCGCATCGTAGCGGTCGGGCAGGAACGCCATGTTCTCCACAGCCAGACGCTCGTCGTAGGCGGCCATCTTATCGAGCGACTCGCCCGTGCGCAGCGACGCACGCACCAGCAGCTCGTTGTCATACAGCGGAATCCCCAACTCGTCGGCAAGCATGCGGCCAATCTCGTGGCCCTCGGCGCCAAAGTCGCGCGCGATGGTAATGACCACAGGATTCTTCTTATTCTCCAGATCGCTCATCGCGATTCCTTTCTAACAAATGAGAAATAGGCGATTCCTGATTCCCATTTTGTCACTTACGACCGTCCTGGTTTCCCAAGTGCGGCAGATTGCCCCGAAAGAGGAGCGCCGCGTACTAAATGTATGCAAGCGACGATTGAGGGGCAAGGTGCCGTGCTTGGGGAAGCAGGACTATGCGGCCACGATGCGGCGTTGATATGCGCGAACCAGCAGCGAGATACCAAAGTTGAGCACAAAGTACATCGCAAACACCAGGCCGTAGAGCATAAGCACCTGCGACAGGTCGATCGCATGGGCCATCACGACGTTTGCCGTGTACATGAGCTCGGCCACGTTAATCCCCGAAAGATACGAGCTGTCCTTGATGACGGTCGTGCACTGGCTAAACAGCGCCGGAATGATCGTCTTAAACGTCTGCGGCAGAATGATGTAGCGCATGGTGGCAAAGAAGCCAAAACCCTGGCTCTGCGCTGCCTCAAACTGGCCGCGCGGAATCGAGTTGAGACCGCCGCGCACAATCTCGGCCATAACGGCGCTGGTAAACAGCGTAAAGGCGATGGTCGAAATCACAATGTCCAAACCCTGCACCGTAAAGTAGATAAACAGAATCCACAGCAGGTTCGGCGTGCAACGGAACAGCTCGATATAGGCGCTCACCAAAATACGGAACGGGCGGGGCGCATAGCTCTTGACGAGCGCCAGCACCGTGCCAAAGATGAGCGAGAAAAAGATCGACAGCGCCGAGATCTCGATGGTCTTAACAAAGCCGCCCCAGATGTAGAGCAGGTTGGTCGCGTTGAAGATTTCCATGCGCTAGGCCTCCTCTACGTTGTCGAGTCCCAGCTCGGCCAGGCTCACGCCGCGCGGACGCTCCTTGGAGCGGCGCTCGAGCCACTGCACCAGCATGGCGAGCGGAAAGCAGATGATGAAGTACATAAGGCAGCAGACGATGTATCCCTGCAGGTAACCGTACAGACTCACAAAGTTGTCGGAACGGTACATAAGGTCGCCACCGGCCACAAGCGCCAGCACCGACGTGTTCTTGACCAGGTTGAGCGCCTGGTTGCACAGCGGCGGCAGAATGATCTTGAATGTCTGGGGCAGCACGATGTACCAGTAGGACTGCACGCGGGTGAAGCCCTGGCTCTGAGCCGCCTCCATCTGACCGCGCGGAACGGCCTCGATGCCGGTGCGGATGACCTCCGAGATGTAGGCCGCGTGATACAGGCCCACGCCCAAGAAGCCCAGCACGAACGGCGCGATGCGCACCGGCTGGTCGGCGCCGGTTATGGCCTGCAAAAACTGCGGGCCGGCCATGTACATAAAGAGCACCTGCACGGGTAGCGGGGTATTCTGGTAAAACTCAACGTACACGCGGCTGATGGCGCGCAGTACGCGCGAACGGGTAGTCGAGAACACGCCCAGCAGCGTGCCCAGCACCAGCGACAGCAGCAGACCGGCAACGACCACCTGCAGCGTCACGCCAAAGCCCTCCCAGAAGGGCCCCATGTTTTGAAATGTCGTCGACCAGCGGTCGGCGTCAAACAATCCTTCGAGCATTTGATTCCTTCCTACGCCGAGCGCCTACACAAGACCCCAGGTCTTGACCTCTTGGTCGAGCCAGCCGTCGGCCAGACGATCGCAAATCACCTGATCGACCACGGCCGAAAGATCGCAGCCCTTCTTGGTCGCCACGCCGTAGCCCTGCTCGCCAAACTTGACCTCGGGCTGCAACAGCTCAACGGTCTCGTTCATGTAACCGGCCAGCGTGGAGCGGTCCATGGCAAAGACGTCGATATTGCCGGCGTCGAGCGAGCTCTTGATGATGGGGTAGCCGCTAAAGGCCCTAAACTCGGGCTTGCAGCTAAAGCCGTTGTCCTTGATCATCTGCTCGATCAGGCCCTGCGTGGTGGCACCCTGGCTCACGCCGATGACCTTGCCGTCCAGGTCCTCAATCGAGGTAAAGCCCGAACGCTTCTTGACCATGAGTCCCACGTAGTCGGTGCGGTACGGCGTCGAGAAATCCCAGCTCTTCTTGCGCTCGTCGGTGATGGTGTAGGTCGCCGCGACCACGTCGAGTTGGCCGTTATCGATCAGCGGGCCGCGTGTCTTGGGCGTTACGTCGGTAAACTCGACAAGCTCCTGGGCACGGGCTTCCTTGTAGCTCACGCCAAAGACAGCGGCGGCGATCTGGTAGCACAAATCGACTTCCATGCCCTCAAAGCGGCCTTTGGCGGTGTCGTAATAGCCGTAGCCGGGAACATCTTTCTTGACACCGGCATTCAGATGGCCGCGCGACTTGATGGCCGCAAGCTTGGATCCCTTGTCGGAACCCTCGCCGCTGGTGGAGTTGCCGCAACCGGTGAGCGCGGTCCCCGTCAGCGCGAGCATGCCGGCGCCCGCCAGCTGCAAAAAGTGACGGCGCGACACGGCCGCCCTCGTCATATCCGTCATGTCCATCACCGCGCCTAGTGCAGAATCTTGGACAGGAACTCGCGGCAGCGCGGGTTCTCGGGGTTATCGAAGAAGTGCTCGGGCGTGCCCTCCTCCAGGATGCGGCCGTCCTCCATAAAGATGACGCGGTCGGCCACCTGGCGCGCAAAGCCCATCTCATGCGTCACGCAGATCATGGTGATGTCCTCCTGCGCAAGCTCAATCATAACGTCCAGAACCTCCTGGACCATCTCGGGGTCGAGCGCCGAGGTCGGCTCGTCAAACAGGATGATGGGCTGCTTGGTACACAGGGCACGGGCGATGGCGATGCGCTGCTGCTGACCACCCGAGAGATTCTGCGGATACTCGCCGGCCTTATGCGCCATGCCGACGCGCTTGAGTGCGACGATGGCGATCTCGGTCGCCTCCTCCTTGCTCTTCTTTTGCAGCTTGATGGGCGCGAGCGTCAGATTGCCGAGCACCGTCATGTTGGGATACAGGTTGAACTGCTGAAACACCATGGAGCTGTACTTGCGAGCCATCTCCAGGTGATTCTTTTTGGTAAGCGGCGTACCGTCGATGATGACCTCGCCCGACGTGGGCTCCTCCAGATAATCGACGCAACGGATGAGCGTCGACTTACCCGAGCCGGAAGGCCCGATCATTACGAGCTTCTCGCCGCGCTTGACGGTGAGGTTGATATCTTTGAGCACATGCAGGTCGCCAAAGTACTTGTTGAGATGCTTGATCTCGATCATGTCTGCCATGAATGTCCCTTCCCTGCGTTTACACGAGTTGAACTATTGTACGGAAAGAACCACGTTTCCGCAGCCCACACTACATTCCCGTAAAGAACCCGCAATCTTCCACCCACTCATTGGGGACAGACTTAAATGAGTACCCCCGTGGGTACTCATTTAAGTCTGTCCCCAATGGGCATCGAAAATAATACAACCGCCCTTGTTGAGCATAAGTCAGCGAAAACCCGTACACGCGAGCAAGGTGACGTGAAATGAAAGGGCGCAGACCTTATGGTCGCGCCCTTGAAATTGAACGTCAGATTGCCGCGTGTACGGGTTTACAGCGTCGAGCCGTTACGCGGTTTGGTAAAACCGCGTAACAAATTACGCGAGTTTGGCACCGACGATCTTTGCCGCGGCAGGCTTGTCGAAGTTGCCGCCGGTGGCCTTGCCCAGAGCGCCCATGACCTGGCCCATCTGCTTCTTGGACGTGGCACCCAGCTCGGCGATAACTTGCTCAATCAGGGCCTCGAGCTCCTCGCCCGAAACCTGCGCGGGCAGCAGGCTCTCCAGAATCTTGACCTGCTCGGTCAGGTTGTCGGTACGCTCTTGGTCGGTGCCGGCCTTGATGGACATCTCCAGCGTCTCGCTCGTCTGCTTAATCAGACGCTTGATCATGCTGTTGACGTCTTCCTCGGTCACATCGCGGCGCTCGTTGACCTCGATATTCTTCACCTCGGCCTTGACCTGGCGAATGATGGACAGGCGAACCTTGTCCTTAGCCTTCATGGCTGCGATCATTTCCTTCTGCAGCTCTTCGTTGGTCATCTGCAAATCCTCCTCAATAGTGCGGGCGACACTCACACGAGCGCCGCCCCATGATTACTCAGTCGTCGACGAATTGTCGGTCGAACTCTTGGTGACGCCCTTCAGGTTGACGTTGTACGGCACGTCCTTGGGCATGGGGTTAACGGTGATGTCGGCGTCCTTCTTGTACTGCTCCAGCCACTCGCTGTACGCAGTGCTCTCTGCCTGCGTCTTCACCACGTTGGAGACATACTTCTTGATGTCCTTGGGTACCTGCTTGATATCATCGACCTGATTATCGACATGGAAGTAGTCGGTGCACTTGATGATGTGGTAACCATACGTCGACTCGACGACGTCGCTCACATCGCCCTTGTTGAGCCCCTCGAGCGCCGCCTGGTAGCTGTCGACGAAGGTAGTGAGCTTATCCCAACCCACATCGCCCTTCTTCTCCTTGGAGCCGGTGTCGTCGGAATACTGCTCCACGGCGTCCTCAAAGCTCAGCTCGCCGGAGTTAATCTTGTCCAGGCACTCCTGCGCCTTGGCCTTGGCGGCAGCCTTGTCCTCGTCGGATGCGTCGGAATCGACCTTGATCAGGATGTTCGACGAGCGGCGGGCATCGTTGTACTTCGACAGGTTCTCGTTGATGTAATCGACGATCTCGCTGTCCTTGGGCTTGCTGGTGGGCGCCACGGCTTCCTTGAGCTTTTGCTGCGCCAGGCTCTCCTTGAGCGAGCTCTTATAGGTGTCCTCGGTGTAGCCGTAAGTCTTAAGCGTCTTCTTAAAGGTCTTGGCGCCGCCCGCGCTCTTGCACGCGTCCTTCCAAGCCTTCTCGACCTCCTTGTCCGACACCGTCACGCCGTTTTCCTTCTGCGCCTGCTGAAGCAGAATCTGCTGCGTGTAGGAGTCGATGAGTTGCTTGCGGTACTTCTTGGGCGTGAGGTCGTTGTCGACCAGATACTGCGCCCAGTCCTTGTCCTTGGTGTAGCCGTAAGACGTGCGCATGCTCATGATCTGCTTTGTCACGGTGTCCTCGGTGAGGTTGGTGCCGTTGATAGTGGCAGCCACACCGCCGGTAAGCTTGTAGCCCGAGGTATCCTCTGCCTGCGACATAAGGCCGGAGCATGCCATGGCCGAGACGGAAAGCAGCATCGCCAGCACGCCGATGACCACCAGAACGATCTTGACGGTCTTAGACACGTACGTCTTGCGCTGCTTCTTACGAGAGCTCGACGCGGCGCGGGCCTGCTGCTCGGGCGTCGGTACGGCCTCGGAGTTCTTTTTCTTGTTTGCCATAGTTGGCCTTTCGCATCACGAATCGAACAAACGCCATTGTGTCACAACGCAGCCCCCGCGACAAAGGGGCAACCCTGGCACTTGGGGACGTTCCTTTTCTGCCGGCAGTTAGGGACAGTCCCCAAGTGCCGGCTTTAAAAGTGGCGGCGGATGGCGTCGACCATGCCTTGGGGCGTGGTCTGGCCGAGCACATCGGCTGCGACGTCCGCGTCCATAAAGATATTCATGAGCGCTTGCAGGGCCTCGACCTGGCCGCCCGGCTCGGCAATGCCCAAATTGATGACGATCTGCGCCGGCACAGGGGCACCCATGCCCGCCATAGCATTGAATGTCACGGGCGTGGCCGGCTTCACCACCGCGATGTAGGGCTTAGCCACAAACCCCGGATCGGTATGCGGGATGGCAATGTTGGCCGCCGGCATGGCAAGCCCCGTGGGATAGGCATCCTCGCGCGTGCGGACGGCGTCGAGCCAACCGGTGCCAATGTAGCCGCGTGGGGCAAGTTCGCCTTCGAGTCGCGCAAACACCTCGGCGGGCGTCGCGCACTCCCAATCAAAAAACACCAGCTCAGGCGTAAACAGTGCTTCATTATCCGCCATACCGTCCTCCAAAGTTGCATGAGGGCCACAATGCTCAATATGATAGCGAAACGGGGTATGCAAGGTCAGCCGAGGATCCCGATGAGCTCGAGTGCGCGCGCGGGCGTCAAGCATACCTCGGGCATCGTCTCCAACATGCGTCGGTCGCTCGTGACTACGTAGTCAACATCCGCCGTATCGCCCGAGGCGATAATGAGATTGTCCTCGAGGTCCGGCATGCGCTTGCCAAGCATGCGCGCCATCTCGCACTCCGCCATCGAAAGCGGGGAAGCCGTTGCCACCTGCATCATATGCTCGACGCATGCCCATGCAGCCGGACCGAACGAAGCGTTAATCCCATTCACATTCCGTCGAGCTAGACGCCGAGGCAAGATGTAGAACACGTCCTTTGCCGTCGTTGGCGCGTACAGAAGGTCGATCTTTCCCGCTTCGGCCAGTTCAACCAATCTTCTCACGTTGTCGAATGCGCCCTCTTGCAGGTAGTAATCAAGCCAAACATTCGTGTCCACCAAGAGCCGCTTTGCCTCAATCATCGGCAATTCGCCTCTATGTCGGCAATCATCGCGTCATACATATCATCGCGTACGGCATCCCAGTTGTCCGCCGATGATTCGCCTGGCGCAAAATCTGAGAAGCTCAACCCCAATGAGGAAAAAGCCAGACCACACCCCTGTTCGGCAAGACTCTTCGCACGGGGCGTCTCGCACTTATCCGTCACCATAAATCCCGGCAACGTTTGATGCTCGGCAAGATAGGTCCAAAGCGCACGAATGGCGTCACTCGGCCCCAGCCCATTACGAGTCAGGACCGCATCGCCACCGGCCTTGAGCATAGGGTCGATTCGTGTGTTGAGCTGCACCGTTGCTGTACCCATAGCGGCTCCTCTCTACTTGCTAGCAGTATAGCAAACAGAGCAGACCACACAAAAGGGCCCCGCCCGCGCACGGACAGGGCCCTATCAGATTTTCTAGATCGCTTACGTCCCAAAGAACGCTCAATGAGCCCTCTTACACACGACTAGCGTGCCGGATCAATTGCGACCTTGCCGCTCTCCAGCACGTGAACGCGGCCGTCGGCGAGCATTTGCACGACCTCGGGATACAGCACGTGCTCAATCGCGTGGATGTGCTCCTCGAGCGTGTCGACATCCCAGTCCTCCTCAACAGCCAGCGCACGCTGGGCGATGATGGGGCCGTTGTCGTAAATCTCGTTGGCAAAGTGCACGGTCACGCCGGTCACCTTGACGCCACGCGCAAAGGCATCGTCAATCGCATGCGCGCCGGTAAAGCTCGGCAGCAGCGCCGGATGCAGGTTGACCACGCGATTGGGGAACGCCGCCAGCAGCGGCGTGTGCACCATGCGCATGTAGCCGGCCATGACCACATATTCGCAGCCGCGCTCGAGCAGCTCGTGCGCGATGATCTCGTCAGCCGCGATGGGGTCGGCATAGACATCCTTGGACAGCGTGAGTGTCTGGATGCCCGCACGCTCGGCGCGCTGCAAGCCCTTGGCCGAAGGACGGCTCGACACCACGAGCTCAATCGAAGCGTTGAGCTTGCCGGCAGCGATCAGGTCGATCAGCGCCTGCAGGTTGGTACCAGAACCGCTGATGAGCACGCCAATCTTGAGCGGCTCAGCCGTATCAGTGCCGGTCGGACGGGTGTAGGGCACATAGCCCAGGCCCTCACCAGCAGCCATCTGCTCGTTAGCGCTCATCGGAGTACACGACCTTACCGGAACCCTCGACGCACTCGCCCACGCGGAACGGCTTCTCGCCCAGCGCGACCAGGGCCTCGGTCACGGCGGCCTCGTCCTCGGGGGCGACGATCAGGCACAGGCCGACGCCCATGTTGAAGGTCTTGCATGCCTCGTTGGGCGCGAGCTCGGCCTGACGCGACACGTAAGTAATGACGGGCGGAACGTCCCATCCCATCTCGGCGCCGTTGCGGGTGACCACGGCGTCGACGTCGTCGGCGAGCGCGCGGTTGAGGTTCTCGGTAATACCGCCGCCAGTGATGTGGGCGATGGCGTGCACGTTGGCGCCGCCGCGCAGCAGCTCCAGGATCGGCTTGACGTAGATGCGCGTGGGGGCCAACAGAGCGTCTGCCAGCGATGCACCGCCGAGCTCCTCGAGCGGACGGCTCAGCTCCTCGGCCTTAGCGACGGCCTCGGGCGTGCCCGGCTTAACGCCGTCGACGCCAATGACCTTACGCACGAGCGAGTAGCCGTTGGAGTGCACGCCGGTGGAAGGCAGGCCCAGGATCACATCGCCCGGGCGGACGTTTGCGGGGTCGAGCATCTTGGGACGGTCGACGACGCCCACGGTAAATCCGGCAAGGTCGTAGTCGGCAGGAGCCATGACGCCCGGGTGCTCGGCCATCTCACCGCCCACGAGCGCGCAGCCCGCGAGCTTGCAGCCGTCGGCCACACCCTTGATAATCTTTGCCATGTGCTCGGCCTCGATGTGACCGATGGCAACGTAGTCCAGGAAGAACAGCGGCTCGGCGCCCGAAGCCAGAATATCGTTGACGCACATAGCGACCAGGTCCTGGCCAACCGTCTCGTGACGGTCCATGATCTGGGCGAGCACGAGCTTGGTGCCCACGCCGTCGGTACCGCTAATCAGGATCGGGTCTTCCATATCCTTAAGCGCGGCGGCCGAGAACAGGCCACCGAAGCCGCCGATGCCGCCGATAACCTCGGGGCGGTTGGTGTCCTTGACCATCTGCTTAATCGCGTCGACGGCGCGGCCGCCCTCGGCGGTATCGACGCCGGCGTCCTCGTACGTCACATGCTTGCTGTCGCTCATCTGAGCCTTCCTCTCCCACTACCGTGGCGCCGCACGGGCGCCAAACGGTGCTCATAGTTGCGCCATTTCGGCGCGCGCCATAACAGCACGCGCCGTCATATCAACAAAACAGCAGGTAAAACCTACCAAAATAAACCTGTCCCTACATGGCAGGTTTTAGGCCTCGCCGTGCTCCTCTTCCCAGCTGCGGTCGACATATTTCTCGACCACGGCGTCGTCGTCAAAGTGCAGCGGCTTGTCCAGGTTGCGGGGCTTAAAGCCCTCCATGAACTTGTCACGGCCAAAGCTCTCGGGAATCGCCACGGGATAGCGGCCGGTAAAGCACGCGTCGCAGTAGCCGCCCTTGGGCATGACCTTCAGCAGGCCCTCGACCGAAAGGAAGGCCAGCGAATCGGCGCCAATGTACTCGCAGATCTCATCGACCGTCTTGTTGGCACTGATGAGCTGCGACTGCACGTCGGTATCGATACCGTAGAAGCACGGCCAGATGACCTCGGGCGAGTTGATGCGAATGTGAATCTCCTTGGCGCCGGCGTTGCGCAGCATCTTGACGAGCTGCACCATGGTGGTGCCGCGCACAATGGAGTCGTCGATGACGACCAGGCGCTTGCCCTCGATGTTGTCGCGCAGCGGGTTGAGTTTCATACGCACGCCCATGGCACGCAGCTCCTGCGTAGGCTCGATAAACGTACGACCCACGTAGCGGTTCTTGATAAGGCCCTCACCAAAGGGAATGCCACTCTCGTGCGAATAGCCCTCCGCGGGCGGCAGGCCGGAGTCGGGCACGCCGATGACCAGGTCGGCCTCGACGGGCTCCTCATGTGCCAGCTGACGACCCATGTCATAACGGCAAGCGTAGACGCTCTTGCCGTTCATGATGGAATCGGGGCGAGCGAAGTAGACCTGCTCAAAGATGCAGTTAGCAGGCTCCTCGGCGGCAGGCACGCCCTGCTCGGACACAAGGCCCTCGGCGCTGATGCGCAAAATCTCGCCGGGACGGACGTCGCGGACGTACTCGGCACCCACAATGTCGAGCGCACAAGTCTCGGAGGCGACGACCCAGCCGCCGGCGCGGGTGACATGGGTGGCAACGTCAACCGTCGCGGCGCCGTCCTGCGACGGCAGCTGCGAAACGGATGCGGCATCGGCCTGGTCCAGGCCCTCGTCCACCAGCTTGCCCAACACCAGTGGGCGAATGCCATGCGGATCGCGGAAGGCGTAGAGCGCCTGCTCGTTGATGAGCGTCATGGCATAACCGCCACGCACGAGCTCCATGGTCTTGCGAATGCCCTCGCGCAGGTGGCCCGTACGCTGGGTAAAGTAGCCGATGAGCTTGGTCGCGACCTCGGAATCCGAATTGGAGAGGAACGGCACGCCCAGCTCGATCAGCTGGCGACGCAGCTCGTCGGTGTTGACGAGGGTACCGTTGTGCGCGAGCGCGATAATGACGCTGTTGATGGTAGAGAGGTGCGGCTGAGAGGCTTCCCAGCTCTTGGCACCGGCGGTGCCATAGCGCACGTGGCCCACGGCCAGCTGGCCGGAGAGCGTCGACAGGTCGGCGTTGGAGAACACGCGGTCGAGCAGGCCCAGATCTTTGCGGACCATAACCGTGCCGCCGTCACCCACGGCGATTCCAGCCGATTCCTGGCCACGGTGCTGCAGCGCACGCAGGCCAAAGTACGTCAGTCGAGCCACGTCGCGATCGGGCGCCCATACGCCGAAAATGCCACATTCCTCATGCAGCTGGTCGCAGTCCGGATCATACGTCGACATGGTGTTCACCTGTCCCGCGGCACGCTCGGCCGCGCGGATGGTTTCTTGAGACATGGTATCCCCTCAGAGCCTCGTATTTTTGGCGTTACCCGCCTTATTATACGCACGGCGCGACGTGCTCCCCAGCGCATGAGCAGCGCTTTTTAAAAGCCCACCGAGCTAATAATCAGTTTTGTTGCCAAACATTTTATCGGTCTGTCCAGTGTAAGTGCCCGCGCCCCCAGATGGCCGCCGCGTCTGCCGTTGGGGATTACAAAGTTGCAATTGGGACGTTCGTCCTGTCTTTTGGCAGGTCGGCGGCGTATCCTTATAACCTACAACAAAGCGAGAAAGGTTCTGTATGGATCGAAACGAACTCGACCCTAGCGTCCCCAGCGCCACAGAGGTCAAGAAGATTCCCCTCATCATTAAGGTGTACGCCGTCCTGTGCATCCTTTCCGGCGTGGGCACGCTCCCGTCGGTCGCTGCCTTTATGTGGCAGGTCATCACGGCACTTGTTAACGGCAACGCCACCGAAAAGCTCGGCGACAACACGCTCGTCGCAGTCGGCCTTATCGTCGCCGGCATCATGCTCTCTGCGGCAAGTGCCGTCATCCTAATCATCTTTGGCCTGGACCTTATCAAAAACCAGCGCCGCAACGCCGCCCGCCTGTCCTACATCCTTATTGCATTCACCGTCGTCGAGCTTTTGGTCGACGTGATGCTCCAGGGTATCGGGCCCTTCTTGCTGCGCCCCGCTATTCAGCTCGGCATCCTCATCGCGCTTTCGGCCACCGTCGACCCCACGCTGCGTCAGGAGCGCGAGCTGCAGCGCCGCCTGCAGGAGATGCTCGACCGCGATGCCGCCGCCGAGGGCATGCTCGGCCGCGATGAGACCGGCGAGGGCTACATCAAGCTCAACTACTTCAACCTGTTCTGGGTATTCTTCGTCTGCTGCGTACTGGGACTTATCTTGGAGGACATCTGGCACATGACGGTCAACGACCCGGGCGTCTACCAGGACCGCGCCGGCATGCTGTTTGGCCCTTTCAGCCCCATCTACGGATTTGGCGCCGTGCTCATGACCATGGTGCTTAACCGCTTCTACAAAAAGAACCCCATCATCATTTTCCTGGTGAGCGCTGTGCTCGGCGCGAGCTTTGAGGTGTTCGTGGGCTGGTTTATGCAGACCGCGTTTGGCGTGGTCTCGTGGAGCTACTCGCACATAACGCTGTTTGGTTTGCCCGATCCGCTCGTGGTCCTCACGGGCGGACGCACCTGCACGGGCTTTGCCTGCCTGTGGGGCCTAGGTGGCCTCATCTGGATCAAGCTGCTGCTACCGAGGCTGCTTAAGCTCATCAACAAGATCCCCTGGAAGAGCCGCTACTCGGCCACCGTCATCTTTACCGTCATTATGCTGGTCGACGGCGTCATGACGCTGCAGTCGCTCGACTACTGGTACCAGCGCGTTAACGGCACGGAGCCGGACATTCCCGTCGCACAGTTCTACGGCAAGTATTTCGATAACGACTACATGGAGAACCGCTTCCAGAGCATGACCATGAGCCCCAAGGACGCCACGCGCGTTTAGCGCCCGCCGCGCCCAAAACGCAAAATGCCCGCCGGTATCACACGTACCGGTGGGCATTTTTATAAACGATCCTTCTATCGACGCAATCCTCTATGCCTCGCGCTCGACCTCACTCACGCATTCGTTCTTGATGGTGCCAACGAGCGCCTGCAGTGCATCGACCACGTGTGGGCGAATGTCCCCGCCGATAAGCACGAGCATGATGTCGTCACCTACGGTAAGCTCGCCGCTTGCCAGCCACACGCGCACATAGCCGATACCCGGCATCGCGCGCGTAGTCTCGATAGCAGACCGTACCTTTTCGGCGTCGTAGTCAAAGACCATGCCGCCCACCCTGTGGCCTGGCGCCACGCCATCGGTCTCGACTCCGCGCACCTCAGCCTTGGGCGTCGCGCGCACCACACCGTTATGCGTCAGATACATCCCACAGCCTGCCGCCGAAGCATCGGCCTTGGCCTCGCGCAGCCAAGCATCAATCGAAGGCATCAATTTGCCACTCTCGAGCATCATTTCTCCCTTACCGTCGTCGAGTAGCCAATTTGGGACGGGGCCTTTTTAGCTACTCTCGAACAACTTATTCCTCGACCGGCGTGAGCACCATGACGGCGCGTGTGTTGCTCAGCGACAGCGAACGACAGGTCACAAGCGTTACAACCTTAGTTGCCGAAGCGGCACGATCGGTGGCATCACTCGCCACGGCAGAAGCGCCGTCGAGCATCTCGGACAGGTAGTTCTTGAGTCCGTCGTCGCCCTCAAAATTGGTCGTGCGCGCCTTGGCATACGTGTCCTCGACCACCTTGGTCGCCAGCGGACGCAACTTATACGTCGCATCGCGCGTGATGTAGTACACATATTCAATGCTATCGAACGTTGCCTGGTCAGTCGTATCCGAAATCACGTTGAACATCGACCCATCGTTCATATGGTGGCCGTAGATCGTGGTCTGCTGGTCGACCATTCCCGGCGCGGTGTCATCGCTATCCAAGAAGATGGCACCCGAGGCGTTAGACGTGCCATCGAACAGCGTGTTGAGGTATTTGGAGTTGTTGTTGGTCTGCACCACGGGATAGTTGATGTTGGTTCCCGGCACGTAAATCCAACCCACAATCTCGGGGTTCGTCTGAGCAAGCGCATCAAAGTCGATAATCGGCACGCCGCTGGCGTCCTTATCGCTTACATATTGCTTCTCGATTTTCTGATACGAATCGCTCGCCTGCTTATAGCCAATCTGGGCATTAATAAAAATAGCGGCGGCGGCGACAATCAGACCGATACCGATGATGATGAGCAGAATGGGAATAATGGAGTGGCGCTTTTTGCGCGGCGGCTCGGTGCGATCCGACGGCGCGGCATGCGATGAAGACCGGGGCGGCTTCTTAGCGGAGCTATAAGACGAAGGACGATATGCGGCCGGCGCGTCCTGTCGACGATGCGTCGCCGGTGTCACGGGGCGCGGCGCGCGCGGCTGCTGAGGAGAGGATGTCCGACCCTGCTGTGCCGCACGGGCAGCACCCGGCTTCGACGGATCGGGAATCTGAGAAGCCTTGAATCGTTTTCCCTGATAATCGGACATGGCTCTCCTTATACTGCGGTGAAACGGCGGAACGCTTAGGCGTCAGCCATCTCCTGCTTCATCTTCTCGATAACCTTGCGGTACTCGGGGTCGCAAGCACCCAGAATCTGTGTGGCATAGATGGCGGCGTTCTTGGCACCGTTGATGGCAACGCAGGCCACGGGCACGCCCGAAGGCATCTGCACCATCGACAGCAGCGAATCCATACCGCCCAGGTCACTCGTCTTCATAGGCACGCCGATAACCGGCAGCGGCGTAAAGGCAGCCACGACACCACCCAAGTGAGCGGCCTTGCCGGCGGCGGCGATAATCACTTTGATACCGCGATCGGCGGCAGTCGAAGCCCACTCGTGGACCTTCGCCGGCGTGCGGTGCGCGCTCGCAATGACGAGCTCATAGGGCACACCCAGTGCCTCGAGCTCGGCGGTGCAGCCTTCCATAACGCCCAGATCGGACTTGGAACCCATGATGATCCCGACAACCGGCTTCTGATCTGCCATAAACATAGACCTCCTGTTGAGAGCGGTGACGCAGCGAATCCGCGACCCTTAACTGCAAATAATTCAAGTATAGCCACCGATGCCGATGTGTTCGGTGAGAGACGGAATGCTTTGCGAGATTAAGGCCGAAGGGTCGGAGCTTTCCGCCTACATTCAAAAAGCATGCCCACCGTCCTTGGGCGGGACGGCGGGCACGCTTGCTTAGCTGTTGCTGGGGCTACTTGGCCTTGCTGCGACGATGGAAGAAAGCGCCGATCGCGGCGATGATGGCGCCGAGACCACCGACGGTCACGACGGTCGCCGCCGTCTGGTCGCCGGTATTGGGGATCGCCGAACCGTTCTTCTTGCTGCCCTGGGCCTTGTCGCCTGCGGGCTTGCCCGCCTGGTTGCCGCCGTTCGAGCCATTGCCGGAACCCTGGTTGCCCGAGCCGCCCTGGTTGCCGGAGTCGGCATCCCTGAGGCTCTCAATGGCCAGCTTGAGCTGGTCATAGGCCGCCTGGAGCTGGGTGTCGGAAGCATTCTCATCACCCAAGACGTCCTCGGCGTAGGTAATGGCATCCGTCAGGGCCTTGACAGACTCGTCCGTCTTGCCCCTGGTGTCAGTCTCCTTCGCCTGCTTGACCAGGGCCTTGAGCTGCTTCTTAGTCGGATTCTCGACCGGGACCACCGGGGTCTTCTCGAGCGCGCCGCGGGCGCTCTCGAGCGCCCTGAGCGCCTGGTCGACCTCGTCCTGCGTGGCGTCCTCATCGCTCAAGATGGCGCGGGCGCTCGCCAGGGCGTTCTCGAGCGCCGTCCAGGAGGCCTCGGTGTAGTCACCGGCCTTGAGGTCGCCGGCAGCAACCTCGGCATCAACCTTTTCGATCGCGGTAGCGAGATCATCCTTCGCCACCGGATCGGGGACGGCCGTACCGTAGAACTTGAGCTCCGCCATGCTGCAGTAGGCATCAACGTCGCCACCGCCGGCGTGAATCACCTTGACGGTCACGTAGCGACCGCGCGCGGCGCCAAAGCTCATCTGCTTCCAGTCGCCACGGTCGGTGAGCACGCGGCCGTCGTTGTCGAAGGCGAACGTACCCATCGACGCGGCGGTGCCCATCTCATAACCGTCGGCAGTGTCGGAGACCAGTATCTCGGCCTCGAAGATATCGCCGTTAGTGCCGCCGTCCTGGCGCGGCAGGAATGTAACGTCGGTGAGATCGTAGTCGCGGCCCAGGTCGACACTCAGATACTGGGGCATACCGGTCCCATGGGCCCAGTCGCTGTGCCAAAGCGTCCGCTCGTCGCCGTCGAGAGCGTTGACGGCGTTGCTGCCCTCGTAGTCGGCCTCACTCGAGAAGTCGGCCACCTTGACGTTCTTGCGGTTCTCGGGCGTGTTGATGAGGATCTTCTCATCGACAGGGCGCATCTTGAGGCCGTCGATTGCCTTCTCGATCTTGGCAGTGGCGTCTGCGACATCCTTCTTGCTATAGCTGCCCTGGCCGCTGTCGAGGAGCTTCCGAGCCGCCTCGACCGCAGTGGTGAGAGCTGCATAGGAATCCTTGGTGTAGACGGACTCGCTGTAGCCCGCGGCCTTGGAAAGCGCTGCCACGAGCGCAGAGGTATCGACACCAGCCTTGACCTCGACCTCATAGGATGCGGTCTTGGAGGGGTCGAGTACCGACGCCACCGTGATCTTTGCCTTGCCGGCCTTGTTGGCACGCAGGTAGTAGCTCACGCTATCGCCAGCCTGAACAGCGGAGACGCTTACCACAGAGGGGTCGGAGCTCTCGACCGTCACATAGGGGTAGCCAGCGCTCTCAGGCGTAGCCTTGGCGTCGACGGGCGTAATGTCGCCTTCAAAGAACTCGGTCTGGTTCTTGCCTAGCTCGACACCCTCGATGGCCTCGACACCCTGCGTGTAGTTGAAGTTGACCTCACGCAGTGTGAGCATCTGGTCACCCGATGCCTCAAGCGGCGTGACCTCGACCTTGGTCGCCTTCTTGCCCTTGTTCTCGGCAGAGAGGCCAAAGGCGTAGCGAGCCCGGAAGGAATCGTACTCCCCGCCCGCGAACTCTTGGGTCGAGCCATCCTCGAACGTCACGACAGCCTTGATCTTCTGCACGGTTCCGTTGCCACCGTTGCGGTTAACGACCTCGACACTATCGAGTTTCGACGGCGTCTTAAATGCGAATGTCATCGTGGTGGGAAGCTTCACGTAACTCGGAAGCTTACCCTCGCTGTCCCAGTTGCCGCTCCAGTCCCATAGGAACTCAAAGCCGTTGTCGCCCTCGTTATTATCGAACAGCGCGTTATAGCTCTTCTGCTGGATAAGTTTCTCGACGTTGGTCCCGTCGTCGGTCGTGAGCTCATCGTTGGTCATCGTGATGTTGAAGGCATCCTGACCGTACTCGGCGACCGTTGGCTGAGGAACATCCGGCATCGTCACCGTGCCGTCGCTCGCAAACTCAAGCGCGTCGCATGCCGGACCGATGAGCCAAGATGTCGAGGGCAGTTCGACCTTGCCGGCGGTCTTGGCCTTGAGCTTGAAACTCGCCACCGCGCCGGTACCGTTGTAGAGCTTGCCATCGCCGCGGTTGGCAAAGGCGAGATTGATAGTCTGCGTTCTGTCCGCGAACTGGACCTTCTCGCGAGACAGGTTCTCCATGCCGGCAGTCGAGCCGTCCTGCGCGATGCTCTCGGACACAAACTCGAACTGGTCGCTCTTGAAGTTGACGAGAGCGCCCAGGGCGTTGACGTTCTTGGCGTCGGCCGCATAGACATCAACGGTGATCTCATCACCAGCCTCGACCTCGGTCTTGCTCGGTATCACCGCGAGCGAACCTGCGACCTTGCCCTTTTGTTTAGTGCCACCGTCAAGACCCGCCATGGTGAACGAGTAATCGTAGACGTCGTAAACGCCGTTATCGTTGAGGTCGGCGAAGTGGTCGCGGATCTGCGAACCGAACGTCGGGGTATCGGGCTCGCGATTCTCGAGGCCCAGGTAGTTCTTCATGTTGGAGTAGTCTCCGTCGGAGATCGTGGCCTTGTTGAGGTTGGAGCCCACGGCGAAGCCATCCGTGCCGTCGGTCTTGTAGATGGCAATCTCGGACGCGGAGAAGAAATTGCCGACCGAGGCGAGCGGTGTCATGCGCACGTAACGGGCGGCCACGGTGCCGTCAAACGCTACCGTCTTACAATCAGCGGAACGTGCCCAATCGACCTCCTGGCTCGTCCAGTGGACGCCATCGAGACTCGTCTCAACACGCATCTTGGTCACAGTGCCGTTGCCGGCGTCATCGCGCGGATAGTACTCGAGCTTATCGAGCTTGTAAGCGCGTCCATAGTCAACGGTAAGCGCCTTGCCCAGATCGTTGCCACCGGAGTGGAAACCGCCGTCGCCCGACTGGAACTCATGGTCGAAGGCGAGCTCGGCCTTATGGCTGCCGTAAAGTGAGCCCTCCCAGGTGATTTGCTCGGCGTCGGGGACGTTCCGCCACGGATCGAGTGCGGAGTTCGCCTCGAGCACATCGCTCCAGGCGGAGTAACCCTCGGCGTTGCGCGAACGAATCTGGTAGGTGTGCTTGCTATTGTAGGCGAGGTCGGTGTGCGTGAACTCGGCCGCATCACCCACGGCAAACACAGTGCCGTCGACCTTAAGGTCGTAGGAGGTAGCACCATCGACCTTTCCCCAGGTGAGCTTGATGCTCGTTGGGGTCGTGACGTCCTCGGGGGCAGCAAGGTTCGTGGGTGCGGAGAGGTTCTCGTTGAGGCGATCGGCTGTGAGCGTTGCGTCGGCGTTCACGAAACCGCCCAGCTCAAGCGTCTGCGCCGCTGCAGCAACATCGGTCTTCGCGAACTTGACGTAGACCTTGGGGTTCGTGGTGATCTTGGTGTTGTTGAAGCTCTCGCCCTGCTCGGCCTCGGTGCCGTCCGCATCGCTGCCGTAGTGGTTGAGGTTGGGGGTCTTGCTGTAGAAGTAGACCGCCTGGCCGGCCTCGGGGGTCGCGGCGTCAAAGGTCTCCTGCGAGTTGACCTCAACCACGTTGAGTGCGGATCCGCCGTTCTTGGCGACGACGCTCGTGGGCTTGGCGGACACATTGGCCACGAAGGTCGTGGTGCGGTTGGAGTCGTAGCCGTTGTAGCCGCCCTGCGAGGCCTCGGCGGTAAAGGTCGCGGTGCCGCCTGCGGCCTTGGAGCTGTAGACGGTGCTCACATGCTCACCGTAGGAGATATTGTCGATCGTGCCGTAGGAATCGTCCTCAGTCGTGTTGTTTTCGATGGAGGAGCCGTCGTCCTCGTACTGCGTAAAGGTGCCGTCGCCCTCGGTGGCGAAGAACTCGACGATACGCTGACTGCGGTCGGTACCCTTGGTGTTGGTGTCGCTCACTGCCTCGGGGTTGTTGTTCTCGGCGTACATCGGCACGATAGCGTTGGCCTTCACAAACAGCGGCAGCTTCCAAAGCGGAGCCTCGTAGTTGTTGAGAACCTGGCCGCCGCGATACTGCTTACCCGAGAAGTAATCGATCCAGATGGTGGGATTCTCGTCGGTGCCGTAGTTGGGGAGGTAGATCCCATTGCGAATGTCGTTGCCGTTCTCATCTGCCTGGGTATCCTGATACACCGGTGCCACTAGGAAGTTCTCACCGAACATATACTGGTACTGCGTCGAAGTGCTTGCGGCGTACTCGGAGTTGTCAGAAAGCAGCATGGCGCGGATCATGGGCAGGCCGGCATCGCCGTTACCCGTGTCGATGTTGGCCGCAGAGGCCGCGCTCGTGTAGATATAGGGCATGAGCTGCGCCTTGAGCTTGAGATAGAAGCGCGAGATGCCTGTGTAGGGATCGCCGTGCGTCATGGGCGATTTACGGTAGGTGCCCCAACCGTCCATGTCGAGCATAGAGGGCGTGAACGTCTTCCACTGGTAGTCACGCGCAGAGATGATGGGGGCGCCGCCAAAGATGCCATCCATGTCGGAGCCGATGTTGGGGTTGCCCGAAAGACTCTGACCGATATACGTGGGGATATGGAAGCGAATGTACTCCCAGTTACCGCCATACTGGTCGCCGGTCCAAATGCCACCAAAGCGCTGCGTGCCGGCCCAACCATCGAGCGTGATGATGTTGGGGCGCTTGTTAGCGCCGGTCGTCACCGTGTCATAAGCTGTCTTGATGCCATTAAGACCAAAGGAGTAGCCAGATCCAACCCAGGCAACGTCGGTCTTAAGGGTAGTGATGCCTCCCGTCTTGACCTCGGCGTCGAAGTCGCGAAGCAGATGCCACGGGGTCTCAGGGTTGCTGTCGGGCTCAAGGTTGGACTGGGTCCACAAGCCCGTGCTCACACCCTTTGAGTTGGCATACTCGGTGAACTTCTTAAGGTTGTCGACGTTGGCACGCACAGCGTTAAGACGGTCGGCCGAGCTCGCTCCGTCGGAGTTGACGCCGCCGGTCTTGTAGTAACCGTTCTGGCCATAGCCGGCGCCGTAGCCGTCGTTCGGCAGGAACCAGCCGAGCGGCATGTCGCTGTCCTCGTAGTCATCGATAACCTGCCGAGCAGAGAACTGGCGGTCGAAATCGGTCGCTTTCATGTTCTCGGTATCAACCGTAGGGCCCTCACCGTTGAGCGTCTCGGCCGCAAGTGTGCCGTCGAGCTTGTAGCCCGTCGACATGCCAGACTCGTACTTAACGTCGCCCTTCTCGCTCGAGGACTTGCTGCCCTTGGTCTCCCACTTCTTTTGACCCGAGGTCGTTGACCAGCCATCACGGTTATAGGCATTAAGATGACCAAGGTAGAACCCGTACTCGGGCAGCAGTACCGGGTTACCGGTCACCTTGTAGTAGTCCTGCAGCATCTCAGTTGCCACGTTCGAAGCTCCCTCGTTGGTCGCCACGAAGTAGTAGGCATCAAACTCATTCTCGCTGTGCAAAGTCGTGACCGTCGATGAGTCCGTGGAACCGAAGTCGTAGGAACCCTCTGCAAACGTGTTTCGGAGCACGCCGTAGCCGTCACTCGTCCAATAAAACGGGTTGGGCGAGGCAACGCCGCCATCGGTCCAGTTGTTCGTGTTGGAGATGGCGATGGTCTGGTTGGTGTGCAGGAAGCGTCCGTTCTGGGTGCCGCCGCCAAAGAAGTTCTCGGACTTCTCCTTGGCGAGCGTCTGGACGGTACCCTTCTTATCAAGGTCGAGGGACGCGGACTCGGAAACCACGACACGGTCGCCTGACTTGATACTCATCTTGCCAGTCGCCTTGTCCAGGATCACGGTCGCCTTTCCGCCGGTGATCTCGATAGTGTCGCCCTTGTCGGCAACCGTCGCACTCGGCTTGCTGTAGGTGTCCGAGGTATCGGGCTGAGCCTGGATCTTAGCCGTGTGGGACTTACTGCGCGGCGTGGCGTACTCGGAAAACTCACCCTTGGGGTCGACGTTATAACGGAAAATACCGTCCTCGAGGAACGTAATACGGCCCTTGATGCCGTCAGCGAAATCGATGTCGACGACATTCGAGGCAGACTGGGACACGGTCGCCGAGTCGACGCCCTTGAGTGGCGTGGCAATCGCCTGCTGGGGATTGGCAAACACGAGCGTCGCTGCAGTGGCAACGAGGACCGCGCTTCCCTTCACCCACCGTTTCGTAAAAATGGAATTCCTGCGCACCTGGTCTCCTTTCTTCCGAGATGCTGAGGTGCCGAGGACGCCCCCCCGGCAGCATGGGAAAACGTATCAAACGGGGATGTTCGGTACATTCCGCACAATGGGGCCACCCGTTACCAAGGGGCCAACTGGTAGTAACCAGATAGCCACCTACTAGGTCATATCAATATATGGGAGCACTTGCGCAACCAAGTTCGGAAGTCCACCAGCGGCAGTAAAATGAGCGTCAGCGGCAAGGTGGGCTTAATAAGCCATACCAATTGGTTCTTCAGTCAAATACCAATCTAGCAAAAATGTACTGTTTGTCTGGTATTACACAGACCATACCTTTCCCTCGGGAACTGGGCTTCGCGAAGTTTCCCGAGGGAAAGGCTCAGCCGCCATCCTGCAACCTACCGGGGATTGCCATGACGTACGTTGGCTGATTTGGTTTGGAATGAGATGTTGACGGTGGCTGATGGGCACAACTGTCCCGGGTGCATTTCAAGATGCACCTAAATGTCTGTCTTTATCCTTATAGATTGTCCAGGTAGTCGTCGGCATCATAGGTAAGGCTGTAAGCTTTATTCAGGATGCGCACGAGCTCCTGGGCATCGTGCTCGCCGAGCGCTGAGAGTTGTTTCGAGAGCGATGCCACACTCTCGGCATTTTTTTTCGCCGCGAAATCACGGCCTTCCTCGGTAATGCTCACCAGCACACGCCGACGATCGTTTGGATCAGTCCTGCGCTGAACGTAACCCTTACTCTCGAGTGAATCCAAGATATGCGACATGCGCGCACGGGAGAATTTCAGCTTCTTGGCAATCTCGGAGGGAATGACATCACCGTCAATACCCGATAGATACTGTAAAACCGGTGCCTCGCCCACACTGGCGCCGCCGGCAGCACTCAAGGATCCCTTGGCAAGGGAACGTGAGTACACAATCAGTTTTCGAGCGACGTCATCGTAATCCACTGGGGATATTGTCCTTTGCAACTCTAGAAGGGCCATAAAACCGTCATTTGCCGTACATTAGTTAACATTCGCAACAATTATTTATGATACCACAACGCGGAAGTCTATTGCTCGTCCTTCTTGCGTCGCATAAGCTCCTCAACGTCGACACCAGCGGCCTCGAGCATGCGCTCGACATTCTTTTTGGCGTTGGTCGTGCCGACCTTAAGCACGATCGAAAGCGGAGTGCCCACCACCAGGCACACGATGCCCACGGGGACACCCCAGCCGGGGCCGCCCTGCATACCCCACATCCCCATCAAAAAGCCAATCGCCACGAGCGAATAGCCCAGGCGCAGCCAAACATTGAGCCGCTGAATAGCATCGGTCTGCATCTTTGCCTCGCGAATCAAGTCGTCGCGCGAAAGGTCGTGTCCATGTTTCTCGTGCATATGGTCCTCCTCGTGCAAAGTGTGCATCATGCGCAAGTGCATCGTTTGTCGAATACGTCATCTTTCAAGAGCAATATAGCGGGTGTCGTGTAGGCGATGGAGGTCGCTGGCCATATTGCCCTTGAAGGGCGGCGCAAAATCAGAAGGCCGTGCGGTTGAGGCCGCACGGCCTTACAGGGGGCCAGGGGATGATGACTAGTAGCTCAGTGCCGGGTCGAAGAAGCCAATGAGAACGCCCACAAATGCGATCACAACGAGGATCAGCATCATAACGATGGGGTTGACCTTCTTCTTGGTCATCATGTACCAGCAGAAGATGATGAAGATCATCGGCAGCAGGTGCGGATAGATGCCATCGAGCGTGTCCTGGAACTTACCGCCACCGGGCAGCACCAGGTTGGGGCTGCAGGTGATGGAGACCCAGGTAGCACCGACTGCACCGATGACCATGGTACCGACCATCACGATGGAATCACGCAGAGCCTTGGCCTTGGGGCCGACGAGGGCCTCGACCGCCTTGCCGCCGAGCTCATAGCCCTGGTTGTAGGCAAAGCGCATGCCAAGGAACATGAGCAGGTTCCACACGACAATATAGAAGATGGCGCCGAGCGGGGAGCCGCCGGTCGAGAGACCGAGGGCAATACCGAGCAGGATCGGGATCAGGGTACCGACGATCAGCGAGTCGCCAAGGCCGGCGAGCGGGCCCATGAGGCCGGCGCGGATGCCGTTGATGGCGTCGTCGTCGATGGCCTCGCCGTTTGCGCGAGCCTCCTCGAGGCCGGCGGTGACGCCGACAATCATGGTGCCGATCTGCGGCTCGGTGTTGAAGAACGCGGAGTAGGTCTGGAGGGCCTGCTTCTGCTCCTCGGGCGTGTCGTAGAGCTCCTCGACAATCGGAAGCATGGCGCACAGGTAACCGAAGGTCTGCATGTGCTCCTGCGAGAAGCAGGTCAGGTTGCCATAGGACCAGTTACGGAACGACTTGGCAAGCGTTTTCTTAGAGAGCTTTTTCTTCTCTGCCATTAGATGTCCTCCTCTTCCTCATCATCTGAGCCCGAGGCGATAGCTGCCTTGGGAGCGTTTGCGAGGTCGATCTTGAGCGAAGCGATCTCATAGTTGATCAGGGCGAAGAAGCAGCCGATGCCGGCAGCGGCGATCAGGTTGCAGCCCATAACAGCGGACAGGGTGAAGCCGAAGAAGAACGTCAGGAAGTCCGTGGGCTTAGAGATGACCTGCTTGAGCAGGATGGCGATACCGACGGTAGGCAGCAGCGAGCCGACGGTAAACAGCGTCTTCATCGCGATGCCGTCCATGGGCATGTAGGTCTTCATGAGGTCGACCATGGCGGTGCCGCCCATGGTGATGATGAACGTCGGGAGGAACGAGCAGACGATGTGACCGATCCAAGGCAGAACGTTGTTGACCAGGTAGAGCTTGTGGAGATCGCCCTTCTCGAGCCACTTCCAGCCCATGCCCTGCCACACCAGGTTGATGGTGGCGGTGCCATAGAAGAGCACAGTGCCGAGCGTGCCGACGGCGGCACCGAGGGATGCGGCCATGCCGGCAGCCTCAGCGGAGGCGGGATCGATGCCCGAGTTCTTGATGGCGAGGATCGCCAGCGGGATGCCGATATAGGACACGGCGCGGACGTCGGCGGAGACGGTTCCGCCGGGGGTCACGAGAGCGATGTAGACAACCTGGATGGCAGCGCCGACGAGGATACCCGTCTGCATATCGCCCATGATGATGCCGACGATGAGGCCGGCGACCAGAGGACGACCCAGAGTGTAGTTGCCGATCGTCGTGCCGCCCATGCCAGGCAGTGATGCCAGGCAGGCGAACAGGCCGAACAGCGCGGCTTGGAATGCATTGATTGCCATGCTTTCCCCTTTCTTTATTCCTCAGCCCCTTTCACCAAGGGCTGTAGATACCAAAATGCGGCTGGCACCTAACTAGAAGCCAAACTGACCGCGGAACTTGGGCCACTCACCGATGGACTTCTCCTTGATAAGGGCGAACTCGACCGTGTAACCGGCGTTGGTGAGATCCTCGAGCGCCTGGGCCTCTTCCTGCGTGATCGACTGGTTGTTGCCAAGCTTGGTGGTGCCGGGACGATCGTTGCAGGGACCGACGATGATGCGGTCCATGCCGGGCTTAAAGCCAAAATCGACGAGAAGTTCCTTCATGTCGAGCGGGTTCTTGGTGATCAGGAAGTACTTGGTGTCGGACTTGAGAACCTTCTCGGAGACCTCCTTAAAGTGCTCCTTGGTCCACACGAACGTCTTCTTGCCCGAGGCACTCTTGTAGGCCTCCTTGAGCACGGGGTTGGACGCTGCAGCGTCGTTGACGGCGATAAGACCGTCGCAGGGATACTCGAGGGCCCAACGGGTAACGGTCTGTCCATGGATCATACGGTCATCAATACGGATGAACGAAATCATGCGTTCTCCCTTTCTTTATCACCGGGGGTCTTTCCTCTTAACCCCCGCTCCATCACGAAAATTTGGGCGGATGCGCTGCCTAGATGTCGTCGTCCTCGTCGTCGGCGTCATCGGTCGGGACAACGAGCTCGGACATACCGTTCTTGCCCTCCTGCAGCATCATCTGCTTGAGGGAATCCAGGTCCATGGTGGCAAGCCCCATCATGGCGGTCATAGCCATGGGCAGATTCATACCGCCGAAGGCAATGGTGTGGGCGAGCAAACCCTTCTCGGCCAGCGTGTTCATGGCATTGGTGAGCGGCGATCCGCCCAGGATGTCACCAAGCAGGACAACCTCGTCATCGGCGGTAACGGGAGCGAGCATCGCCTTGACGTTCTCGACATACTCGTCAGCGCCCATGCCGTCCACGAGACTCGTCGACAAGATGTTCGGGGCGTCATTGCCGAGCATCTTGAGGACACTGTGCAGTCCGGGAGCGAGCGTTCCGTGACTGACCATTACCAGATACCGCATGCGGTCTCCTCTCGACCTGCCGTGTGTCGCACGGCTTTGCTTTTTGCTGAGATTATTGTTGCGCCGGGGCATGTTCGGTACAAGAAAATAGTTGCGAACGGCAACTATTCATCGGTTAACGGTAGCAACTATTTTTGTGCCTAAATTATTTTTTCTTCTAATTATTTTTAAAATAGCAGGTAGATTGCCTGATAAATGTTTTATGTTCCTTATGCACCATACATACCAGCAAGAATCGGGCCTGGCATCTCCGGTTTGCCCCGCAGTGTCAGACCATGTCACGTACGCCCACGACATGGAGGTACCCCATGGATATGATCTCGTTTCTCGCCTCCGAACCCTTCGACCGCAGCGGTGATACGCCGCTCTATGTCCAGCTTAAACATCGAATCGCTCTGCTTATCGCCAGCCAGGCGTTCGACACCAAGACGCCGCTGCCACGCGAGCTCGAAATCTGTGAGCGGCTGGAGTTATCGCGCGCGACCGTGCGCCGTTGCTTCCAAGATCTCGTCATCGAGGGGCGCGTGGTGCGCAAGCGCGGCCAGGGCACGTTCATCAAGCCCCAAACTTCAGCACCCGGCATCGACCTGGCCCTGAATTTCAGCGCGCGGATGCGCGAAGCGGGACGGGTTCCGAGCTCGCAGATTCTCGCCTTTTCAAGCATACCGGCCGTCCGCGGCATCGCCTCCGGGCTCAAAGTGCCCGAAGGGACACCCGTCTGGGAGATTCGCCGCCTGCGTCTCGCCAACGACAAACCCATGGAGCTCAACTACGTCTATATCCCCGTGTCACTTTGCCCCGAGCTCACGCGCAAAGACGTGGATGGCTCGCTCTACGCCTACATCGCGGAAAAGACCGGCATCCTGCCCGCAAGCGTCGATGCCGTCTACGAGACGGTCAACCTCGACAAGCATGAGGCGCGTCTTTTGGGACAGAACACCGGTAAGGCGGCGATGCGCATCGTGCGTTCGACCTACGACAAGACGGGAACCCCGTTCGAGGTAGGCGTGCTCATCAGCTGCGACGGTCAGGCAAAGCTGCACGTGCACATCGCCGCCGACAAAACAACCTTCACCGCCACAGCCCAATAAATCCAAAACGTGGGCGCCGTCGTTCAAACGAACGACGGCGCCCACACTCATTTTCTATTCAGCCCTAGTCATCGCACAAAGCCCCTTCGGCAGCACACGGTGCAACCGAGTCACCGTAGGCCGGGGCGGGAGGCGGTCCTTTCTCTCGGAAAACTTCGCGAAGCCCAGTTTCCGAGAGAAAGTGTCCGGCTGCCGCCCCCGCCGACCAGGTCACATTACACCGTGTGCTGCGGCAGGTCCTGCAGGGCGATGACGTCCATGCCCATGTCGTTGGCGCTGCCGTGACCCTGCTGGTCCTCGCGCACCGCCTCGATGGCACTCACATACGTGTTGGCGGCAGACATCGCGGTCACGCAGGTCACACCGCGTCGCACCGCCTCGGTGCGCAGCAGATAGCCGTCGCCGCGCGAGCCCGGACCGTACGGCGTGTTGATGATCACCGCGATCTTGCCATCGGCGATGAGGTCGCCGATGTTGGGGCGCTCGCCGTCGTGCGGGCCGCTAATCTTCTCCACGATCTCGCACGTCACGTTGCCTCCACGCAGCACGCGCGCCGTACCCTCGGTGGAGCAGATGTCAAAGCCCAGGTAACGCAGGATACGCGCGACCGAAAGGATGTGGCGCTTGTCGCGGTCGCACACGCTGATGAATACCTTGCCGGCGCTCGGGTCGGGCAGCCTGTAGTCGATCGCCAGCTGCGTCTTGGCGTATGCCTCGGGATAGCTCTTAGCGATACCCATGACCTCGCCCGTCGACTTCATCTCGGGCCCTAGGATGACGTCGGCGCCCGGGAAACGACCCCAGGGCATAACGGCTTCCTTCATGCAGAACCAGTCCAGCTGACGTTCGTCGCTCGGCAGGCCCAAGCTCGCGATGGAATCGCCTGCCATGATGCGCGCCGCGCATTTGGCCAGCGGCACGCCGGTGGCCTTGGAGATAAACGGCACGGTACGGCTGGCGCGCGGGTTGGCCTCGATCACGTAAACGGTCTCGCCCTTAATGGCGTACTGCACGTTGACCAGACCGCGCACGCCCAGCGCCATCGCGATGCGGCGCGTGGTCTCGCGGAGCTTCGCCTGCAGGCTCTCGCTAAAGCTGAACGGCGGGATGCAGGTCGCGGAGTCGCCGGAGTGAATACCGGCTTCCTCGATATGCTCCAGGATGCCGCCGATGTATACCTCTTCGCCATCGCACAGGGCGTCGACGTCGGACTCGATCGCACCCTCCAGGAAGCGGTCCAGGTACACCGGGTAGTCGGGGCTAATGCGCGCAGCCTCGGCCATGTAATCGCGCAGATGCTCGGCATCGTAGGCGATCATCATGCCGCGGCCGCCCAGCACATAGCTCGGGCGCACCAGCAGCGGATAGCCGATGTGCGCGGCCACGGCCTCGGCCTCCTCAAACGAGGTGGCCTGGCCCGCCGGCGGGGACAAGATGCCC